>JAZNTO010000126.1:0-29984 GCA_045591805.1 Akkermansia sp. | reverse complement strand
AGGGGCTACCTGCAAATCGCCGCGCTGGATCTCACCCGCACCGCCCACCCTGCTTTGTGGTACATCCTGTGGGATCCGTCTCAGCCTGTCGCCACGCGTCCGTTGGCCATCCAAATCAACGGCACATGGTACACATACGGCATCGACCTCACCAAGAACATCTGCGAGCTTTACTCCCCATCCGGAGCCATCTCTACCACCTACACCTACTCCCCCTTCGGGCAAGTGACCGCCTCCGGCAGCATTTCCCAGCCTATCCAGTGGAGCAGCGAGCTGTGGGATGGCGAATTAGGACTGGTGTATTATAATTGGAGGTATTATAATGCTTGGAATGGGAGATGGTGTTGCTATGATATTATACAAGATGGCCTTTTTAGCTTAAAGTATGTAAGGAACTCTCCGATTGATTATTTTGATAATCTTGGGTTATTAAGTATGAAATTGTTGACTCCGGAGAATAAATTATTCAATGCGGAAAGAATAGACGGGGCATTTGATTTCTATTGGCAGTTTCAGATGGACGATGAGTCAAAAAAGCACGAAGGATACATAGTCCAAAAAATTGTCTATACGGAAAATTATGAACATCATAAGGGATCTAATCCACATGGTATTGAATACGTTTCAAAAAAACATGTTTATTGGGAAGCATGGAACGTTTTCCAATATGGTTTTATTACTCCATTCGATGTTTTTAATAATTTAAGGTGGCATGACCATTGGAAAATGCAACCTGAAGACTATTATTATGAAATATGTTCGAAAGGTATAATAACCGTGAATTCATTGGCGTTTTTTTATTCATATGGTCGGATCGCATATTACGAAAATGGCAATGACAATTTGCGTGATTTATGGGGGAAAAGACACGTTGCGTTATCAGGTTCTTTGCCTTCTACTGATATTGAGCCTTACTGGTGGGGAGGAAAGGCATCATACAAAGAAAAAACAATAGAAAACAATATGATAATAGAGTGGAATATATTATCAAATGGATTTAACATTCCTGTTGTTTATTCTAGAAGTGTTTCCATAAAACAAAATGGTAAAACTATAGTAAATTATTCAGAATAAAATAACTAATTTCAGGTCATTTGGAACCCTTGTTTCCAAATGACCTGAAAAGTTGTATAATTTTTCTTTGATAAGTATATATTTTTGTTGCTCTATACTACTGAAAGCTAATTCTTTGGCTTTAATGCTTCTTTTAAACATTTTAATTTTAACACCTTTGGTTGATTTTTAGTATGCATTGCCCTTTGTAATTTGGAATTTAGTAAACTTCTGGCGCTCTTGTAATGCTCGTGTTTAAAATCGGGATTTGCTCCGTATGCTAGTAGTAGCTGAGCCATTTTATAGTTTCCGGTCGCTATAGAATGCCACAGAGGGGTTGTTCCATAAGAAGACCGTGCGTTGGGATTCATCCCTAATTTTAGCAATTCTTCTGCGAGTATTAGACGTTCCGTTTCCCTGAAGTCAGGATTAACCCATGTTAAAGATAGTAAGATATGCGCATTATTCGTATCTACAGGAGCACCTTGCATTAAAAGATATGATGCTAAACTATATGAATAATTTGAAATTGAATTGTTTATCAATAAGTTATTACAATTAACTTCAGCACCCGCTTCTATAAGTAATTGGCCAACTTTTAATGCTAGCTCATCGTAATTTTCTTTACTTGGCCCAAGAGTGTTTTCTGAAATACGGCTCGTTAAAAGAATTAACATTTTATTCAAATGTTCTCTACTTTTATATTTGTTGATAAATAATCTGATTTCGTTTTCATTATAGTGGACTTTTGGTGAAACTATCTGGTTTGATAATAAGATATAAGCCTCTTTTTCAAAAAATAGTTCATCCGCCATACTGTAATTGCAACTAATGAATAATAAAAAGATTGTAATATGTTTAGTTAGCGCTTTCATTGTTCCATCGCAGGGATTTTCGGTGTTCAGATGCAATACCAAACAAAGGTAAGTCTTTTTCTATATCGAACCCTTCGGCATATATAAGTGCAGTCGGCTCTCGTTTCTCAACTACTGTCAGTCTCATATAGTATTTTCCATCGAGTCGATATACAGTATTATCCGAAATATGAATGAGTTCTTGATAATCGAGAATTTTCTTTCCATAACTGGCAATATATTTGCCAAAGTTTGTTCGAATACATGATGTTAAGTTTAAGAGTATGATAATGAATATATAAACATACTGTAATCTTATGGGAAGAAATCTTTTATTTCGACCTACGGATAACGGGGAATGACTTTTATTTGGCTTATTTGATGTGCCGAAGTGCTTTGTAGTATCGATTTTTGCGGATTGTTTCATCTTTCTACTGCTGTTGGCTCACGAGCGGAGGAATTTTGTTTGTAAGCATACCAATTTTCTGCATTCTAACTCATTTTTTTCGCGAAAACAAGCGAAAAATGGGGAAGCTTGCGCTTTTTTTGTTCGGATGCCCCTACGGGTTGGGCGCTTTATTATGCTGCGCACCTACACATGCGACATCCCCGGGCGCCCCACGGCGCGCCATACAGAGCGGCTGGGCAGGGTGGTGAGCGATACCTTTGCGCACAATTCCCACACCGAGCTGGTGGGTGCTCAGTTTGTTTTCCATGGATTTAGCAGAACTTAACGCAATGTTATCCATCGGTGCAACTGAAGTTTCTGCATTTTTAGCCATTAGCGTAAACAAAACCCTAAGTAGAGAGCGATTCTCTACTTAGGGTCAAATATATAAAGCTTTCTCCAGCATCAAAAAAGTTGGCTCTGACACAATTCGGGCTGTTTATGAGCAAAAACATTTTCCGGGAAGTCACCGAGTAAAGAAACACTATGACAGAACCAAAAGTGTCTTTTGTTCGATACAAATGATAAGAATACAATTTATTGTTCTCTTAAAATACATAAGGGAAAATGCTTATCATCCCCATTAGTTCTTTGTATATTAAGAAACGGATAACACTCAATCCTCTAGTTTAACCCTGTAATTTAGCACCTTCAAAGCGTTCTTTAAAGATTTTGAATCATAAAAATCCTCTTCAATAATTATTCGATTTAATTCTTCACTTAAGCCATATATAGAATAACCTCGTTGCTCTAGCGTTTGCTTTATTAAGGCTTCATGTTTTTTTGCGTTGAATCGAATTTCTTCGGAAAGAAACTGAACCCATAACTCTCGCACCTTAGGTGCTAAGCTTTCTGCAGTGCTGTATGATTTAATCTGTTTCAAGTATGTATAAAGACTGATGTATAAATCTATGTATTGTTTTGTGAGGTTTGTATGCTGAATGATGTTAGTTTTATGAGGATTAACGTGAAGTTCGTATGTATTGCTTTGATGGTATTCTATTGGGTAAAATATAAAAGAGATAGAAAATAGTGTATTTTGAATCATACAGGCTCTCCTAATAAGTGGTGGATTTGAGTTTATTTGTGCTGTTCGCTATAAAATATCATATGCGCAGAGACTATTGAATTCTTACTGTTAAAGCTTATCAAAAAGAGTTACATTAACTTTGATTCGTAGTGAAAATCGAAAAAAACAAGGCATGAGTACCTACAAACTTAATCAGGTTCAATGCATCATTACTACCGAATGTCCTGTAATGACAAAATCTACATCCAAAAAAATAATTATGTATATATTGCGACCAAATAGCACTAATGGAGGTTTGACAACTTTGAAATATTCATTCCTGGAGTTAATTAAATTACTAGCAGCATTAAGGATACGTTCGTTAAGACAAATACAATATCCCAGTTCTTTCAATGCAATTTCTGCTTCAAACCATGATATTCCTGTAAAATTTTGCACATGATTATCGAAGGTCCATACGGGGCTCATCTGATGTTGACTTGTTTCTACCTCTGTAAAGTGCGTAACGCCATTACATGAACCAGAATTAGAGGTTAAAAAAAAGAAGAAGCTTAATAACAAAAAACGCATACTGATAATACTAATTAGTGTTACGACCATCCATTTCAACATTCATTCAACATTCTGCTTCTCTCTTGTGTATAGCTTGATCTACAAGAAGCATTGCCATAGAACGCTCAAACCGCGATGCTGTGTCTCTTGCCAGCTGAAATAATATCCAGTTCTTTACAACTTTCAATTGCTTCAAGTTAAATTTTTCGTATAAGTTTCTTGTACGTTTTTCTCGCCAGGGATCCACTTCATCAGTAGCTACCTCGCACGCGCAAAAAAGGTACGTATAATGATCCTCCGTAAGTCCTGTATCATACGTTGTATCATTCTGCCCATGTATTTTTCTTGCTTCTTCCATGTAAGTAAACCTCATGATGGAAGGTAGGTAATAAGCCATAGCTTCTACTGTAAGTAAAATAGATGAATCAAAATTTTTGTACCAATGTTCCACGTCAATATCTATCCAGCGTCGATTCAGTAAAGGTTCGGCATGTTCCAATGCCTCATCGTATTCGCAATTGTCTGCGAGTCTGCGGATATCCTTTGTCGGAAAACCATTAACCTCTTGTGGGAAAAAGATTTCTATTTCGCGGATGCGCGACAAAAACTTCTTTAATAAACGTTTTCTCATTTTCTATTCAACTTCCTGATACAGTACAACAGAGAAAAACTGCTATATAAAATTTAGCTTTGTTCATGAAAATGTAAGAAAGAGTTTTTTCGTATGTTTATTTGACGTATACTGCTACAGGAGCATGAGCGGAGGAATTTTGTTTGTAAGCATACCAATTTTCTGCATCCTAACTCATTTTTTTGCAAAAGCAAGCGAAAAGTGGGGAAGCTTGCGTTTTTTTTGTTCGGGTAGTCTTCTACGGGATGGGGATTTTATTATGCAGCAATCCTATTCCTACGACATCCTCGGGCGTCCCACGGCGCGCCATACTGCGCGGCAGGGCAGGGTAGTAAGCGACACCTTCGCGCACAACTCCCGCCGCGAGCCGGTGGAATCTACCCCTTTTTTGGGGGCTGAATTTTTATCTTAATGGGTCGTAGGAGCAATGCGGAGTACTTCTCGCAGTTCGTCGGACAAGAGATTTTCGCTTTGCATGCGTTCGATGTGGGCGGAGATTGCCTCCCAGAGGGTGCGGAATTCCGGCACACTGCGGGCTATAGCTATATCTTCCTGCAGGGTAGAGTCCGGCAGGGAAAGCTGACGGGTTCGGATGTCATGTGCACGGGCAGCAAGCGCACGCAGTTCGGGCAGAGCGGCTGCTGTGCTTTCCTGATCGCGGCAGCTATTGAGTACCAATTCGGTATCGGAGAGCAGTGCTATAATTTCCTGCGCTATGGAAGCGTGGCTCAATTCTGTTTCCTGTGCAAGGAGAGCAGTGGCTGCCATGGTAGACATTGCGAAGCTTGCTGTGAACGAGTGCATACGATGTAGTGTGGGGATCAGTGTTTGTTGCGTTTGCGTTTCAGCAGATTCTGCGGAGTTCCGCATACGGGGCAGCGAAACCACAGGCAGAAGATAACATGCAGTGCTGTGGACAGTTTGCGTCCCAGCAGGAAGTAGTTGTGTGCATGCTTATTCCGGGAGATGGCGCGCATGCTGAAAACATTGGCTTTGCATACCGCACATGTGGTGAAGCGAGAGAGTACTCCGTACACGAATATGGGCAGTGCCAGAATGACCGGTATAACAATGCTTGGTAAACGGGAGAAATCTATGATTTCCAGCATAAGCAACACAGGGACAAGCACCCACGCCGCAAGGTCAATGTACAGTAGGACGACGGACCAAGCCCCGATATAGATGCCGAGAGTGTTTGTGCAGTGTATGCAGCGTTGTTTGCCATCCGGCGCGGTGGCTTTTTTGCTTGCGGCATGTGCACTTTTGGTGGCGGAGGCTTGGGGAAGGGCCTCCTGCGGCCGGGTGGGCTGCTTTTTGTCTGTTTGGGCGGGGGGCTCTTCTACTACGCCGCTATACTCGTACTCCAGCCGCAGGATTTCCTGCAGCCGCTCGATGGAGATTGCCGCCATCTCCTCCGGGAAATACTTTTCGGCCTCGCAGAAGTCTTTCGCAATGTCTAAACTGCAGCATTGGCGGAGCTGTTCGCCCTTCGTAATACCGCAGATTGAGAGAGCATTGCGCTCCGCATCGCTCAAGGTGGTGAGGAAATCCGGCTTCTCCATGGCAGGGAAACGATATCAGGCCAGAGCGGCCAACATAGCTGTAAGCTGAGCCTTTTTGTTTTCCCACTCTGCTAAGCGTGCACGCTCTTGGTCTACAACGGCGGCGGGGGCTCTGTCTACGAAAGAGGCGTTGCCGAGCTTGGCGTTGCTCTTGGCTATTTCTTTGGTAATCTTTTCCAGCTCTTTGGTGATGCGGGTGCGCTCCGCCTCCACATCCACCAGACCTTCCAGAGGAAGGAAGAGCTCGCCGAATGGGGTGAGTGCCGTAGGTGTACCCTTGGGTGCCTCGTAAGCTGCGTCTGTAGTGGCTTTTTTGGCGCCTGCCAGTAGTGCCAGGCGGGACATCATGTCCTCGCTCAGGGGCAGGGAGCCGGGCTTCACCACAAAGCTTACGTTCTTGTTGGTGGCCAGGTTGTATTCTGCCTTCAGGTTGCGAGCGCGGTTGGCTGTCTCGTACAGAGCTGTGGTCATTGCACGAGCCTTGAAGATGTCTTCCTCGCTCAGGCCGCTCAGCAGAGTGTCTGCGTTGGGCAGGGGGGTGCTCATAAGCGGCAGGCCGTTGTTGCGAGCGGAGAAGCCCAAGCTCTGCCAGAGTTCCTCGGCAATATGCGGCATGATGGGAGCCAGTAGCGCCAGATAGTGCCGCAGCACGGTGTCGATGGTGTAGAGGGTGGCATTCTTCACGGCAGGTTCACCCTCGCGCAAGTCATTCTTCACGGCTTCCAGGAAGAGGGAGCAGTACTCGTTCCAGAAGAAGCTGTAGAGCGCTTGCGTGTAAGTGTTGAACTCGTACTTGTTCAGTGCTTCTGCCACGGTGGCGTGCAGCTCTTTGAGCTTGGAGAGGATGTCGATGTGGACGGGAGCAAACTTGGGAGCCTCGCTGCCGGTCTCTCCTTGCATCATGCGGAAGCGGGCGGCATTGTACAGCTTGTTGGCAAAGTTTTTGCCTTCCTCAATCTGTTTCTCGTCGAACTTCACATCTGTGCCGGTGGGTGCTATGCGCATAAGCCCGAAGCGCAGACCATCCGCACCGTAGCGTGCGATGAGATCCAGCGGGTCGGGGCTGTTGCCCAGGCTCTTGCTCATTTTGCGCCCCAGCAGGTCGCGTACGATGGAAGTGAAGAAGACGTTGCCGAATGGTTTGCCGCCGGCAAAGCGGTAGCCTGCCATTATCATGCGCGATACCCAGAAGAAGATGATATCCGGCCCGGTTACCAAGTCGCTGGTGGGGTAGAACTTGGCGCGGCACTCTGCATCCATGGTGGCAAAAGGCCACAGCCAGCTGGAGAACCAAGTGTCCAGGGCATCCTCCTCCTGTACCCAGTTTTCCGGGTCAGCGGGGGGCTCTACGCCTACATAGATGTCACCGGCGGCGGCATCTGCCTCGTCCAGCTTAGAGGCTTCCTGCAGCTCGGCGGCTTTTTCTTTGCGGTACCAAACGGGGATACGGTGCCCCCACCACAGCTGGCGAGAGATGCACCAGTCCTGAATCCCCTCCAGCCAGTGTGCATAGGTCTTGCTCCAGTGCGCAGGGCGGAATACGATATCGCCGTTGGCCACCGCATCTGCGGCTTCCTTCACACAGGGGTATTTAAGGAACCACTGCATGCTCAGGCGGGGCTCAATGGGCACATCGGAGCGCTGGGAAATACCCACATTGTTCTCGTAGTCCTCCACTTTCTCCAGCAGACCCTTAGCCTCGATAAGCCGGATGGATTTTTCACGCGCCTCGAAACGATCCAGCCCGTGCAGCTCGGGGCAATCCGGGCAGTTGATGTGTCCGTCTGCGGTGAGTATATCAATGATTTCGAGGTTGTTTTTCATGCCTACCTCGAAGTCGGTACGGTCGTGTGCAGGTGTGATTTTCAGGGCGCCGGTACCGAAGTCTATTTCCACATGCTCATCTGCGATGATAGGAATCTCTGTTTCAACGAGCGGGCGAATGACAGTCTTGCCGATAAGGTGTCCGAAGCGCGGGTCTTTCGGGTTTACTGCCACAGCCACGTCGGCCATGATGGTCTCCGGGCGCGTGGTGGAAACCAGCAGCTGCCCACTGCCGTCTGCCAGCTTGTAGCGTATGGTGTAAAGCTTACTCTTGGAGGGTGTCATGATAACCTCCTCGTCCGATAAGGCGGTACGCAGCACGGGATCCCAGTTCACCATGCGACGGCCACGGTAGATAAGCCCTTCTTTGAAAAGCTCCACGAAAGTCCGGGCAACCTCCGGCGCAAACACGTTGTCCATGGTGAAACGCTCACGCTCCCAGTCGCAGGAGCAGCCCAGTTTTTTGAGCTGTTTGATGATGATGCCGCCGTGTTTCTCTTTCCACTCCCACACCATTTTTACGAAATCCTCGCGGCCTACATCGTAACGAGTACGCGGCGGGTTTTCCTTGGCCAGTTCCTTTTCCACACGAGCCTGAGTGGCGATACCGGCGTGGTCTGTACCGGGTAGCCAGAGCACTTCCTTGCCTTCCTGGCGCGCGCGACGAGCCAAAATGTCCTGAATGGTGTTGTTGAGCACATGCCCCATATGCAGCACGCCGGTCACATTCGGCGGGGGGATGACGATGCTATATGCCGGCTTGTCAGAATGCGGGTCTGCGTGGAAGCAACCCTCTGAAATCCAGCGGTTCTGCCATTTTTCTTCAACAACGGTCGGTTCGTAAGCCTTGGGCAATTCAGTCATGACGCGCGCCATCATACAGCATTACAAGTTCTTATGCAAGCTTTTTATCCGTTATGACAGCGTATCTGTTTTTCATTGACTTAGCTACCTTGCATGAGTATACTTTGCCTCGACAACCCGAAATTACTATGATGAATGACCCGAATTTACTCCTAATAGAAGCCTCTAGCCGGGGGGACATGTTGGCTGTTCGTAGTGCCTTGGCTGCCGGGGCGGATGTGAATGCCGAGAACGATGCCAAGAAAAAACTCACGGCACTTTCTGCCGCGTGCCGTGGCGGATATTATGAGCTGGCCGAAGCCTTGCTGCTGTTGGGCGCGAACCCGAATGTGCGCGGCTACCATCGGGATGCGAATACTCCGCTTATCTGGGCTGCGATACAGGGCAACATTCCGCTGGCGGAGCTGCTGCTGTCACACGGCGCGGAGGTGGATTTCAGGGATAGTTTTGAGTGGACGCCGTTGCACTTCGCTTGCTTCCATGGTCGGTTGGAAATGGTGCGTTTTCTGCTGGCGCATGGTGCAGACCCGCATGCCAAGGAGGATTTGAACCGCACGACGCTCATGTATGCCGGCCACAGTGGCCGGGCGGAGCTTGTGCGCTTTTTGCTGGAGCTTGGGGTGGATCCCCTGCCGGAGGATTTGGAGATGTGCGATGCTCTGCTCTGGGTGGAAGACGGAGAAGAAGCAGTGGAGATAGCGAAAATGCTGGTGGCAGAGGGGCTTACGCACCGCAGCCATTTTACATGGTTGTATTGCACGCCTTTTCTGCGCGCCGTATGTGCCGGCAAGATGGACTTGGCCGCATTCTGGTTGGAGCAGGGCTCCGACATTGAAGAACGTAGTCAGGAGTATGATTCTGCGGTGTCTGTAGCTTGCATGCAAGAGCAGTGGGATATGGTGCCGTGGCTGCTGGAGCGCGGTGCAGAGTGTGTGTCTACCAATAATTTTGGCTATACCCCCCTTGTTTATGTCGTGGCTGCAGAGGAGTTCCGCCCGGATATCGCGGATTTGTTGTTTCAGCATGGTGCCCGGGTGAATGTTGTGGCAGACGAAACTCATATTCTGGCAAAAGCAGCCACGCCCCGGGCTCGTGAGTGGCTCTTGGCACATGGTTGCTCGGCAGACGCAGATGAAAGCAAGCAGATTGCTGTGGATATCCTGAGCCGCCATGGTGTGGTGCAAGTGGACGATGCCAAGGCTCTCCGTGCAGAGCTGGAGGAGCGGGCGGATTCGCCTATGTCTCTGCTGTTTTTTGATGCGCTTATTTCTCGCCTGTGTTTTTTAGAAAACCGCAATTATGAGCAGGTTTTGGCCTCCTTTCTTCCGGATGCGCATGGGCGTAACCTCCTGATGCGACAGTGCGCTCTGTCGGATTCTTCTGCAGCGGTGGTGCGGTTGCTGGTCCATTTCTTTTCTACCGCATCTTTGGATTTATCCGGAAAATCGGCTCTTTGGTATGCGTTGAAGTGTGGTAATCTCGATGCCGCTTATGAGGTGTACAGTTGTCGTGATTTGTGGATGTCTCCCGAGGGGGATGGCCTCCTCTCGCTGGAATTGCTTTACGGCTGCCCGCCGGCATTCATTTACCAGCTCACGGACGAAGGCTACTATGGTGAGTGGTTCACCCCTATCGTGAAGGATGGTCTCTCGGTGTTGGACCGTGCTATGCTGGATGCCCACGCTGCCGGGCAGCGTTTCCTAGTGCAGCATCTCATCGATGCCGGTGCTCGCAGAGAGTTGCTGGCGAGTAAGTAAAAGAGGAAGCCGTTTCGGGCTTCCTCTTTGGGGATAAGTGTTTCGCTGTAGCTTGTGTATTAGTACACGTCTTTCTGGTAGCGCTTGGCTTTCTTCATGTCTGCCAGGTAAGCGGCGGCTTCTTCCTCGCTGCGACCTCCCTTGGTAGCGATGATGTTCAGGAGAGCTTTCTCCACGTCTTTTGCCATGCGGTTGGCATCTCCGCACATGTAGACGGCAGCTCCGTTTTCCAGCCACTGCCAGATTTCGTCCGCTGCTTCCTCCATGAGGTTTTGCACGTAAATCTTGTATGCTTGGTCGCGACTCCAGGCAACGGAGAGCTTAAGCTTGCCGCTTTCCACCAGCGGTGCGGTCTCGTCCTCGTAGCAGTTGTCCGTGGCTTTATAGGGGTTGCCGAAGAAGAGCCACATGGGGCCGGTGGCGCCATCTGCCACGCGCTGTTGCCAGAATGCACGGAAAGGGGCGATACCTGTGCCCGGACCAACCATGATGATGGGGGTGGCACCATCCTCCGGCAGGCGGAAGTTTTTGTTGCTGTGTACGAATACGCGCACCTTGTCGCCGGCAGAAATGCGATCCGCCATGTAGGTGGAGCATACGCCACCGCGGCAACGCTCGCCGGTCTTGTAGCGCACAGCGCCCACGCAGAGCGATACTTGGCCGGGCACGGCATCCGGACTGCTGGCTATGGAGTACAGGCGCGGCAGCATCTTGCCCAGTATGCCTACAAATGCGGCGGCATCCGGGAAGCTTGCCTTCATTTCCGGATCTTCGGCCACATCCAGCAGGTCACGTCCCCAGCAGAAGTCTTTGAGCGCGTCTTTATCCTCCAGTATGGCGGCCAGCTTGGCACTGCCTGCTACGGCGTTCCACTTGGTGAGCACCGGCTTTTTCAGGTTGGTGATGTCGTAGGCCGTGGTGAGAGCTTCTTTCAAGGTGGTGGGGCCGCAGGGGGTGGGCACTTCGTCTGTCGGGTTCAGCCCTACGGCGGAGATAAGGGCATCTACCAGAGCTGCATCGTTGCAGGGAATAACCCCCAGCGCATCACCCGTGACGTAGCTCATGCCGGAGCCTTCCAGAGAGTAGTCTACATGGATGGTTTCCTTGGCGCTACCGGGTTTGGTGACGGAACGAACTCCCACTACGGTGGCGGGGAACGGGTTCTTCATGCTGTATGGTTCCATAAGTTTGTGTGATGGTGAAATTGCCTGTTGCGGTTAAGTCTACTATTTTAGGGGGAAAAGTCAAGAAAAATTGCTTATTGAATGGCTTTAAGGCGGCGGGCTTGCAGGAGTGTGGGAGCCAGGAGCTTTCGGGCGGCGTGGCAGAGCTCTATATCCTGCTCGGCCGCGGCGATGCTGCGCCCTGTCTGCTCGCTCTGCTCGTAGGCGTCCAGCTCGGCACGCAGGCAGGCCTCCAATGCATTGACTCGGCGGGAGATAAACATATCCAGCGCTTCGCCCACTTTGCGTTTCCATGTTTCCAGACGCGCGGCAATGACCTCGCGCCCGGCTCGGCGCCAAGGTGGCGTGGTGTCGTTGTACGCGCAGTTGCGGTTTATCATGCCTAGGAAAGTGGTCTCCTTGAGCTCTCCTAGGGGGACAGGGGTGCAGTCCAGCGGCACATCGGTCCAAGCATTGAGTACAGCCTTTATGTAGTCCTTGCGGATTTCGTCCACGGTGCGGCGTTGCAGGGTGTCTGCGGCAGCTTGTAGTTTTTCCTGCTCCAGATCGGTAAGCTCGCATATTTTCGCCGGAGCGAGGATGTGCGTTTCCTGCTCGGCCAGAAGGTCGCCCAAATCGTTCTCCACCTTGGTGCGGATACGGTTGAGCTCCTGTGCAGGCATGTCGTTGGCCATCCAATCTGCGGGAAAATAGCCGTCTGTGGCCAAATCCAGTATGGCATCCAGACGTGTGTTGAGCGTTTGGCGTGCTTGGTCTGCGAGGTAGCCGCAGCGTATGCGTCCCTCGTGCATGTTGTTGCTTTCCACAGCTTCGCGCAGGCGAGCGGAGTCCATGAGCTTGCGGATGGCGGCTTGGATGGCGTGGACGTGTGAGATGTGATCCTGGCTCGTGCGAATAAAATCCTTGAGGCGCTCATCGATACTTTCCAGAGTCTTGAGGAGGTAGTCCGCCGAGTTACGGCGCAGGGTAAGCTCCGGGTTGCGCAGGTCGGCCAGTATTTCATCCTCCAGTATGGAGAGGTTTGATGCAGAGGCAGGCAGGGGAGAATCCTGCCGCAACCCCTCGGGGCGAAATTGGTTTTCCTGCTGCCACCAGGCAAGCCCGGCGTTCACCCAGCTGCCGGGTATGACCTTGCGTATGAATTCGCTCAGCTGGCGCTGGGTATTATACTGTTGTTTTTCCTGTTGTACGAGCTGCTCTTCAGCGGGCAGCCAGTGTTGAGCCTCGATGCGGTTCTGCACCACGCGGATGGGGCGCTGTGAGCGCTCCATGGCGGTGCGCAGGTAGGCGCGTGTGTCCGGCGTGAGCGCCGCAAAGGAACTCTGCACCAGCAGGAAGTAGTCCGCATTTTCGTTCATCCACTCATGCAGCTTTTCATCGTGCCAGTTGGATGTCAGGCCATCCATACCCGGCATGTCCACGATGCCGATACCCGCTTGCAGGAGCCTAGCCGCCGGCTCCACCAGAAAGATGGCCGCGCAGCCTGCACTGGTGTGCCCGCGCGACCAAGCATCCAGATTCGCTTGGTTGATGTTGCGGCGCTCGATAGATACTTTCTCGTGGAAATCCTCCGGCTCTACCTTGCGCAGGTAGTCAATGACCAGCTCGAAAAGCTCCTGCTCACCCAGAGAATCTGCCGCCAGCGGGGAGAAAAGCTCCATGCGCTCCGTTCCGTCGTCGCTGGCCAGTATCACCATGGGCAGGCGTGTGGTTTCGATGCCCAGCTTGGTGGCGCACAGGTTGCGGTGTGCCAGGCAGTTTGTCAGGGTGGACTTGCCACTCTTCACCGAGCCTATGGTTGCCATGAGCAGTAGGTTGGAGCGGAAGCGCGCCAAGCTGCGCTCTATCTCTCGCGAGCCACGTGTGGCAAGCCGCCTCAGCTCCGGTGAGCTGCCGGATAACTCCGTGAGTTTCCTGCCGAACTCGGCCGCTTCTTTGCAGATGGTGTCCAGTTGCGTATCCATTGCACCTATTATACGCTCAGCACCGCCGCTCTGCAAGTCAAAAGCTCGCTATCGCCGCTTAAATGCGCAGGAAAATGACACTCGGTAATACGCAGCGAGAACAACGAGGGCGAATCCGGGGAGTTCCCCCTCGTTGTTTCTCGATGGTTCCAATTTTTTAGTCTACTTTTGGGATTTTCGGAATCGGTGCTGCTGAGCTTGCCGGCTTATAAGTAGTATTCTTCTTCCACGTTTGGGTGCGGAAGAAAATGCCCAGCTTACCGCGCATCTTCAGCTCTTCGCCGTCGCGCCACATGGAGCAGCGGTACACGCTTCCCTTTTCGGGATCCAGTACCATGCCACCGTTGTATTCATCATCGTCCTTGCTCAGTCCCCATATAATGTCCAGTCCCAATGTGCTCGGGTTGCCCGGTATGGCTGCTCTTGCATTCTTATTTTTAAGAAGTTGTACAACGCGGCCATATACTTTCCCCTTGTACTTGTATACCTGCACAACACTTTTTGCCTCGCCGGTGGAGTCGTCTATCGTGGTCCAATAGCCCTCTACGTTCGCTATCGCTTGGGCTAGCAGTGTGTAGGTGGCTACTGCCGCTAATGTTATGAGTCTTTTCATGTTTTGTTCCTTTCTGTGTGGTGTTTTGTTTGTGTTGCCTCTCCTGAAGTTAGAGTGAGGTCTAGAAGTTATTGTATCCAAAACTTAGAGATAAGTCAAACTTTTTTGTTGGGTTGGCGTAATTTATCTTGCCCGAAAGTTGGAAAAATGCTAAAGTTCGCGCACATGAGAATAAAGAAAGGGCTGATACTGGAAGGCGGAGCTATGCGCGGAATGTTCACAGCCGGGATACTGGACGCATTTATGGCGCACAATGTTTGCTTCGATGGCGCCATCGGGGTGTCGGCCGGGGCGGCTTTCGGCGTGAACCTGAAGAGTGGGCAGCCGGGACGTGCTATCCGTTACAATAAGCGCTTTTGTCGCGATAAGCGTTATTGCGGACTGTGGGCTCTGCTGCGGGATGGCAATATCTACAGCCGAGACTTTGCCTATGGTGAGGTGCCGATGAAGCATGATCCGTTCGACTTCGAGGCATACAGCCGCAACCCTATGCCTTTCTATGTTGTGGCTACGGATGTAGAGACGGGTGAAGCTGTTTACCATGAATTTGGAGGCTATGCCGACCATGGCTTCGACTGGATTCGCGCCTCGGCCTCCATGCCTTTGGTGTCGCAAATGGTGGAGATAGAGGGTCGCAAACTGCTGGATGGCGGAATCGCGGATTCCATTCCGCTGCGCTATTTCGAGAGCCTGGGGTACCATCGCAATGTCGTCATTCTGACGCAGCCTCCCATGTATGAAAAGAAAGAAAACGGCCTTCTCTTTGCGGTGCGGCTCCTGTACCGCAATTACCCTCGGCTTGTGAAAGCCATGGAGAAGCGCCACCTTGTCTACAATGAGACGCTGCGTTACATTGCGGAAAAAGAACGCGCCGGGGAAATTCTCGTACTGCGTCCCCAAGCGCCCCTTCCGGTGAGCCGCGTGGAAAAAGCCCCTGAGCGCCTGCAAGCTGCCTACGACTTGGGACACCACATGGCAATACGCCGCATGGATGAGGTGAAAGCTTTTCTGAATAGGAGCGGTTGCTAAATGATGAGGCGGCTCACCTATGCTTCCTTGGCTGTCAGGCTGAGGCGAAGAAGAGGAATACCACGAGCGGAGCTCCCGGCAGGACGGCAAAGAACCAATTGCCGGTGAACAGGCAGGTGTAGCTCAGGTAGCCGCACAGCAGGGCTATGCCCCAGTAAAAGGGAACATCGCCGTAGCTTTCGTGGCAACAGATAGAACTGTGCAGCGGGGGTATCATGAGCGTGAGTACCACCATGGCAGCGAGTGCCAGACATTGACGCAAACGTGGCCATTTCATGCTTCCCGCCCAAAGCAGGAGGCCGGTGCCGGTGAAGTATGGAATCGCTTGCATGAGTCCTTCCACGCTCTCTGCATTGCAGGATTCCCTCGGGTTGCCCAGCAGCAGCTGTATCGTTAGCGTGACAAAGGCGAGCGCGAGCAGGATGTTGACTCCGAAAAAGATTCTGCAGGCAATGGGATGGCTGTTAATCATGAGGTTCAGAAGGTGAATGTTCCTTTGTTGGTGGCACTATGGCGGAGCTTTCCATGGGGCTTTCAATCCTTCCGGCGCTTCAGCTGATACATGGCTCGCGTGGCGCCTTCATGTCCTTGCTCAGCCGCTTTTTCAAACCATTTGAGGGCTTCATCCTTGCTTTTTTGCACATGTTCGCCGTGCAGGTAGCAGATTCCGAGGTTGAATTGCGCGCCTGCATCGCCCAGTTCCGCGCCTTTGCTCCACATGTCAATGGCTTTTGCCCAGTCTTTCGGCACACCGTCGCCACGGAAGTAGCATTGTCCCAGGTCGTTGTGAGCCGCCGCGTTGCCGGCCTCGACCGCTTTCTGCCAGTAGGCTATGGCTGTCTGCGTATCGGCTTTGAGGCCCATGCCGTTGTAGGTCATGGTGCCCAGCAGGCGCCAGCCCTCGCTGTTACCGGCTTCGGCAGCTTTGCGGAACCATTCGGCGGCTTCGGCTGGATTCTTTTTCATGCCGAAGCCGAAGATGGCGAAACGCCCCATCTCAAAGATTGCGGTGGTATCCCCGGCTTCTGCTGCTGCACGCAGACAGCGGCAGGCGAGCTCTCTGTCATCGGGGCGGTGCTCGCCTGTGGCTACCAGCTTACCGAGTTGGAGCATGGCTTCTTTGTCGCCCTCCGCTGCTTTTTCCTCCAAGCTTTCGTAGCTCATGTTGCGCAGCATATCGCGCATGATGACATCGGCAGCCTGCTCCGGCGTGGTGTCTTTATCTACCACGACAGTGTATTGTTTCGGGGCGGCTGTGACTATTGCAGCCAGAGCGAGGGTGCAGAGTGTTATCAGGTGTGTTTTCATGGATTGTATCAGGGGTGAAACTCGTAGGGTATGCCGTACTTTCTCAATAAGTCGGCTACTTCGCTGTTATCTCGGGAAAATTGCAGTGTTTCGCCATCATGCAGGCGTGCTCCGTGTCGGAGAAGCAGGTCGATCACTTCCGTACCGGCGGATTCTTTGCGCTCGGTGTTGGTGGTGGAGGTCACGGCGAGATAAAGCGGTGAATGTGTCCCGCCGTCATGGGCAAGCTCACGGCTTTCTTCTGTCGCGGCCGTAGCGTTGACGTCTGCTCCCAGCTCCAGTAGCCATGCGACTTTCTGCGGTTGCATGAGGTCGAAATCGTAGCTGGTGCATAGCGCCTGCAGAGCCGTAAGAATGGGGGAGAGGTTTTCATCGAGTCGCGGCTTGCATACATCGATGTGCCCCTCCTGTTGTAATTCTTTCAGTAGTGGCAGAGGTGCCCAGGATAACAGGGAGAAGGTGATACGCTGCCGATTGTACGAGTCGGGCGCGAAGCCGTTTCGCAAAAGCCAGGCGGTAAGCACAGTGCCGTCTGTGCTGAGAAAGTCGGAAATGGTAGCTTCCTGTGTGCAGCGATGTTCATCGGCATTCAGGTCGCCGCCGTGTGCTTGCATCCATTCTAACATCGCAATACGTTCTGCCGCCGGGAAATAGTTAGCTCGTTTCAGCAACGCTTCGCGCTCGAAACCGGCGATGGGTTGCTTTTTTTCCGTGCGGTGCAGCCCGATGCAGGCGAGTGTCGGTGTGGTGCATGTTGTCAGGTCGGCGTATCGGGTATCGACGCGGTAGCCGTGGTTCGGGTCTCCCCCGCGTTCAATCATGGCTTTGGCCAACTCGCAATTGCCGAATGGCTCCAGCGCCAGCAGAGCGGGGCTCATGCCGCGCTCCGTGTATACATCGCCCCGCCCACTTCGGATGCTCTCGTGAAGCATGGCGCGTACCGGGGCGCAGGCGATTCGCCGGGCGGTAGCGAGTAGCAGAGCCTTCGTCGCCTCGGCTACCTTACCTTTGCGCCAATAAACTTGCAGGATGAGGTCTTGCAGCAAGCTGTTCCCGTGTGTGGTTGCCTGAGTTGCCCAGTCTCTCCCTCCTTCACCCGTCAGCCACGCGTCCATGTGGCGCAGCTCCGCCTGTTGCGAGGCGCTCCAGCTTTCGTGGAAAACCGGGGTATCGCTCCATTTCCAGCTAGTGAGCCAAAGTGCTGCGCCGCATGCGCTCAGCACGGCAAGTCCGCATATGCTCAGCAGCGTCCATTTCAATATCCGCCGCCTGCCGGTGGCGCGTGTTGGGGTATCAGTCGTGGGCATGTGGTCGTTATATCATAATTACTGTCACCTGACAAGTGAAAAAGTGCCATGTCAGCCTCTTGTGAGAGCGCGCTTTTCGACCTTCGGGAGCATCCGGCTAACCGCGTGCGAGGCTTTCAAATGCGTCTGTGCTGCATATTTTGCTTTATCTCTGCTAAAAAAGTAGGTAAAATGCAGGCATGACACATAAGAGCGCGGAGGCGAGCATCCGCATACGCGGAGCGCGGGAGCATAACCTGCGGAATATCAATGTAGATATCCCGCTGGGGTGCATTACTGTGGTGACGGGGCCGAGCGGCAGCGGCAAGACCTCGCTGGCTATGAGCACCTTGTACGCCGAGGGGCAGCGGCGCTATGTGGAGACGTTCTCCCCCTATGTGCGGCAGTTTATGGATCGCATGGATAGGCCAAATGTGGACGCCGTGGAAAATGTGCCGCCGGCCATTGCTCTGGGGCAGCGCAATTCAGTGAAAAACTCACGCTCCACCGTGGGCACCATGACGGGTATCAACGAGTATCTGAAGCTTATTTTCTCCCGCCTGGCCGTGGGGCGCGATGCAGAGGGACGAGTGGTGCGCCCTGCTACGCCGCAAGGGGTGGCCTCGCAGCTTCTGGCTGAGGCAGCGGAGGGGGAGGTGCTGGTATGTTTTGCCGTGCGTCCTGTGGGTAGCTTTGCAGAAATGGTGCAGGCACTTCAGGGGCAGGGCTATCTGCGTGTGTTCTGTGGTGGCGAGGTGGTGCGGTTGGACTCTGCCACAGAGGCGCAGCTGGGCATGGAGCGCTGGCTGGTGCTGCAGGACAGGCTGAAACTGCGTGCCGAGGCCGCACCGCGCCTGACGGAAGCTGTGGAGACAGCCCTGCGGCTGGGGCAGGATGTTGTGTACACCTCCTTGCGTGTGGGGGAGGGCTGGGGGGCGCTGCGTGAGTTCCGTAGCGACTGGTACCCACTGGCGGAGCCGCGTCCCGGGCTTTTTAGCGGCAATTCTCCGCTGGGAGCCTGCCCGGCTTGCAAGGGGTATGGGCGTGCTATTACGTATGATTACAATCGCGGTATCATACCGGATATAAGCATTGCGGACGGTGCGCTCAAAATGCTCTCCTCGCAAACTCTTTCTATTTGCTACGGCGACTTTCTGCGTGCCAACAAACGCCACAAAGCCGTGCGTATGAATGTGCCTTGGCAGAACCTCACTCAGAAAGAAAAGGATTGGGTTCTCTACGGTAATTGTGGGGATATAGACCCCTATACCGCTTCCGACCATAATCTGTGGTATGGCTACAAAGGCATTTTCGATGACATGGAGAAACACTCGCACAAGATGACCGTGCGCGTGTTCCTGGCGTATTACCGCGTGTACAGTGTCTGCCCGGAGTGCCACGGCGGGCGCTTGCGTCCGGAGGCTCTGGCATTCACTATCGGCGGGCTCACGGTGCCGCAAGTCATGGCGCTGCCTATGGTGGAGTTTCTGCCTTGGTTGGATGCGCATGTGCTGCCCTCTACAGGGGCGGACCGCTCACTGGCGCAGGGGGTGCGCGAGCTGCGCAGCCGTGTGTCCTACCTTTGCGAGGTGGGGCTGGGCTACATGGCGGCAAATCGCCTCACCCGCTCGCTGTCCGGCGGAGAGATAGAGCGAGTGAGCCTTACGGCCTGCTTGGGGGCGGCTCTTACAGAAACCCTTTTTGTGCTGGATGAACCCACCGTGGGGCTGCATTCTCGCGACACGGCCAGACTTATCTCCGCCATGCGCCGTCTGGCGCACCGGGGCAACACGCTGGTGGTGGTGGAGCACGAGGAGGCTGTGATGCGTGCGGCGGATTATCTCGTGGACATGGGGCCGGCCAGTGGCTCCGCCGGCGGTGAGCTTGTGTATGCCGGGGAGCCAGCAGGTATTGCCGGGGCGGCGGCCTCGCTCACCGGGCAGTACTTGTGTGGAACTCGCCGCATAGCCATACCACGCCGCCGCCGTAGGGGAAAAGGTAAAATTTCCATTCGCGGGGCAGAATGCCACAACCTGCACGATTTCGATGTGGATATCCTGCTGGGAGTCTATACCTGCCTCACGGGTGTAAGCGGCAGTGGCAAGAGCTCGCTGGCCTGTCAGGTGCTCTATGGCTCTGTGCATGCCGATGCTCTGGACGATGAGGATGAGATGCGCGTGCATTCTATCTCCGGGCTGGACAAGGTGCAGGATGTCGTGCTGGTGGATCAGAGTCCTATTGTGCGCACGCCACGCTCCACGCCTGCTGTGTATATTGGGGTGTTCGAGGACATCCGCGCTCTCTTTGTGGCGGAGCCGGCAGCGCAGGCCAGGGGGCTCAAGCCGGGGTACTTTTCATTCAATAGCGGGGATGGCCGCTGCCCCCGCTGCTCCGGCTTAGGGCAGGAGAAGGTGGAGATGCAGTTCCTCTCGGACATTTTTGTGCCTTGCGCCCTGTGTCATGGCACACGCTACACAGAGCAGGCGCTCACCATAACGTTGTTGGGCTACAACATGGCCGAGATGCTGGCGCTGGATATTCGCAGTGCTCAGCGACTCTTTGCCCGCGAGAGAAATGCCCGCGCCCGCCGCATTGCCGAGCGCTTGCAGGTGCTAGTGGATGTAGGTCTGGGGCACCTGGGGCTGGGGCAGCCGCTCAACACGCTTTCCGGCGGGGAGAACCAGCGCCTAAAACTCGCGCATATTCTGGTGGATGCCCTCGCGGGGGATACTTCGGAGAAGGGGCATCTGCTCATACTGGACGAGCCCGGAACCGGTCTGCATTTCAGCGATTTGGAGGTGCTGCTGGGCGTGTTCGACCGCTTAGTGGAGCAGGGGAATACTCTGCTGGTCATCGAGCACAATCTGGAGCTTATCAAGTGCGCGGATTTCATCATCGACCTCGGCCCGGAGGGCGGTACCGGGGGAGGCAAGATCGTAGCTCAGGGCACGCCGGAGCAAGTGGCCGCCTGTGGGCAGGGATATACTGCCGGCTATTTGGCGCAGGTGTTGCATGGTGCGGGTGAGGTGCTTTCCGCTTCACCTGCTGAGGATGCGGATGTCGCCGTGCCGGAGGGTGTTATCGCCCTGCGCGGTGCTCGCCACCACCAGCTTAAGAATATAGACGTCGACATCCCCCGCAACGAGATGACCGTAGTAACCGGCCTCTCCGGCAGCGGCAAGAGTACGCTGGCTTTCGATATCATCTTTGCTGAGGGGCAAAAACGCTTCATGGATGTTATGAGCCCCTATGCGCGCCAATTTACCGAGCAGATGGAAACACCGGATATAGACCGCCTCACGGGGCTGCCGCCTACTGTGGCCATAGAGCAGAATCGCTCACGCGGTGGCTGCAAGTCTACTGTGGGTACAGTGACAGAAATCTGGCAGTTCCTGCGCTTGCTGTATGCTAAGCTGGGGCAGCCTCACTGCCCGCGCTGTAAGGTGCCGGTAGGGCGGCGTCTGCCGGAGGAAATTCGCGAGCTGGTGATGGAGGAGCTCGATAAGCACCCGGCCTCGCTTCTGCTGGCGGCCCCGGTGGTGCGCAACCGCAAGGGGCACTATGCCGACCTTGCTCGCTGGGCTGCAAAGAAAAAATACCCCTACATGATAGCGGATGGCCGTCTCTGCCGCCCGGAAGACTTTACCCCGCTGGATCGCTACTCCAACCACGATGTCGATATTGTGCCGGCAGAGCTCTGTGTGCAGGGAAACCGCATCACCATGAACGGTCGGGATTGCGATTTTGCCTCGCTGCAGGAGATGGTGAGCCGAACATTGGAGATGGGGGATGGCTTCATACGCCTGGTGCAGGGCAAAAAGAGCCGCCTGCTCGGCACTCGCTTGACCTGCCCGCAGTGCGGCGAGAGCTATGCCGAGCCGGAGCCCTCTACTTTTTCCTTTAATTCCCCGCGTGGCTGGTGTCCCGTGTGCGCCGGGCATGGACGTGTGGCGGATGTGAGTTCCCGCCGGGAGGACGAGAAGCTGAGCGAGCTGGAGCGCGAGCTGCGCTACGACCGCGAGGTGGAGAAAGCCGCCGCGAAGGACGGGGCCGTAAGCCGTCCGTGTCCTGCCTGTCACGGGCAGCGGCTGAATGCGTTTGCTCTGGGGGTAACCCTTTTCGGCAAAAATATCGCGGAGGTGGGTGCTCTGGATGCCGTGCGCGCATTGGAACTGGTGAATAGCTGGCATTTCGAGGGGCGGGAGGCAGATATCGCCCGCAATGTTGTGGCCGAGATTGCGCCGCGCCTGCGCTTCCTGCAGCGCGTGGGGCTGGGGTATCTCTCGCTGAACCGCTCCGCCACCACGCTGTCCGGTGGTGAAACGCAGCGCATCCGTCTGGCCGCACAGCTGGGGTCGGAGCTGCGAGGCGTGCTTTATGTGCTGGACGAGCCTACCATCGGCCTGCACCCGCGCGACAATGAACGCCTGCTTTCCACCTTGGCGGAGCTGAAGCAGCGTGGTAACACTCTGCTGGTCGTGGAGCACGACGAGGACACCATGCGCCGCGCAGACCATATCATAGACTTGGGCCCCGGTGCCGGGATACACGGCGGCGAGATTGTGGCACAAGGCTCGTTTGCGGAGGTTGCGGCGAACCCGCAATCCGTCACGGGGCAAGCCCTGGCAGCGAGCCGCAAGCACCCATACTGCGGTAAGTGGTTGCCGCTAAAAGATGCTGAGTGGTTGGAGCTGACCGGCTGCAGCCTGCACAACCTGCAGAATGTGCACCTGCGCATTCCCCGAGCCCGCTTCACTGTAGTGAGCGGGGCCTCCGGCGCGGGCAAGACTTCGCTTATCACCGGCACGCTGGCACCGGCTGTGCAGCATGCGCTTGGCGCATCTATCAGCCCCGAGCAGCGAGTCTACTGGAAAAGCTCGCGCTGCTTGGACAGCGTGCGGGCGCTCTACCGTGTGGACCAGTCCCCCCTCGGCAAAACACCGCGCTCCACTCCGGCTACCTACATCGGTATTTTCGATGAAATACGCAAGCTTTTTGCGCAGTGTGCAGATGCGCGCCGCCTCGGCTTCGATGCAGGTCGCTTCTCCTTCAATACAGCAGCTGGGCATTGCGAAAGTTGCAAGGGCACCGGCTACCAAAAGCAGGAGATGGATTTCCTGCCCCCCTGTACCGTACCATGCGAGACCTGCCGCGGTGCCCGCTACAACTCCCGCACCCTGCAGGTTCGGTACAAGGGGAAAAATATTGCTGAGGTGCTGGATATGAACATGGAGACAGCCGCCGAGTTCTTTTCCGGGCAGCCGCGTCTGGCCGACCCGCTGCGCCTCCTGTGCGAGACGGGGCTTGGTTACCTGACTCTTGGGCAGGCCAGCAACACGCTTTCCGGCGGCGAGGCTCAGCGTATCAAACTGGTGGCTGAGCTTATCAAAGGGCGGCGCGCGGCTCTCACCGCCATACGCCGGGGGCGTGCTCTACCGCAGGATCTCTACCTCATCGAAGAACCTACCATCGGCCTGCATCCGCACGATGTGCGCCTGCTGGTGGGTGTCTTACGCCGCCTCGTGGATATGGGCAACACTGTAGTAGTCATCGAGCATAATCCGGAGCTTATCTGCGAAGCAGACTACCTCATCGACCTTGGTCCCGGCGCCGGCGCAGAGGGCGGTCGCATTGTCGCAGAAGGTACTGTAAAACAAGTCGCTCGCAACAAAGACAGCATTACCGCCCCCTTCATCCGCGCCGAACTTCAGAAGTAAATCCCCACTTTGTCAAAGGCGAGAATAATGTACAGTAGCCTCAAATCTTCTGTGACCGGTTTTACACAAAAGAAGCCCGTTCCGCCGGGGGAACGGGCCGGGAAAGGGTGATAATGGCGCGGGTTAACGGGCACCGGCGGCATGCAGGGCATCCACTGTGTCGCGGCGGCGCTCCTCGCGGGCTTTGTCCAAGGCAGATTCTCCGTCCTCGTCTCGAGCGTTGACATCTGCTCCGGCTGCTATAAGGGCTTGGACGATTGCGGTGTGGCCATCGTCTGCCGCAATCATGAGTGCCGTTTCACCATCTTCATCGCGGGAGTTGACATTTGCCCCGGCGCTGATGAGATTTCGCACAGCCTGCAGGTTGCCACGGTCTGCAGCCTCCATGAGAGCAGTCTCGCCATCTCTGTCTGCTACATTTACGCTTATTCCCTGCGACAGTACGGCCTGTAGGGCAGCGCTGCTGCTCATCGCCGCATTCAACACGCGGTTCACCGGGTGGTTCGGGGAGTCATCTCCCGCGTGGGCATTTTGTACGCACAACACTGCGGCAAGCAGCACGGCGGCCAGTCTTGTTGTTTGTGTGTTCTTCATTTGGCGTCCTCCTTTCTTTTGGTTCGCGCGCCTTTTATACACGAACTTTCTGACTATGTCAAGTAAAAGTATACAAAACTTATGGGAAAACAAGAAAATTATTCTGAAAAGGGTGCAAAATCGACAAAACGGGATTCGATATCGACACGTACCGGAATGACGCTCAGAGTATCACCGGGCAGGAGAAAGCGACCATCCGTGGCGCTCCAACGGCGGGCATGGGGCTCGAAAAACCAGCGAGCTCCGAGGTAATCCGGCAAATCTGAACCGGAGATAAAGCCGCGCATTTGCAGGTCCGGCACCTCTACAGCGAGTCCCTGCGGGAAGGTGTCGGTGACGATGGCTTGCCAGGGGCGCGGGTGCTCTTTTTCGCATTCTGCAGCTAGGAATTGTGCGAGATTGGCTTGCGTGGCCTCGTGTTCTGCGGCGGCTGAGTTTCGCTCGGTCTCGGATATGTGCTCGGCAATATCTGCCAGCTGAGCAGGGGAAGGCAGGTGGGCAGCGGCGTGTTTACCATGCACCAGTTTGTCAAATCCACGGTGGACGATGAGGTCTGCATAGCGGCGAATGGGGCTGGTGAAGTGGCAGTAGTCGCCCATGGCGAGCCCGAAGTGTCCGAGCGGACGAGTGGCATAGCGGGCACGCATCATGGCTTTGAGCAGGGCGGTGGTGAGGAGTTGCTCGTCCCGGTGCCCCTTTATCTGCTCTACCACGCGGGTGAGCTCTGTGCGGGAGTTCAGGCTGCCGGCGTGTATGCCGTAGCTTTTGGCGGTGAGGGCGAATTCGTGCAATCTCCCGGGTTCCGGCTCCTCGTGAACGCGGTAGATGGTGGGCACCAGAGCGGTATTGAGTGCGTGTGCAACGGCTTGATTGGCCGCCAGCATGAACTCTTCTATCATTTGGTGGGCTATGTCGCTGTGCTCCGTCTGCACATCGGCGGGGCGGCCGGCTTCGTCCGTGCGTATACGAAGCTCGGGGAGGTTGAGGTCCAGGCTTCCCCTCTGTATGCGATGCTTGCGCAGAGTAGTTGCCAGCTCGTGGCCGAGGTGCAGCATGGCATCCGCATCTTCCGCGCCGGAGGTGTTGCGATTCTCCAGAACAGCCAGAGCCTGCTCGTAGCTCAGTCGGGCGCGGGAGCGTATGATGCTGTTGGCAAAGCGCACGCGGCGCAGCTCGCCCTCCGGCGAGAAAAGCAGCACGCAGAGGCGGGTGAGCCTGTCCTCGCCTGCGCGCAAGGAGCAGAGGTTGTCGCAGAGGCGGGGCGGGAGCATGGGTAGCACGCGGTCGGGCAGGTAGGTGGAGTTGCCCCGTAGCTTCGCCTCGGCATCCAATGCGCTGCCGCGCCGCACATAGTAGCTTACATCCGCTATGTGTACTGCCAACTCTATGTCCGCTCCCTCTCGTCGCAGGGAAATGGCATCGTCGTAATCCCTTGCATCTGCCGGGTCTATGGTGATGACGCAGCGCCCGCGCCAATCCTCTCGCCGGGCGATTTCCTCCGGCGGTATGTCGGCCGGTAGAGCCGCGCACTCCTCCAGCACGGCGGCGGGAAAAGTCTCCCGAAGGGTGTAGCGGTGTATGATGGCGGCTGTATCTGCCCCGGAATCCTCCGGATAACCCAGTACGGCTTGTATGCGCCCGGTTGCCGGCATTTTGCCGCGGGGGTAGGTCTGTATTTCCACTGTCACCAACATGCCGCTCTGCAGCTCCGCCGGCGGTGGGGTGGTGAGCTGAACCTGCTCCGGGGCTGTGCGGCCATCCCCCCGCATGCAGCCGTAGCGTCCGCCGGGGCCATACACGCCTACCCAGGTGCCGCGGCGGCGCTCCAATATCTCATCCACCCGCACTTCCAAGCGCAGCTCCCCCGGCTGCGGGCGTTGCTTGCCTCTGCGGCGCCGGTAAGCAGCATCTGCCGTGCGGCGCAGGGTAACACGCACCAAGTCTCCGTCCATGGCGCCTGCGTTGCGGTGCGGCATGACAGGCAGCTCGATGTTGTCCCAAGCGGTATCCGGTAGCTGCGGACGCAGTTTTTCTTTTGACGCACAGTTCGGTAGAAAGAGGTACTTGCCGGGCTTGAGCTGTCGGATTCGCCCGGTGAGCGGTTCTTCCGCCGGCGCCCGCAGCACATAGCGCGCCTGCCGCAGGCGCAGGAGGCGCCCCTTGCTCTCCCACTCGCGCAGTAGCGCGCGCAGAGCGGGGCGCTCGCGGGAATCCACCCCCATGCCACGGGCTATGGCAGAGGCATCCTGCGCTTCGTATTCTGCTCGGCTCAGGTATGCATATAAGCGCTCTTCCAAGGCTTGGGGCGTTGTTTCCTCGTTCTTTTTCATGCTATCTGCCCTCAGAGTAGCAGTTTTCCTGTCTTTTTCAAGCTCAATTATTAAATTTCTCTTGACTTTTCAATGAAATAGTGGCATCCTGTGCGCCCATTCCGGCCTCGTGGCCGGGGTGAGACAAGCCCGGCGGGTGACACCACACGCGCACCGACGTCGGAAGAACTCCAAACAAAACATCATTTCAAACATTCGTTTAAGACTATGACAAATCTTACTCTCAAGGTCAGCAAGCGCGAGGTTCGCGGTACCGGCAAGCTCAATGCTCTGCGTGCTCAGGGCTATATGCCTGGCGTGGTGTACGGTCCGGCCGTGCAGGAGAACATCAACATTCAGGTGAAGGTGGCAGATGTTCGCGCTCTGCTCAACAGCGTGGACTCCGACAGCTTCCTCGTGAACCTGGAGCTGGAGGGTACCACCATCCTGGCTATGGTGAAGGACGTGCAGCGCAACTTCCTGACCGATTCCACCAACCACATGGACTTCGAGGCTGTGACTCCCGACACCGTGGTAAAGACCAAGGTGGAGGTCAAGCTTACCGGTACTCCCGTTGGCGTGGGTATGGGTGGCGTGGTGCACCAGATTGTGTACGAAGTGCCCGTGAAGTGCGCTGTGAAGAATATCCCCTGCTGCATCTCCGGCGATATCTCCGCTGTGAAGCTGGGTGAGTCTTTCCGTCTGAGCCAGGTAGAGATGCCTGCCAACGTGACCACGCCCTTCAACGGCACGGTGGTGCTGGCTTCCGTGGTGAAGCCCTAATTCCCCATCCTCCGGAATTATTTCGATTTCGCGGCTGCATCGGTTACGGTGCAGCCGCCAATTTTTAGACCTTTTTGCTTGCACATAGTCGCTCGGAGCTATAGAATGAAGCTCCTATGACTAATCTTCGAATCATCCTTGCCGCCCTGGCGCTGAGTTTTGCAGCCTGTAATACCTCGAACCAGAAAAACATGTCGGATATAGACCTGATATACGACCCCGAGCAACCTTGGAAAATGTAAGCCCCCGGAGGGGAAGTTGAATTTTGGAGGTTGAATTTTGGATTTTGGAAGTGTACAGTTCGGCGCGCAAGCGCGCGGAATTTCGGCTTTGCGCGCTTCGCGCGGCGGACTGTTCTCCTCCCTCCCACCGAGTTTTGCCCCGCAAAACGAGATTTAACCGCCGTGCGCGCAGCGCACAAGATTTCACTGAGCCCGCTAGGGCGAAATTTAACCGAGCGAGCCGCAAGGCGAACGAACTTCATACTTCGTCCCTCGGAATTCGCTTGCCTCGGCGTAGCCCTAAGGGGCGAAGCCGGGGCCTTCCTACCTCCACTGACTTTGTAGATTGTAGATTGTAGTTTCTCTTGTCTTTTCCATCTGTTCGTGTATAATACAGCGCAGACGAACAGAATATTCTCTCCATGAGCAACCATACACAAAATCTTCTTGCGCTGCCGGTTGGGTTGGAACTGGGCCATTACCGCATTCTCCGCACACTCGGCCAAGGTGGCTTCGGTATTACGTATTTGGCGGAAGATACGGAAAACGGCGAACAAGTGGTGGTAAAGGAAAATCTGCCCACTTTCTGCGCACATCGTAACTCAACCTCGCTGCAAGTAGCACCTGCCAACCCCAACGATGAGTTGCAGGAGTATGCGCAGTACCTCAAGCGTTTTGTGGAGGAAGCTCGCTTGCTGGCGCAGCTGAACCACCCGAATATCGTGAAGATATTGGGTGCTTTCGAGGCCTTGGGCACGGCCTACTATGTGATGCCCTGGGTGGGCGGCAGCGAGCTGCACAAGGCAGCTCCCGCTCCGGCGGATATCACACAAGACTGGCTGCAGCCTATCCTGCGCAGCATTTTGGAGGCTCTCGGCTACCTGCATAGCCAAAATATCTACCACCGCGACATAAAGCCCGGCAACATACTGCTCACGGAAGACGGCACACCCATCATCATCGACTTCGGCACCGCCCGCGCCATCATCAGCGAGCGCTCCGCCACCCACATCGGCTCGCCGGGCTACTCGCCCGTTGAACAAATTACGGCAAGCGGAAACCGTGGACCGTGGACGGATATGTACTCCGTGGGCGCCACCTGCTACCGCCTTATCACCGGCGAGCGCCCGACGGAATCCACCACGCGTTTAGTGGAGGATATTGATCCGCTGCGCCCGCTTGCCCCGCGCACGGAGCTGTACGCGCGCTTCAGCCCGGCGTTCCTGGCCGGCATCGACAAAGCCCTAGCCCTGCGCGGCCGGAACCGCTGGCAAAGTGCTGCGGAGTGGATGGCGGAGCTGGATACCCCGGCACCGCAGCCGATAGCTACCATGTCGGAGCCCCGCTCGGTAAGAGCCACTCCTATTTCTGTGCAAGCTTTGCCTCCTGCACCACAAGTTCGCCGCTTCCCCAAAGGGGTACTGCTTATCTTGATTCTTGTGCTACTCGGTGTATTGAGCACCGGCGCTTATCTGGCCTACGAACACATTCAAACTCAGCAGCTCTTGCGTGAGGAACTCGCACAGCAGGCAGCTGAACGCAAAGCCCGCGAAGAAGCAGAACGCAAAGCTCGCGAAGAAGCCGAACGCAAAGCCCGCGAAGAAGCAGAGCGCATAGCGGCTATCAAGAAGCTGAGAGAAATGGGTATAGCCCCGTCGCAATACGACAGCAAAATCCGCGAAGCAGCTAAAGCCGGAGATAGCGAAAACTTGCGACTTCTCTTGCGACTTCTTATCACCGCCGGAGCAGATGTCAACAAGGCGGATAAGAATGGCTACACGCCGCTCTACGTGGCTGCAATGAGAGGCCACACGGAGTGCGTGCGTCTCCTGCTGGCTGCTCCCGGTATCGACGTCAACAAGGCGGATAAGTGGGGGCACACGCCGCTCTACGAGCCTGCAATGAGAGGCCACACGGAGTGCGTACGTCTCCTGCTGGCAGCTCCCGGTATCGATACGAGTAGCTGGACTCCGCTTTCTCTCGCCGTAATCGCGAATGATAAACGTGAACTACATCAATTATTAGCCGCTCCCGGTATTGACGTCAACAAGGCGGATAAGGATGGCGATACGCAGCTCTACTGGGCTGCAACCAGTGGCCACACGGAGTGCGTGAAGCTCCTGCTGGCTGCTCCCGGTATCGAGGTCAACAAGGCGAATAAGTATGGCTACACGCCGCTCTACGAGGCTGCATACAGAGGTCTCGCGGAGTGCGTGAAGCTCCTGCTGGCAGCTCCCGGTATCGACGTCAACATGGCGGAGGATGAGTATGGCGCCACGCCGCTCTACTGGGCTGCAATGAATGGCCACGCGGAGTGCGTGAAGCTCCTGCTGACAGCTCCCGGTATCGACGTCAACAAGGCGGATAAGAATGGCAGGACGCCGCTCCGGGCTGCTGAAAG
>JAZNTO010000125.1:0-8076 GCA_045591805.1 Akkermansia sp. | reverse complement strand
GGCGGTCGAGGTCGATGGGTACACCGGCACTCTTGGTTTCACGCAGCTCGGCGGGGATGTACTTACCCGGGTCGTACTCCAGCTCTTCGATGAAGATGCCCTCGGGCGTAATCTTGGCCTTGGCATTGCGGTCTGCAGAGCAGGATACACCCAGTGCCACCGGGCAGGAGGCACCGTGGCGGGGCAGGCGCACCACGCGCACATCCAGCGCAAACCACTTGCCGCCGAACTGTGCACCCAGCCCCAACTTCTCGGCTTCCTTCTTGAGCTCATTCTCCAACTCCACGTCGCGGAAAGCGCGGCCGTGTTCATTGCCGCTGGTGGGCAGGCTGTCGTAGTACTTGGTGGAGGCCAGCTTCACTGTCTTGAGGCAGAGCTCGGCGCTGGTGCCGCCTACCACAAATGCCACATGGTAGGGCGGGCAGGCTGCGGTGCCCAGCGTGCTCATCTTCTCCACCATGAACTTCTTGAGGGAGGTGGGGTTGAGCAGCGCCTTAGTCTCTTGGTAGAGGTAAGTCTTGTTGGCAGAGCCGCCGCCCTTGGCGATGAAGAGGAAGCTGTACTCCATGCCGTGGTCGGTAGCAAAGAGGTCAATCTGAGCGGGCAGGTTGGTGCCGGTGTTAATCTCCTTGTACATGTCCAGAGCCACGTTCTGGGAGTAGCGCAGGTTGTTCTTGGTGTAGCAGTCGTAGGCGCCGCGGGAGATGTACTCGGCATCGTCGAAGCCGGTCCAGACCTGCTGACCTTTCTTGCCCACGCAGATGGCGGTGCCGGTATCCTGGCAGAGTGGGAGCACACCCAGCGCAGCTACCTCGGCATTGCGAAGCATGGTGAGTGCCACACTCTTATCGTTCTCGGATGCCTCGGGGTCGCTGAGGATGCTCTGCACCATTTGCAGGTGCTCCGGGCGCAGGTAGAAAGCCACATCGTGCCAGGCTGTTTCGGCCAGCAGTCGCAGCCCCTCGGGCTCAACCTTCAGCATGGGTTTGCCCTCAAATTCACTCACACTCACGTAGTCCTTTGTAAGCAGACGGTACTTCGTGGTGTCTTCCCCCATGGGGAACATTTCCTGATAGACAAAAGGAGGTGTTGCCATAACGCCGCTATTTATAGCATCTTTTTTGCTGAAATTCCAGCAAAAAAAGAGCATTCACCCTTTTGCTGGCGGATTTTATGCTTGCAAGTATCGGCATATCATGGGAAGATACCCGCATGTTATGCACAGACAGGGCAGATACGGCTGTCATCACCGGCGCGTCTTCCGGCTTTGGCGAGGCTTTTGCGCGCCGGCTGGCGGCGGATGGAGTTTCGCGGCTGGTACTGGTGGCGCGCAGCGAGGAGAAACTGCGCACCATGGCCGCAGAGCTTACCGAGCAGCATGCCTGTGAGGTGTTGGTGTGCCCCTGCGACTTGGCAGATTCCACCGCTCGTGCTTGCTTGCTGCAGAAGCTCAGCACCCTGCGTGGTGACAATATGTGGCTGGTGAACAACGCCGGGCTGGGCGACTACGGCGAGTTTTTATCTTCCGACCCGGAGCGCAATCGCCGTATGGTGGAGGTGAACATGGCTGCCCCCGTGGAGATAACCCGTGCCATGATCCCCAACATGTTGCAGGCGCAGCGTGGCTATATCATCAACATCGCCTCCCTGGCCGCCGAGCTCGCTATACCGGACTTCGCCATGTACGCCGCCTCCAAGGCTTTCGTGGCTTCTTTTACCGAGGCGTTGCGCATTGAGCTGGCTAAGACTCGCGTGCATGCCACCGCAGTGTGTCCCGGCCCGGTGCATACGAATTTTGGAGATGTGGCACGCCGCACCGGCAAGAGCAAGAAGGAGGTGCCCTTCCGCAAGTGGTTTTACAGCACGATTCCCTGTGTGGTGGAATCCGGAATTGCCGCTGTATTGGCCAATCGGCCTCGCTGCTACCCCTCGTTCAAAATTCGTCTGGCGGCGTTGCTGGTGCGCAATGCGCCGCTGTGGTTGCTGCGTACTATCATGAGTTCCCGCCCCCGCAAAGCTATACCGGCAGAATAAACTATGACATCCTGCAACAAAAAGAAAGGAAGCCGTCTTACTTGGTTCAAGCTTGGTTTGCTGCTGGTGCTGGCGGGTGCCGCAGGCTCGCTTTTCACCCCCTATCCGGCTGAACTGGTGCGAGCATTCAATCCCCCTCCGCCTGCGCCCACTCCGCAGCCTAAGCCCAAGAAGCCCCACAAGCCCCGCAAGACAGAAACGGAGAAGCAGGCCAAGTTTGTGCTGGAGCACCCCGAGCCGTGGTCGCCCGAGGCCGCTTTCCGCATGCCGGTTATCCAGCTGCCCGCTTTCCCGCCGGCTCTTCCGGAACGCTCCGAGCCCGGCAATTACGAGCATATTACGGAGCTGACCCGTGGGCTGAATAACCGCAGCAATGTGAACTTCCTACCGGGTACAACTGCCTCCCGCGACAGGGGGAAGAAGGATGCCTACCAGCTGCGCGTCTCCCTGAATGCCTATCTGCCTAAAGCTGCGGAAGGGGATGACTTGCTGGCCGCTAACCCTGAATTGCCCAAGGTTCTCTCAGATTTTTCCGGGCTCATGCAGGCTGCCAAGGTTTCGCCTTGGTATCACGACATTTACCTGCACAAACAAAATCGTGTGCGCAAGAATACGGCTCTGCTCAATCAGCTGCTGGACCGCCACAACTTCTACGACACGGACACAGTGCTCGATATCGTAGCCCCAAGCTCCAACCGCCATGTGCTTTGGATACAAGCGGATATGGATGTGGTGTCCGATGGTTCGGATGGTGATCGGCTTCCCACCATGCCGGAGAGCATCCGCAAGAGCGATTTTTACCAGCCTACCACCTCCTACCGCTGGCGTAAGCGCGGCAAGACCCCCAACCCTCTTCTGGAGGGCTGGCAGGAGCGCCTGAAGCGCTACACTAAGGAGGGCAAGAAAGAGGCCGCAGAGAATGCCAAGCTCGTCATTGCGGATTTGCAGCGCTACAGTTTCCTGCTGGCAGAGTACGATTCTTTCATCGTGATTCCCCTCACGCTCAAGGAAAAGCGCCGGGATGAGTCGCAAGGGGGGGCTGCCTTTCGCCCTGAGCCCGCCGACTACGCCGCAGTGGTGGTGGGCAAGCGCGTATTCCCCGCTATCGTGGGCGATTTCGGACCCCGCTTCAAGACCGGCGAGGCTTCCCTGCGTCTCAGCAAAGCCGTGAATCCCAAGGCTAAAGTCTATGCTCGCCCTGTGTCGGATCTCGGTGTCAGCTACATCATCTTCCCCGGCTCCAAGGAGGCGGAGAATGGCCCCATCGACTACGCTCGCCTCAATACCCGTGTGCGCGAGCTGCTCGGCGAAATCGGCGGCCTCTCCCCGGAAGCAGAGTTTGTGGAAATGAAAGACCTGCTGCCGCAGAACTAATTTCCTGTGCGGGGCTGAGCTTTGGGGCATTCGTATTTTTTCATTGACAAACTGCTTGCTTGCATTTCCGTGGCTAGCCATGTAGAATGTGCGTATGATATCTTTTCTTCGCGGAACTGTGGCCGAGGCCTTGCCCCAATGTCTGGTGCTGGATGTCGGGGGCGTGGGCTACGAGGTACAGGTGCCTCTTTCCACTTTCGATGCGCTCAATCCTACAGAGGGGCAGGTGGTTACGCTTAAGACACACCTGCATATACGCGAGACCGCGCATGTGCTCTATGGCTTTGCCACAGATGCGGAGCGGGATATTTTCCGTCTCCTCATCGAGCGAGTGAGCGGTATTGGTCCGGCTACGGCTATATCCATACTCAGCGGGCTGAATGTTAGCTCCTTCAAGGCTGCTGTGGCAGGTGGGGATGTTCAGGCTATCGCTCGCGCCAAGGGGGTGGGTAAGAAGACAGCTGAGCGTATAGTATTGGAGCTCAAGGATAAGGTGGGTCTTGCTGCCACCTGGGAGGCGCAGCAGCAGGGCACCACCAGTCCCGCAGCAGCAGATGCCGAGCTGGCTCTCGTGGCTCTGGGATTCAAGCAGGTGGAGGCTCGCAAGGCACTTAAAGAGCTGCTGAAGCAGAATCCTCAGGCCGATACGGATGAACTCATACGTGGTGCTTTGCGCCTCATGACCCGCTGAGATGCTGCACCATCGCTTCTCTTTCTTTCTGCCGGAGCGCCGGGTGTGGCTCTCGCACCTCGTGGCTCTGGGTGTGGCTGCCTTGCTGACTCTTGTAGCATTTATTGTGACGGCGGGCAAGCTGACGGAGTACGCAGAAATTCAGGCAAAGCAGCACCACCATTTCCTGCCGCCTGAGACTGTTTGTCTCTCTCCCTACACAGCCGGGCACAAAGTGCCGGAGGCGTTGGCCTCCCGTCGCCCGGTTATCCGCTTGCGGGAGTACGCGCCGGATTGTTACGAACTGCTCTACTGGGGTAACCCCATACGCCCCGCATACAGTTTTTCTGTGTGGTCGCTCGAAACCGGCACCCCCGCCTTACTAAGCGAGCAGGGGATACCCGAGCGTAGCCGCCCGTTGCCCGTTACACTACCCCGCCGTGCGGATGGTAAGCTACCGCTCCAACCCGCCGTCAAGCTTTTGCATCTCCGCGGCCGCCGTGGGGATTTGTATGCCGCCCGCATTGCCGTGCACGATTCCGCTACAGGCATCGTGCTCGCCTCTGCTCTCTACCTACTGAGCGGCAATCAGTGAAGCCTTGCAGCCACCGCCGCCAATGCTCTAGGACGGAGAAAACGCCTCCCGGTTCAATAGTTGTTCGCTTGCGGAGCGCCTCACAGAGGGATGGGGGCATAAAACCCGGCGCGCGAAGAGAAAAGATAAGCTTTTGGCGCTATGGGGGAGTCGTATTTCTCGGAAAAGTCTTGACACGGGCGTATTTTGTGGCATAAGAGGTGTATGCGCATTGTGATGATGGCAACAGGGGATATCGCCATCCCTTCTTTCAGGGCTTTGCTGAGCACGGGCGAACTGGTAGCACTAATTACGCAACCGGATCGCCCCGTGGGACGCCACCAGACCCTAACCCCACCGCGCATTAAGGTTTGCGCGCAGGAGGCGAGGGTGCCTGTGCTGCAACCGGAGCGGATGCGAGATGCCGAATCCGTGGCGGCGCTTCGTGCGTTGGCTCCGGATATTGTGGTGGTGATGGCCTACGGGCAGATTCTCTCGCAGGAGGTTATCGATGTACCTCGCTTGGCTTGCATCAATGCTCATGCTTCTCTGCTGCCCCGCCACCGTGGGGCTGCCTGCATACAGGCAGCTATCGAAGCAGGGGACGATGAGACAGGCATTACCATCATGCATGTGGTGCGTCGTCTGGATGCCGGGGATATTATATGCAGCCGCTCGCTGCCTTTGCGCGGCACGGAGACTGCCGAAAGCCTGCACGATGATCTGGCCGCGCTTGCTCCGGAAGCTTTGGCTGAGGCTATTTATAGCCTGCAGCATGGTACGAGTGACCCGCAGGAGCAGGATGAAAGCCTCATGACATACGCGCCCAAGCTTCTGCGCGCACATGGTCAAATAGATTGGCATGCTCCGGCTTTGCAGGTGTCGCGTAAGATTCGTGCCTACCATTCCTGGCCGGGTACGTTTACCACATACCCCTCCGTGAAGAGTGGTGGTGACAAACAGCTCAAGATTTTCCCTCCTGTGGATGTGTTCTCTTATTACAAGAAACCGGTGGATGCCGTGCCCGGCATGGTGTTGGAAGCCGGTCCGGAGGGGATGCTTGTCTCCTGTGGCGGTCCTCGTGGCGGAGCCGTGCGTATCATGACAATGCAGCCGCCTGGTGCGCGCAAGATGAATGCAGAGAGTTTCTTTGCCGGTCACAAGATTATACCGGGCACCATACTCGGGCTGCCCTCTGAAGAAGTTGGATGTTGAAGATTGGAGGGTTGAAGCGTACAGTTCGGCGCACACGTGCGCAGGCTCGGAAAATGGCTGTGGCTCGGTTTTGCCTACTTCGTCCCTCGGAATTCGTCCTTCGTACCTCCTCTGACTTTGTATATTGTAGATCTGTAGATTGTAGATGTACTTATCCCTTTCGTTCGAAAGGCTTTCACCTCGTCAATGGGACTTTTGAAATTCTTGTGACCTCGCGGCGGACTTCACCCCCACCGACCCCGCGCAGGAGTGGCTCGCGCCGATAAAGCAGAAGTTCCTGGAGGCTCGCAAGGCGGGTGCCGGCATGGCGGAGCTAAAGCAGATGCTGCTCACCATGCACCCGAATACCAAGGCACTTGCCAAGGCGTTTGCGAATAACATCCTTGCCGGGTTCGCCGGGGAGGGGGAGGAAGTGGACGCGGCGAATCCTTACGGCTGCAACCAGTACGGCGAGGGGTGGCGCATGCCGCACAATGGACGGGCTTCTAAGGCTGGAGCTCCGGTGAAAAAGACAGACCCCACAGAGGAAGAGCGCAAGCAGAAGGTGATAGAAGAGCTTAGGCGTCAGGCGGAACAGAAACGCAAGGAGAGAGAGGAGCGCCAAAACAAGTTAAACTCTCTGAATAAGCAACCTTTTGACAATGGCCGTTCCGGGATAGAAATAAGCACAAGTCTCGATGTTTGGGACATTGCCGAATTGCTGAATAAGGTAGGGTATCGGTATGCTCGCAAAGGCAAGAAAAGGCTCGTGCGTGGGAGGGATATGGAGTCAGTCGGATATATTTCGGTCGCGACTACATAACAATAAAAGACGGGGTGATAACTAATCGCGATTTGCGCAAAGTGAGAGCTTGCACTGCTTGCGATGATGCCATGAACGAAATTAACGCAGTGCTTGGCAATGACAGCTCAGACCGCGTGCGCTCTGCCCGCGCCGATGACGACTCTCGCAGACGCTCGGAGCCTATCGAAATGCCCGATGGCACGAAGTGCTACACGGAAGATTGTAATCGACATGATAAAGAAGGAGAAAGTAATAAAACTTTACCGAGCCTGTCAACTTCGATGGAAGTTGTTTCTATTGTTCCTGAAATAGAACATTTTGGAGTTCCTGGAGGTAGAGTATATATCCGTCGTAAGTTGAAAGGAAAATTTCCAATAAAGGGCAGAATGAAAAACAAAAAAAAGCAATAGGTCGATTCAAAAAAGTTTTGACGCCCCCATATTCTGTTTCTAAACCGTATCAAGAGATTGACGCAAAGGGAAACACACACACTAGGATTGATATAATAAAAACAGAAAACGGGGTAACAAGTCAATTAGTCATTCAAACATCGGGCGATTATGCCGGAGGAATTGTTACATACATTGATGATATTAGCAAGCCAAGAATGCAAAAAAGAACCGCTGGAGCAAGTACAATCAGGTAAAGATTTCGACTCTTACAAGCCGCCCCGTCATACTTGCTCCAGCGGAACAGCATCACTATAAAATGTTTTTTGAGATTAGACAAGCCTAAACTTCAAAAACTCTGACTTTTCGTGCAAGTCATACTTTTCGCCCCGGCTCCCGCCGGGGCTTTTTGTTGCCTCCGTACCCCCACGCTGGAGGGTTGAGAATGCGCCCGCGTGCGTGTAGAATGGTGGCATGTACAGGGAACTGAGTATTTCTGAATCTGACGGCGTGCTTGCGGCGTTCAATGCCGTGTGCGACCTGAAGGAAGAGACGGAACGCTTGCAGGCGGCGTGTGCTGCCAAGGAGGCGGAGCTGGCAGGGCTGCGAGTGCAGACGGCGGAGCTTTTCGGCGAGCGTCTGGAGGCAGAGGGCATGGAGCCCGAAGCAGTGATGGCTGCCAAGGCTATGTGGCAGAGCGACCCCGAGAGCGCGGCGCGTGCGGTGCTGGAGCACCGCGATGCGAGTGAGGCAACGTGGGCGCGTGAAGAGAGGTTTTTAATGAGGTGAAAAGGGGAGAGAGAGGCAGAATTTACGACCAGGGGTTGGCGAGATAAGCGCGCATGCGGGTGGTATAGGCGTGCATTTCAGCGGCGTCATTTTCGAGGGCAGTGCGTGTGGTGGAATCCAGGGAGAGGGTATCAGCTTGCTGCAAAAGGAAGGCGTTTCCGGGATTTCAGGGCTTGGAGTGTTGCTTGGTAATGGGTCTGAGGCGGATAAGTTGGCACGGGGTCTGCGTGATATTGCGATAAACGGG
>JAZNTO010000124.1:0-18973 GCA_045591805.1 Akkermansia sp. | reverse complement strand
GTTTGCTGCACGAAGCGTTGGTTGGCGGGGGAGAGTTGGTGCACCCAGGGTTGGGCGGCGGCGCTTTTAATGACCTGCCAAAGCTGCTCGTTGCCTACAATCTCGGATTCATATGCGGTGAGCTCGGGAATAAGGGATTCCTGTGCGTTGCGCAGCTCCTCATTGTCCATCACCGAGGAGAGGTGGTACATGTAGCCCTGCACCTGCCCCAGCTCATCGCCGGCGAGGTTCAGTGCCAGAAAAGTATTCTCGAAGGTGGCTTCCTCCGGGCGGATGCGGCATATAGCGGCAATACGCTCGCGCGCCAGAGCCAGCGCGGCACGAGTGTCTGCGATACCCTGCTGTGGAGTCATGCGCGACCACGCAGGGTAGGGGGTATCCCGGTAGAAAGGGTGCGGTTCGTGCTGCTGCACGGCTTCTTGTTGAGCGGCTGTAACGGCCTTTGCTGTATCCTCTGCCTGCAGTATGCTAAGCCCGGAGAGCGCGCACACAGCGGTGATGAGTATGGTTCTTGTCGTCATAGCTGATGGTATAGTGAAAAATATCCTGTTAGTATGTCAGACACACTAGCTCGCAGAATTGTAACAAAAAAAGTCGCACATGACAAACAAAAAAACACCATGCGATTCATTGTTATCCCATAGACCGGCCTCGAGCATGGAGTTATGCTTCGCCAAATATTGAAAATGACGCAATCTCATTTTGGCCCCAAAAATAATGTTTTGGGATTTTTGGGTAAACAAATTCCGCTCCCCTCTCCGGCTTCGCCTCCGCCGAGAGGCTGAGGCGAAGCTCGCACTCCAAATTATGACTTTGTGTGATACCGCGCCATTGGATGACAATGAAGTCTCATTGCATCAGCATTGGAGATGCTGTATCAAGCAAAAAGTTGCAAAATCTTGAAAAATCGGCACTTTTTGAGAATCAAAATGCCCAAAAAATCCCAATTTACCCTCTGCTTGTTGCTGTAAGTCCTTGTTTTCGCTACTTTTTGTACAACTACAGCATCTCCAATGCTGTAGAATAGCCTCAGCAGTATGAAACAGGTATCTCTGCATCTCATTGTGCAAGGGAACGGACAACCTGCTACATCCTGCCACAAACATCTAACAATCAATTCTTACAAACATGAAAAAAACAATCATCACACTTCTAGCACTGGCAGGGGCGGCTGCGGGGGCGGAAACAATTGATGCCCTCACCTTGCCCGACTCCACTACAGAGAAGCCCACATTCGATACAGGTGTGCTTTATCGTACTGATGCAACGAATCTTCTCACTCACTATAGTACTGCTGAAGTCGGTGTCTATTGCTCTGTGAACAATACAGCCGGTCCCTCTGATAGCACGTCCGGATTCGGCGATTCCCCCGAAGGGTGGTGGAATAATTCAAACAACATAGGTGATATAACCTTGTACGGTCGTTCATATTGGAGTGGTGAGGCCGTGACACTCATACTGGAATCTAACGAGTTTAATGCCGGAGACACCATAACCCTTCTGAACTTGTCGGCTACGGTTACTTCTCATACCGATGGTGCTAATAGCACGTTCGTGTACGCTCTTGGTATTTTGGATTCTAATGGCACTTTAGTTGCCTCCAAGACAGGCTCATTAACGCCGACTGTAGGTACAGCGCATACCATTTCTCTAAAATGGGAAGGTGAGGTTGAATGGGAGGATGGATATCGCGTAGCAGCTGGCATCGCAACTCCTTCGGGTGGTGGCACTAATCAACGCGACATTTCATCTCTGAAGATTGGTGCTGGATTCGCCCCCATCCCCGAGCCCACCACCGCCACGCTTTCTCTGCTGGCACTCGCAGGTCTGGCAGCACGTCGTCGTCGGGCTTCTCGTTGATACGCCCAGACAGGCAGCAAGTAAGGTAGCACTACAAGTTCGAGCGGGGTAGCCAAGCCCTGCAACGCGCGACCGCCCGAGGTTTCATAGCCAAGGGCGTTTTTTCTTGGCATAGCTGGGCAAGCAAGTACGAAGTCGAATTCCGAGGACGAAGTGGGAGGAGGCTCACCATGAGCACAAGCAGCGGCATTTGGTGGACGTTATTAGAGCAGATTCGCTTGACAATCGGCGTGAAGGGGAGTAAATTCGTAGCCGTATGGCAAAGGATGCAAAGTTGCTGGAATTGGAGCAAAAGCCGGTGTGGCCGCTTCTGGTGAGCTATTCACTGCCGGCTATAACGGGCATGGCTGCGATGTCCATATATAATATTGTGGGTGCCATGTATGTGGGGCAGTGGTGCGATGCGTACGCCGTGACGGCCATGGCGCTGGTATTCCCTGTGATGAATTTGATGGTGGCTGTGGGCACATTGGTAGGGTTGGGTAGTGCCGCGAGTGCGAGTATAGCATTGGGGCAGGGGAAGTACCGGCGCGCGGAGCGCATACTGGGGCATTGCCTGCTGCTGAGCTTTCTGAGCAGTGTTGTGGTAGGGTGGCTGCCACTGCCGTGGATAGATGACATCATGCGTGCGTTCGGGGCAGATGAGAATACGCTGAAACCCTCTGTGGAATATCTGGTGGTGCTGATGCTGTGGTTCCCGTTCAACTCTGTATTTTTGGGGCTGAATCACTTGATGCGTGCGAGCGGCTACCCGAAAAAGGCGATGGTGAGTCTGCTCATATCCATGGTGGTGAATGTGGCGATTGCTCCGCTTTTTATCAAAATCCTGGACTGGGGAATTGCCGGTGCGGGTTTGGCTACAGCCGTAGCGCAGACAGTGGGGCTGGTGTGGGTGCTGGCGCATTTCTGCAAGCGCTCGAGTGTGCTGCGCTTCTGCCGGGGTATCTACACCTTGAATTGGCCACTGACACGGCGCATTTGCACCATAGGTCTGCCGCCCTGCTTGCTCAATATAGTGGGTTGTGTGGTGGTACTGGTGTTCAATAAACTTTTTCTGCACTACGACGGGCAGATGGGCGTGGGGGCGTATGGGGTGGTGAACCGCGTGATTTTCTTCTTTGTCATGATTGTGGCGGGTATCACCCAGGGTATGCAGCCCATAGCCGGCTATAACTTGGGGTTGGGTAAGTTCTGCCGTGTGCGGCGAGTGCTGATATATGCCATGTTGTTTGCGAGCGCTGTGACGCTGTTCGGCACGCTTTGTGTGCAGATTTTCCCGCGTGAGATTGTGAGCTGGTTCGTGAAGGAGAAAGATGCGAATGCCACGCAGATCATCGAGATTGCGTCCTACGGTATCACTGTCATCAGCCTTGTGTTTCCCTTTGTGGGGTCGCAGATGGTTATCAGCAACTTTTTCCAATCCATCGGCAAGCCCGTTATGAGCATTTTCCTGACCCTCACTCGCCAGCTTATCTTCCTGCTGCCCTGCCTGGCTCTGCTGCCGCGCTATATGGGCGAGCCGGGTATCTGGTACGCGCAGGTGGTGAGCGATGCGCTCTCTGTGATGCTGGGATTCACTGTGATTTATTTCTTTATTAAAAAGTATTTTAAGAAAGATGTTTGTTTACCTGATGAACTTTTATGAATAGCGCGAAAAAATTACTGATAGTTGCTACGCGCAATGCGCATAAAGTGCGGGAAATAGCTGCCATGCTGCCGCCGGAGTACGAGGTGCACAGCCTCGCGGAGTACCCGCAGGCTCCGGAGGTGGAGGAAACAGCGGATACCTTTGCAGGCAATGCTGCGCTGAAGGCATGCGGTATTTCTACTCTGCTGCCGGGTATGGTGCTGGCGGATGACTCCGGCTTGTGCGTGGACGCTTTGGGGGGGGCGCCCGGTGTCATGTCTGCCCGCTATGCCGGGGAACATGGCAACGATGCCGCGAACAATGCGCGTCTGCTGCAGGAACTGGCCGGTACGCCGCAACCGCATACGGCGCGGTTTATGTGCTGCATGTGTGTGGCGCAGAGCGGGCGCGTTCTGGCAGAGTTTACCGGCAAGGTGGAGGGAAGCATTGCTCCCACAGCTGCGGGGGAACATGGCTTCGGCTACGATCCCCTCTTTGTGCCCGCCGGCTTTGCTTGCACCATGGCTCAGCTGAGCGCGGAGCAGAAGAATGCCATTTCCCACCGAGCGGATGCTTTGCAGCAGTTCCTCGCGTGGGTGGAAAAGGCCTAAGGTTTTACGCTAAGGGGGGGGGGGGATAAATTGTACGGCTCCCGGTGCTTGTGAGCAGCGGGAGCCGAGTGTTTGGTGCAGAAAAAAAGGGGGAAGTTATTTGGATTTAGGGGCATCCTCTTCCTCGTCGTCGTCATCGTACACCTCGATGGCGCGGCGCATGCGGCGTGTGAGGAAGGGGCGGACAATGAGGCCGTAGCCCAAGTAGCACAGGAAGATGAGTGCCGGTGCAATCCAGGGGAAGGCGATGAGAGACACAATGGCCACAGTGGCCATAAGCATGGCAATAATGGTGCCGCGCTTTTCAAAGTTGATGTGTTTGAAGCTGGGGTAAATGACGCGGCTCATCATAAGCAGGGATACCACTGTCATGACAACGGCCATTACAATCTGCCAGAAGGGGTCAATTTCAAGCCCTCGGTTGGCTGTGAGGTCAATGACCAGGTACATGGTGCTTACCACGGCACCGGCTGCCATGGGCACGGGCAGCCCCACGAAGTCCATACTCTGGTTGGGCTTTTTGGGCTCGGCGGCCATGCAGTTGAAGCGGGCCAGGCGCAGGGCGGCGCACAGCAGGTAGAGTACGGCAATACCGAAGCCGATGTAGGGAACGGGCAGGTTGAATAGCACCGCGCGAGACAGCAGCATGGCCGGGGCGATACCGAAGGATACCACATCAGCAATGGAATCGAACTCGCGGCCGAAGGGGCCGTCTGCCTTGCACATGCGGGCTACGCGACCATCGAGCAAATCAAAAAGGCAGGCAGCAAAGATGAGGTAGGTCGCTTTCTGGTAACAGGCGAATGCCTCGGCTGAGCCATCGGCTAGCTTCATACCCTCGAAGATGGTGAGGATGGAGAAGAAGCCGCACAGCAGGTTGCCTGCTGTCAGCAGATTCGGTAGAATCGGAATTTTAGGTTCATCCGGATAAACCGGGGGTTGTTTCTGTGACATAGTCGTGAGTGTAGTATGTTGTTTTTGGTTAAGAGAGGGATTCCGCTGCTTTGGCGAGCAGCTGTTCTTTGGCTGCCAGCTCCTTGCCGGAGCCGCGAGCCATATCTGCCTTGCCGCCGCCCTTGCCGCCCACTATGGGAGCCAGGGTGCGGATGAGGTCTCCGGCTTTCAGCCCGGCAGCTTGTGCGGCTTCGCCACAGTAGGCTCCCAGGGAAAGGCTGCTGCCATCGTCTGCCACCAGGAAGGCAGCGGCGGCATAGTGGCGCTTGCGCAGGCCGTTGAAGAGCTCGGTGAGCAGATCGTTGCCGCCTTCTGCGCAGATGACCACGTTTCCGCCGGTGAGCTGCTCTGCCAGCAGGGCATCTGCCAGCCCGGCCGCAGCGGCGGAGAGTGCTTTCTTCACACTCTTGTCGGCCTCCAGAGCCGCCTCTTTCAGCTTGTCGCAGTAAGCGTTGTATTCATCCAGCAGGGTGTTCACCTCGCGGATGTCGCGGGACTGCACAGCTTTCTCGCCGGGGTGGGAGTCGCTGGTGGGCACGGGGATGGTGGGGCGCCCGAGTTTCTCCAGCTTGCTGTTGGCAAGGGAAAGTTTCTCCAAGCTTTCCTTGCACTCCGGCAGGCGAGCTTTGATGAGTTCCTTCACGATATTGAGGCCTGCTTCGCCGGCGGCGGCTTCGATACGGCGTACACCGCTGGCGATTGCACCCTCGCTCTTTATCTTGAAGAAGCCTACGCGCCCTGTAGCGGCAGCGTGCGTACCGCCGCAGAGCTCCATAGAAACGCCGTTGAAACCGCCGGCCTCGCCGCCCATTTGCACCAGCCGCACGACATCGCCGTACTTGTCGCCGAAGAACTGGCAGACCTCGGGGTGTTTGCGGATTTCGGCCATGGCGTACTCGTGGCAGAAGATGGGCAGATCCTGCTGCACCCATTCATTCACGAGCTCTTCCACACGGCGGAGGTCATCTTTGGAGATGGCAGCGCTGTTTACGTCGAAACGCAGGCGCTCCACATCCACCAGCGAGCCCTGCTGGGCTATGTCCTCGCTTACGACGGTGCGCAGAGCTTTGTGCAAGAGGTGGGTGGCACTGTGGTGCCCCTCTATGGCTCGGCGGCGCTCCGGGTCAATGCTCAGCACAACGCTTTCTCCCACGGCGGGGCGAATACCATCCGCCACGGAGATGAGGTGGGCGCGAGCCCGGCCGATTTGCTGCACTCCCGGCACAGGAGCACTATCCCCCCCTGCCTGCAGGGTGCCGCCATCGCTTACCTGGCCGCCCATCTCTGCGTAGAAAGGCGTTTTATCTGTGATGACGAAGAGCATGCCGTCCGCCTCGTGTACCTCGGTCACTGTGGCTGTGGTGGAATCCTCCGTATAGCCGGTGAACTCTGTCACGGCATCGGTCTTGAGGTCGAGAGCGCGTACCACCTGCTTTTTCTGCGCGGCTTTGGCACGTTGGCGCTGCTCTTCCATGAGGGTTTCGAAACGCTCTGTATCCACGGCCAGCCCCCGCTCGCGAGCCATAAGGGCGGTGAGGTCGATGGGGAAGCCGTAGGTATCGTAAAGCTTAAAGGCGAAGTCTCCGCTTACGGTGCCTGTAGCGGCCACTTCTTTGTCGAAAAGTTCCAGCCCGCGGTCGAGCGTTTCGTTGAAACTTGTTTCCTCGCGCAGCAGAACCTCTCTGATGGTAGCGGCGCGGGTCACGATTTCCGGGAAGACACTGCCCATCTCGGCCGCAAGTGTGTCCACCAGCTCGCTGAGGAAGGGTTTTTCCAGCCCCAAGGTGCGGCCGTAGCGCACGGCGCGGCGCAGGATGCGGCGCAGCACATAGTTGCGGCCGTTGTTGCCGGGCAGGATGCCGTCTGCAATGGAGAAACTCAGCGTGCGGATGTGGTCGGCAATCACACGGAAGGCGATGCTTTCCTTGAGCACAGCGGCGTTATCCGCCGTAGCGTCTTGCGGATAAATATCCACGTATGTGCGGCCGGAGATTTCCTCGATACGGCGGAAGAGCGGGCGGAAGACGTCCGTGCTGTAGTTGGAAACGCGGCGGGAGAAATCCGTGAAACCGTTGGTGCACTGAATCATAGCGCATGCACGCTCAAACCCCATGCCTGTGTCCACATGGCAGGCGGGCAGGTTGCGGAAGCTGCCATCGCTCTCCGCATTGTACTGGATGAATACGAGGTTCCAGATTTCGATACACAGGGGGCTGTCCCGGTTGACAAGGCTCCCTTGGGTGTTGCCCTCGGGGGTGAGGTCTACATGCAGCTCGGAGCAGGGGCCGCACGGGCCGGTCTCGCCCATCATCCAGAAGTTATCCTTCACACCGCCGTTGACAATGTGCACCTTGGGGTCGAGCCCCTTGCCTTCGAAGAGGGGTGCCCAGGTATCGTATGCTTCCTGGTCGAACACGCCGGGGTCTCCTTTGCTCTTGTCCGGGCAGTACACGGTAGCGTAGAGACGCTCTGCGGGGAAACCCCAGCGCTCTACTACCAGCTCCCATGCCCAGGCGATGGCCTCTTTTTTGAAGTAATCCCCAAAGGACCAGTTGCCGAGCATCTCGAACATGGTGTGGTGGTAGCTGTCCTGCCCCACATCTTCCAGGTCGTTGTGCTTGCCTCCGGCGCGGATGCACTTTTGCGTATCTGTGGCGCGCGCCGGCTTCCACGGCGGGGTCCACACGCCCAGGAAATAGGGCACAAACTGATTCATACCGGCATTGGTGAAGAGCAGGCCGGGGCTCTGCGGCATGAGCGAGGCGGAGGGCACTACGGCATGCTGCTTCTCTTGGAAAAAGTCCAGGAAGCTCCTGCGAATCTGGGCTGCGGTCATCATATCGCTAAGTCAGATGGTGTTCTTATAAAAACTGTCTGAACTCAGTATACACCTGATTTGCGCGCGTGTAAAGCAGAATAAAAAGAGAAATGATATAGAGGGGTATGCAGTTGTGACACACTTCCTGCTTGCTTTACAGCGGGAATAGGCTACCATTAGAGCAACATCTCCTCATGTCCGCACTCTCAACATACACAAGACTGGCACTCGGTGGCTTATTGCTGCTGAGCAGCAATAACATCTGGGCTCAGGCGCCGGGATACAGGCAGGCGGGAGTGGTAGAGGCCGGGCCGCGTTCGACGGCACCCCGGGATCCGGCGGAGGATTTGCTGGTGGCCTATGGTTTGCGCAATGATGCAGAGAAAGCTGCTGCCCGCGGCAACTACAACCTGGCGTTGAAGAAAGCGCGGCAGGCGGAAAAGATGATGGCTGTTATCGTGCGCGACCACCCGCAGTGGAAGGCGAACATGATGAGCTATCTGCGCGACCAGTTGGCTCAGAATATAGAAAAGTATCAGCAGGAAGCCGCCAAGGCACCTATACCCACGGGGCGCCAACCGGGGCACGCTGTGCCGCAGGAGGTGAATATAGACCTGCCCGGCATTCAGGAGCATATCGATGCAGAAGAAGGGGCTTTCCGCGATGGATTGCCGGACTACGCCGCTACGGAGAAAGAGCTGCGCGAGGAGCTTGCCCGCCTCCGTACGGAGTGCAAGAATATGGCTCAGAGCATTCTGGACCTCTCCGAAAAGTACAAGAGGAGTCAGCGCGAGCTTGCGACTGCTCGCTCCCGCCAGCAGGAGTACAAGGAGCGTTATGAAACTCTTCTGACTCAGGTTACAGAGGAGCGAAGAATCAACAACGAAGTGGTGGACTCTTTCGCAAGGCGTCTGGCCGAGGCAGAGGATAAGCTGCGAGAGTCCGAGCGGGCTCGCCAGGCTGCGGAAGATCGTGCCAATCAACTGGCCGGGCAGCTGGCTCAGACCCAGGCCGAGCTGGAGCGTGTGACCCGCGAACGCGATGCGTTGAAGGCCGAAAATGAACAACTGCGAGCCATAGTGGATCTCAATAGTCCGGAGAAAACTAAGGCTTTGCTGGACCAGAACCTGACCCTGGCGGAGCAGCTCAAGGCTGCCCGCGCTCGCGTAGAAGCTCTGGAGGCACAGATGGCCGGCTCTGCAGATGAGAAAGATGTGCTGGCGCAGCAACTTAGCGCCGCCCGTAGCGAGGTAGACCAGCTGCGAGAACAGATGAGTTTGGTTTACGATGAGAACCGTGGCTACCGCCGCCGTGTTTCAGAGCTTACAGAGAGACTCAACAACCTGGAGGCAGAAATTGCTGCACAGGAAAGCCGCCCGGACATAGACCCCGCTCTGGTGGAAGAGAACAGAATTCTCAAAGAAGTCATAGCGAAGCAGCGTCGCACCATCGAGATGCAGGAGCAGGGGCGCCAGCTGTTGGTGGAGACATACAAGCAGCTTAAGAGCGGAGATGGAGACATGGCAGCTGAGTTGCAGCGCTTGGATGAGGAAAGCCGCCTGGAGCTGACAGAGGCAGAGAAACGGCTCATAGACTCTCTGCGCAGCGGGGAATCCGGGGAGATGCAAGATGCGGATGGCAGTAACGCTGTGCGCCGCAGCTTGGAGATTCAGACTCTGGCCAGTCTCGCTGATAAGGCATTCTCCAAAGCACGCTATACTTCGGCGGAGCAACTTTACCGCACACTCTACGACTACCAGCCCGACCATGTGCCGGGACTGGTGAATCTGGGTACTATCCTGCTTTACCGCAACAAGTGCGAGGAATCTATAGAGTACCTTATGCGTGCTACGCGGCTGGCACCGGAGCTGCCTATCACTTACTATTTGGCCGGTATTTCGAATTACCGCTTGGATAGGATGGAAGAGGCCGAGAGGATGTTTATGCGCACTCTCGAGTTGGATCCGGCCAATGCGGAGGCTTTCTTCTACTTAGCCAATATAGAGGGAATCAGCGGCAGGCATGAGGCTGCGCTCAAACATTTCGCCGCCGCCGTGAAACTTAAGCCGGCTTTGAATGATTCTCACTACAATATGGCGCGTCTATATGCAGAGCTTGGCTGTATCCCGGATGCAGCACGTGCATACGACCGTGCCATACGCAGCGGTGCAGAGCCCGACCCGGAGTTCGAGAATTATCTGCGCACGCATCCGGACAATGTGAAGGAGCCCGGCACAGACTTGGTGGCCGAGGTGGAGCCGGAAGCGGAGGCTGCCGACTTGCGCACAGATGGAGCCGAAGCGCCGCAAACTCAGGAAGCGGAGACTGCGGCAGTGGCTGATGCCCCGGCTGTGGAGGAGGGCGGGGCAGAGCAGCCACCCTCTGCGCCTCAGCCGAACCCGAATTATACTCCGGAGCAGCAGGCCTTGGCAGACGAGATTTCACGCCTGGAGGCGCTCGAAATCCGCGAGGCTCCCAGTCCGTCTGAAGCGGGCAAGGGGCACAAGACAGACCGCAGCCGCTTCTCGAGCGTGCGGGTGCGTACAAATGCCGGTGGCTACCGCCACCGGGTGAGGCTGCGTCTTAAACGCCCCGAGCCCCAGTTGCTGCGGGCGCGTGGCGGAGATATCAAAGAACTGAAACCCAAGAAAAAGTCACGCCGCAACAAGCGTTGACACACCACCATGTATATACAGGACCAACTACAGGAGATTCGCGCGGCCATTTCTGCGGCAGAGCAGCGCGCTGGACGCCCGGCAGGTAGTACCACACTCTTGGCGGTGAGCAAGACTTTCCCCGTAAGCGATATCATGCAGGCATATGCAGACGGCCAGCGCCTCTTTGGCGAGAACCGCCTGCAGGAAGCGCTGGAGAAGATTCCGGCTATGCCGGCAGACTGCGAATGGCACATCATCGGGCCTTTGCAGCGCAACAAGGTACGCAAGGCTCTGGAGGCTGGGGTGACCCTGCTCCAAGCGGTAGATAGTCGCAAACTGGCCGAAGCAGTTTCGCGCATAGCCGGTGAGCTGGGTATTACTGCGCGTATTCTACTGGAGGTGAATGTGGACGGCGAGGAAAGTAAGCACGGTTTCACTCCGGAGGAACTGGCGGCAGAGTGGGAGGCTTTGGTGGCGCTGCCGCATATGGAGATTCGCGGGCTTATGTGTATACCGGCACCTACCGAGACGGCGGAGGAAGCCCGCCCTGCATTTGTGGCCCTGCGCCGTCTGGCAGAGGAGTTGCGTGCCCGTGGGCCGCTGCCCCTGCCGGAATTGTCGATGGGAATGAGCCACGACTATGCGGTAGCTGTGGAGGAGGGTGCCACCATTGTACGTGTAGGTTCTGCAATTTTCGGGCGCCGGGATTATGCCTGATGCGGTGGCTTTTGTTGCATCGGGTGTGCTTATAAGCCTGTCTGTGTAAGTTTTTGCTTGCTTTGCTGTGCGTATAGTGGTAAATTCAGGGAGTAAAAATCTGCATTTAGAACACATGAAATATCAGACACTTTCTCTTGCGTTGGCCGCTCTGCTGGCTCTTACCCCTGCGTATGCTCAGTCCTCCCGTCGCACTGCTCGCGGTGGCGGCGCAAGCCCGGCAGCTGCGGCCGAGGTAGAGGCACCCAAAACCGGCGTGCGCTTTGTTATCTGCGCTCCGACCGGCGGCAAGTTACCCAACCCGCTCTACTACAAAGCCGGGACGTCCAAGGGGGTGACTACATACAAGAAAGCAACCATCTCCGGGCGTATCCCTACCCAGCGTATTAAGCCGGAGGGCGGCGTTATCAAGTTCTACGACCAGGATCCTACACCTTCCGCAGAAGAAACAAGCGGCACCCGCCGTCCGGCAAAGCCGGCTGCCACAGCTTTGCCCGAGCCGGTCATGGTAGTGCAGGTACCTGCCTCGGCCGGTAGCAAGAGCCTTTGTATCGTGATGCCCGGTGAGACCCCCGCCAAGTCTATGACTTTCTTCCTGAACGAGGAGGAATTCCCCACCAAGGGCGTGCACATCATCAACCTGTCGCGCCGTCCGGTTTCTATCTACACTTCCACCAAGAATGATTTGGCAAATGCTAAAGCGGAAAAGGTGGGCCCCTATAGCAAGGATAAAGCAACCATCGGGAATCACAATAGCTGGCATTTCACAAGTGGCAAACATGGAGACCAGGTTGCCTTCCGCATCACAACCGGGCAGGTGAAGGTAGACAAAAAGACGGGCAAAAAGACCAGCCAGGAAGTGAACGTACGCATGGGGAAATTCACTTATTCCGAGCGTCAGGGGCAGGTGAACGTTCTTGTGAACGACGGAAAGAGCGACCGCCTGAAGCTCATGAGTATCCAGATGTCTGAAGATTGATTTTTTTCCGCGCACTCTCTCTGCGTGCTGTTTACTAACAACAGAAACCGGAAATAACGAATATGCCGAAAAAACACAAAGACGGTGCCATAGCCGCGCGCATAGCTCGCATTGGGGACCAGTTTGCCATAAATGGCGAGTTCCTGTATGGCGAGGAACTTTGCAACGGGCACATCAACACTACCTACCGCGCATGTTATCTGACGGAAGACGGAATCAAGGAGCGTTACATTCTGCAACGCATCAATGATTACGTGTTCAAGGATCCGGTCATGGTGATGAAAAATGTGGAGAAGGTGACCCGCCATATACGCTGGAAGACCATGCGCCGCCGCAAGAGCACAGCAGGCCAGCCGCTGACGCTCTACCCCGCGCGTGGAGGCAGAAGCTATATAAACCTTCCCGAGGAAGGCGGTATGTGGCGTTGTTACAACAATATCGAGGGCACGCACACATACGATGTGGTGGAAAATACCCGCCAGGCATATCAGGCAGGAAACGCTTTCGGTGCTTTCCAGGAGCTTATTTCCGACATGAACCCGGAGGACATTCGCGAGTCTATACCGGACTTTCACAATACCCCCAAACGCTACGAGGCACTGCTGCACAGTGTGGAGGCAGATGTCGAGGGACGCGCGGCGAATTGCTCTGCGGAGTTGGCTCTGCTCAAAACATGGTCTCCCCGCTTCAGCCGACTGGTGGATATGCAGGCATCCGGCGAGCTCCCCACGCGTATCACCCACAACGACACAAAAATTAACAATGTTATGCTCGATGAGGAAACGGACGAGGCCGTTTGTGTCATCGACTTGGACACGGTGATGCCGGGCTTGGCGCTCTACGACTTCGGCGATATGGTGCGCACAGCCACCTGTACGGCAAGTGAGGATGAAGAGGATTTGTCGCAAGTGGTGATGCAGCTTCCCTTCTTCGAGTCTCTGGCAGAGGGGTATCTGGATGCTGCGCATGAGTTCCTGACTCCGGCGGAAATCGAACAGTTAGCTTTTGCCGGCTGGCTTATCACGACAGAAATCGGTATGAGATTCCTGACGGATTATCTGGACGGGGATAAATATTTCCGCACAGAGAAGCCGGAGCACAATCTTATCCGCGCCCGCAATCAGTTTGCTCTGGCACGCAGCATAGAGAGCAACTTGCCGCGCATGGAGAAGTTTGTGCGCCGCTTGGTCAAGTCGTATTACAAGAGCAAGTAAAGAAAGAATCCGGTATGGGGTGGAGCACACGAGGAGCCATAGCCGCTCTGTTTGCCGTGGCAGTGTTGCTGCGGGCGGAGCTGTGTGCCGGCACCCCTCTGGAAAACTTGCGCGAGCATGTTACCGCCTCCGCGATGAGCGGTAAGGATGCTTTGTTGTTCCATACGGAGCAGAACCGTGTGGTGGTACTGGCAGACCGAGCGGGTAGAATAGGCGCCATATTGGTGCGCAGCAAAAGCAAGAATCACAAGGTTACAGATGTGACAAATGCATTGCTGAGCTTGGTTGAATCTGCTGAGCAGCCGGACGTTTCTTACTCGCGAGATGAGCATACTGCCTTTATCTTGTACAGGAATATAGCAGAAAATCAGGCGGATGATAGCCGGAATATTATAGGCACTACTCGCTTGGTAGCTCTTTACAATGTTACCCGAGCCGGGGATTTTACATGGGTGCCGTACCGCTGGTTCGATGGCGGAGCATCTTTTCGCTACTATGAGGGCAAAGTTGCGGCGGAAATCACCGTAGACCTGACACGCGAGGTTGTAGAGTACGTCGAGTTGCGTGTATCCAACCGTTTTCGGGGAATCTCGCCGGAGGATCTTCTGGCGTTCCAGTCCGGGTTTTCTGTGCGTGGCAGACTTGCTGCATCGCTGGGAAAGCGAGCAGAAGTCATATCTTCCAACACTCTGGACGATACACACTTGGTGTTGCGCCAAGATGTCTATCTAGCAGGTAAGGCATCGAGGCTTCGCCATGCGAGCCAAAACGGGTCAGATTCGGAACACCACGTCTTCCCGGCTCTTAAATTTCCGGCAAAAGAGGCAGCGATGCTCCGCGCAGATAGGAGGGGGCGCAATGCCATGGCGGCGAAACTCAGCCGCACATCCGGCAAAGAGAGGCTTAAACTGGAGCATCTCGACCGCCTCTTGGGTAAGGGTGCCCCGCGTGAGGGGCTGCATACCTGGAAATCGGATAAGGGCACGTATAGTGCCTTGGTGAATGCGGCCGGAGAAGTAGAGGGTTTTATCGTACGCGGAGATAACGCATTGGTGGATAAATTGGAAAAGGCTTTTTCCTTCCCGGATAAGCCCGTGCGGTTGAATATGCGAGGAGGGAACGGAGCCTTGTTGCTTTATCCCGGCGAAGTTTCGAGCGAGACTCTGCTCGGCCGGAATCTTGCAGTTGTTCTGCGCAGCTTGCTGGCCGCCGGCGACAAGTGTACAGAAGTTCGCTTGGAAAACGGATTGTTGCACATGAGTTTCGATACTCATGTTGTGAACTTGAGGCTTCAGATGGTATTCGATGCGGGAAGTGCAGAGGTGAAGCGTATACATATCATCCCCTCCGTAGCAAATCCGCAAGTGGTTGAGCCGGAAATTTGTCGCATGCTGGGCCTGACAAATCCGGTGAAAATTCAGAGAGAGACTCGCGAGCGTTGGGCTGCGTCCTTGCAAGGGAGGGTGGTGTACATGCAGCGCAACCCGACAATCGTGCTTAGTTACGGCAAAAATTCGCGCTACTATACAGTCGGCTCATCGAATTTGGTGAAAGCTGCAAATATGACCGCTGCCAAGCGTTTTCCCGCTGCTACGGATTGGGCAGAAGGTACCGCTACCTCTTTGCCGCAACTCGCTTTCAACCCGGAAGAGCCGGAATACGAAAAGAAGGCGCAGGAGGAAGAGCCGAAGCCTACCCCTTCTCCCCTTACACCGAAAGAGGCACGCAAGGCCTATATTGACTACCTGCGCAAGCTTTGAGCCGGCAGATATAGTAAAAATAAACCATTGCCATCCTATAGAGAGATGTTGCCCGGAGGTTAAATTCGGAGTGCGAGCCGTAGGTTCGCCTGAGCGTCCACCAGCTCGGAGCGGGAGTTGTGCGCGAAGGTATCGCACACCACTCTGCCCTGCCGCGCTGTATCGCGCGCCGTGGGACGCCCGAAGAGGTTGTAGGTGTAAGAGTTAGCACTATAAGAATCAGGCAGTATGGCTCGCTCACCTTAAAAAATGGGGCACGCGACTACTTTTCACTTGTTTTTTTCAGCAAATGAGCTAAAATGCAGAAAATTGACAAGCTTACGCCCAAATTTCCTCCACTCGTGCGCCTGTTGCAGCAAAAAACATGAAACCATCCACTAAAATTAGTAACACTGGATTCTAAACAACGAACAAATCTTCCGCTTGCTGAAGCGCCTAATACGCACCTCCCATAATACTATGATACACCAAAACAATATATATACTTCATCCCGCAAATTGCATGCATTTAAATTACTTGTTACTGCTATTATAATCGCTATTATTATCGGCGTAACTGCTAAGGCAGAAGAGATATCGTATATTAAGATATCGACGGACGACACAAAGGAAGGCGAGGCTTTGGTTTTACCTCTTAACGAGGTCGGTGAAAATTTTAATTTAATGTTGTATACTTTCGATAACGAATATGCAAGAATGGATATTAGTTTCACCAATCAGGCGTACATTGACATTATCAATAAAATAGCCAAAATATCTTTACAAAATAGCACAAAAATCAGAATCAGCGTTGGTGATATTCAAAATTTCCATTTGAAATTTATGGGAATGCCCCCCTCGATGAAATGCGAGGCAATTTGCATTACCGGAATTAAGCCGGAACAAGCAGAAAAACTCGTTAAATATTTTCTAAACAGTGGGAATAAGAATATTCTTATATGGGGCCGCTTCCTTGTAGAGATCAAGGAAGCGGCTGAAAGTCATTAGTTACATCTTAAAGTTTACTACAATGGGAGCAATTGTCTCACCAAATCGGAATAAATCATCCGCTTCTTTCGGATAACGAGTTAATGACTTAGGGTATATTAGATAGTATGACCATGCTGCATCTTTTGTATCGTCCCAATCACAATATAAATCTGGATAAACGGCACTAACAGAGAATAGATGATAGTTAATAACTTGGTGATTTGCCATATTCCCATTAGTTGTTTCCAAAACTACAGAGCAACAAAAACATCCTAATTTTTGGTTATTTTGCCTGTGTTTAAAACAGTGATTAACGCCTAATTTTATAGCTACTTTCATATGGTCAACATCGGCAACGCCCAAAGCGGCCAATGCCGCATAAATCACATCAGAGGCCGTATAAATTACATCCTCCAATCCACTACCAGCGTCTTTACAAGCATGTATTGGCGCTGTTCGTAGGTTATACCTATTGATTCGTTTTTCGGCGCGTCCGGACACCATTTGCTGATCTCTCCTTTTCTTATAATTATCCTTGTTTCTTTGTCGATTTGATTCATATCCAATTATATCAAAATCTGAAACAGAATTATTAAAAATAAAATCATACAAGTTAGCATTGTTCATGTAATCTCTTGTGCTCCATCTCCCGCTCCTAGCATTATAATATCTCCAATTATAATACACCAGCCCCATTTCGCCATCCCACATCTCGCTGCTCCATTGAATAGGCTGGGAGATGCTGCCGGAGGCGGTTACTTGCCCGAAGGGAGTGTAGGTGTAGGAGGTGGAGATTGTGCCGGAGGGGGAGTAGAGCTCGCAGATGTTCTTGGTGAGATCCCAGCCGTATGTGTACCATGTGCCGTTGATTTGGATGGCCAGCGGACGCGTGGCGACAGGCTGAGAGGGATCCCATGTAATGTACCACAAGGCAGGGTGGGCGGTGCGGGTGAGATCCAGCGCGGCGATTTGAAGGTAGCCCCTGTAAATATAGCGCTGATGCAGCGTTACGCTACCGTTGACCGTCACCTTTTTGTAGGCGCGGCGGCCTTGGCTATCGTACGCGCATTCCACCACGGTGTTGCTTTTCGCTATTCGAGAAGCTCACGGGGCGATTTTCTGCGTTGTAGACGGTGCTCCAGATACCCGTTTCGGTCTTGATAAGCGTCTGATTGCCATCCGGGTCGAATTGCGGGATAAATGCCGCATCCGAGTTTTCCTGTACGGATGTGTATTGATTGAGATTATTGGTCATATATGTCGTTGATTTTTCTCCTTCTGAGGAGTTTAATCGATTGCCTAGGTTGTCGTAGGTGTAAGTGCGCTCTGCCACCTGGGTGCATAGGCTCCTCTCCCCTGTGAAAAAAAGCTTACTTTCCCACTTTTTGCTTGTTTTTGCAGAAAAATGAGCTAAAATGCAGAAAATAGAAAAGCTTACGCCCAAATTTCCTCCACTCGTGCGCCAACAGCAGTAGAAAGATGAAAAAATCCGCAAAAATCGATACTACAAAGCACTTCGGCACATCAAATAAGCCAAATAAAAGACGTTCCCCGTTATCCGCAGGTCGAAATAAAAGATTTCTTCCCATAAGATTACAGTATGTTTGTATATTCATTGTCATACTCTTAAACTTAACATCCTGTATTCGAACAAACTTTGGCAAATATATTGCCAGTTATGGGATGAAAACTCTCGATTATCAAGAACTCATTCATATTTCAGATAATACTGTATATCGACTCGATGGAAAATACTATATGAGACTGACAGTAGTTGAAAAACGAGAGCCGACTGCGCTTATATATGCCGAAGGGTTCGATATAGAAAAAGACTTACCTTTGTTTGGTGTTCCGGATGATTCGTACGTCGCAAACAACCCTCTATGCAAAAAAAATATTTTTCTATCTTTAGGCTCCGATTCTGCTACAGTAGGTGTTTTTGACTATGAAAAACACATACCCTATGCTGATTTCGATTTAAAACGAGCCGTACCATGTGGCAACAGTACTGAGTGGCATAAGTTGTTCGTCTGGCAAGAAAGGCCGAAAAAAGGAAAAATTAGAATAATTTTAAATAATAAATCTTACCCTCAAAAAAATGACTTGTATAATTATTTAATTCCTTTTGAGTATATGGGCTATCTTGTAGATATACCCGGTAGTGTTGTAACTACAGGCGTATATTGGGTAGCTTTTCCGTTTTTAGCCCTATGTTACTGTGTAATGAACCCTGAAGTTTAGACATAAGGGCACTACGCATCATCCCGGCTCCGCGCAGGACTTTCACCGCAGTGCGCATATCTCATTGGTACATACGCCGGCCTGTTATATTATAACAGGCCGGCGCAGATTTTTGGGAGGGAATAATTAGTTTCCTGCTTTCCTTAATGGTATACTCTTAACATTTTTCGGTTTTGTTCCAGTGAGTAATTCTCCCACCATTTCAGCGAACGCAGTATTATGCAAATCGCCGTGTCCATAACGTCCGTCTTTAGTGAACCAATCTTCATCTTTTCCCGGAGTATAATGTGTTAGCGTTGTGCTAGTGTCCTTTAAATTATAGAACTTCTCTACTTGCACATAATCAAAAAAATCTGTTTCATAGTCTTTCGGAAGATTATTTCTGCTTATACCATCCTTCAAATCGGCCAAATTATCTTGAACAGTATCAGACTCCGAGGAAATACTATAAATAGCATTTTTTATCATGTTGCGCCCTGCATTCGTGAAATATAGTGATCTTTTCACATTATTATGTTGAATTGAAACGTGAGGTGTTCCAAGCAAAACAACATAATTAACCATAT
>JAZNTO010000123.1:0-8712 GCA_045591805.1 Akkermansia sp. | reverse complement strand
GACATTATCGCCGGCATACATGATTCCGGCTTGACATCGCGTACGCGCGTGGTAGTATGGGCATACTTATGACACAGGAAGCCCTTCTCAAGATATTGGAAACGGACGCCCGCCTGAGCGACCAGCAGATTGCCGACCGCCTCGGGGTGAGCGTCTCTGAAGTTGCGACCCGGCGAGCTACTCTGGAAAAAGAGGGGCGAATCGTGGGCTACCAGACCATTGTAAACGATGACCGCGAGGGCGTAAGCGCCTTTATCGAGGTACGCTGTACACCGGAGCGCGGCGGAGGCTTCGACCGCTTGGCTGCGCGCATCTCGCGTTACAACGAGGTACGGAGCTGCTACCTGATGAGCGGAGGCTTCGACCTGCTGGTGCAGGTGGATGCAGAAGATCTGCTTTCCGTGGCTCGCTTTGTGAGCGAGAAACTGGCCAGCCTGCCGGGCGTGCTCTCCACAGCCACGCACTTCCGACTCAAGACCTACAAGCTCAACGGCCTGCATTTCTCGGAGGAGCAGTGCCACCAGCGTATCAGTGTCGCTCCCTAACCCTGTATCTCCCACCACTCTTCTTATTTTACCATGGACTGGAATCGTACTCTTGCCAAACAGGTTGTGGATTTACCCCGTTCGGGAATCCGCGAATTTTTCGACCTGGTAACCGGCAGCAAAGATATCATCTCTCTGGGCGTTGGCGAGCCCGACTTTGTAACCCCTTGGAACATACGAGAAGCCGCCATCTCCTCTCTGGAAAAAGGCCACACCACCTACACCAGCAACTACGGTCTGGAGAGCCTGCGCCGCGCCATCTCCCGCTATGTGGAAGGCTTCTTCCACGTTTCCTACAACCCGCTCTGCGAGATACTGCCCACTGTAGGCGTGAGCGAGGCCATAGACCTGGCACTGCGCTGCCTCATCAACCCCGGGGACGAAGTGCTCTACCACGAGCCCTGCTATGTGAGCTATGCGCCGTCCGTGCTGCTGGCATACGGCACGCCCAAAGCGGTGGAGACGAGTATAGACGACCTCTTCGCGCTGAACCCGGCCAAGCTGGAGGCGGCCATCACTCCGCGCACCAAGGTGCTGATGCTCAATTTCCCCACCAACCCCACCGGCTCCATAGCCCCTCGGGAAACTCTGGAGGCCATTGCAAAAATCTGCATCCGGCACGACCTTTTTGTGCTGACGGATGAGATATACTCCGAGCTGCGCTACGATGGGGTGGAGCACACCAGCATAGCCTCCCTGCCCGGCATGAAGGAGCGCACCCTGCTGCTGCACGGCTTCTCCAAGGCATTTGCCATGACCGGCTTCCGCTTGGGCTACGCCTGCGGCCCATCGGAGCTCATAGAGCAGATGATGAAGATACACTCCTACACCATGATCTGCCCGAGCATCACCAGCCAAGAGGCCGGTATCGCCGCCCTGCAGAACGGCACAGACGCCATGCAGGAAATGCGGGATAGCTACCACCGCCGCAGAGACTACATCGTGCGCCGCTTCAACAACATGGGTATGGACTGCCACCTGCCCGGAGGTGCATTCTACACCTTCCCCAGCATCAAACGCTTTGGGCTCTCCTCCAAGGAGTTCGCCCTGCGCCTGCTGCAAGAGCAGAAGGTGGCCGGAGTACCCGGCACCGCTTTCGGCCCCTGCGGCGAGGGCTACCTGCGCTGCTGCTACGCCACAGCCTTTGAGCTGCTGGAAACCGCCTGCGATAAGATGGAGCAATTCTGCTCATCGCTGGAGCGATGAGCAGAAAAGTACGAAGGACGAATTCCGAAGTCGAAGTATTTACTTTTGGAGCAGAACTCCATTTTAATACAAAGCACCGGAATCATGGACTGCGATAATACAAAAAACGGTAGCGATTTTCGCGCGAACATGATTCAGCGCACGCGAAAATTTGCTCTGCGAGTATACGACCTCTGCACAACCCTCCCCTCCACCACGGAGGCGCGCCACATGCGCGACCAACTTTTCCGCTGTGCCACTTCCGTGGCAGCAAACTACCGGGCAGCTCACCGTGCGAAGTCCGACAGAGATTACCTCAATAAACTTAAAATCTGTGAAGAAGAGTCTGACGAAGCCTGGTTTTGGATGGACATGATTGTGGGCTGCGGTTTGCTTTCGGCTCACCAAGCCGGACTGCTCATGCAGGAGGCAAACGAGCTTACTGCCATCATCAGTGCTTGTTGTATCACTAAACGTCGCAATATTGCAAAAAACATTGACCCTAGACATTAAAAAAGCCTAGGAACCAATCGAAAAAAATACTTCGTCCTCGGAATTCGTCCCTCGTACCTCTACGGCAATGCGTACCGACGCCATATTATTTCGAACGTGTGTCTACCCCTTGGCTTTGTTCATGGGGTTTAGCATTCTGCTGGGTGTGGGAGGGGAGTATGTGCAGTGGGACCACCCGGAGGCGGCTTGGTGGCAAAGGGCCCCGGAAATGCTGGTCTACCCGGTGCAAACGCTGGTTTGCCTGGGGTGGCTGTGGCATGTACGCCGCGAAATAGCTTGGGACTGGAACGCTCGCGCCTGTGGCTTAGGGGCGATTTTCGGGGTGGTGGGCATCGGGCTGTGGCTGGTGCCGTATGTTGCCGGGTGGATACCGAGCGAAGGCGGCTTCCGCCCCGAGCGCATATTCGGTGCCGGCACAGCGGCTACTTACGCAGAATATGCGCTGCGTTTTGTGCGGGCGGTCGTAGTAGTAGCGCTGGCGGAGGAACTATTCTGGCGCGGCTTCCTGATGCGCTGGTGCGTGAACCGCGATTTTCCGCAAAGTGTCCCGGTAGGCACGCACAGTTGGTTGGCCTATGGGGTTACCACGGCGGCTTTCGTGCTCATCCACAACCCGGTGGACTACGCAGGAGCTTTCCTCTACGGCTCACTGGCCTACCTGCTCGTGGTGAAAACCCGCCGCCTCACCCCGGCTATCGTCATGCACGCAGTGGCAAACGCCATCATGGGGGCTTGCGCCGTAGGGTTCAACATGCCACATCTCTGGTAAGACCCTCCTAACCTACAACCTACAACCTACAACCTACAATCTGCAATCTACAATCTGCAATCTGCAATCTACAATCTGCAATCTACAAACTGCAATCTGCAAAGTCTGTCTCGAAAATCATGAACATCGATTATCTGCAAACCGGGCTTGCGCTATGCGTGGGCATATCGCTTGCAGCGGCATGCGGCTTCCGCGTCTTTGTACCGCTGCTGGTCATGGCGCTGGGAGTGCGCTTCTGCGGGCTGAGCATAGATGAAAATCTGGCTTGGCTTGGGAGTGATGCTGCTCTTGCCTGCTTGGGAGCCGCCACGCTGGCCGAAATACTGGCCTACTACATCCCCGTTGTAGACAACCTGCTGGACACCATCGCCGGCCCCGCAGCCTTGGTGGCAGGCGCCGTCGTAACCGGGGGCATGTTGGGTGAGCTACCGGACTGGCTCCAGTGGGGCACCGGCATCGTGGCAGGCTCGGGCATAGCCGGCACCGTGCAGCTGGGCACCACTGCTCTGCGCGCAGCCGGCACCACCACCACTGCCGGAATAGGCAACCCCATCATCAGCACTATGGAGAACATCCTGGCTACCATAGGCTCCATACTGGCCGTAGTCCTGCCCCTGCTTGCCGCGGCAGGTGCCATACTGCTCCTTTTCATCGGCTTCTTCTCCCTGCGCAAAATCCGCAAATTCCTCGCCGACAGAAAAGCCACACCATGCCCCCAAACCCCGTAAAGCAATAATCTACCATGCAAGCATTCATACTCGGTGCGGGTCTTGGCACCCGCTTGGCTCCACTCTCCCACATACTCCCCAAGCCGCTGATGCCGGTTTTTGACAAACCGCTCATACAGCACACCATGGATCGCTTCATAAAAGCCGGTGTCTCGGAGTTTATCGTCAACACCTCCTACATGGATTTCGCGTGGGACAAAGCCTTCCCCTGTCCCGACCCGCAATACCGCGGATGCCCCGTAACACTGAGCCACGAGCCGGAACCTCTGGACTCCGGCGGCGGCGTGAAAAAAATCCTTCCGCTCTGGAAGGAAGGGCCTCTCATCGTGCACAACGGCGATATCCTGACCGATATTCCGCTCTCCGACCTGCTGGCAGAGCACCGCCGCAGCGGCAACTTGCTCACCATGGCACTTCGCAGCGTGGACGGCAAGCGCAACGTGGGCTTTGACCCCGCCACCGGGCGAATCACAGACATACGGCACGCACTCGGCGTAAACCCCGGCACACACCAATTCGCCGGCACCTACATCTTGGAACCGGAGGTCGCTGCCATGTTCCCCCCGGAAGAAAAATTCTCCATCTTCCCCATCTGGCTGGAACTCGTACGGCAGGGTAAAGCCGGAGGCGTGGAGTTCGACTGGGCAACCTGGTACGAAATCGGCACCCCACAGGACTACCTGCAAGCTATCCTCGATATGCCTTACAGCAAACGCATTCACCCCACTGCCGACATCTCGCCACAGGCAGTAGTGGACGAAGACTGCATGGTGGGACAAGATGCCTGCATACCCGCCGGCTGCGAGCTGATAGACTGCATCGTATGGCCGCGTACCCATGTGCAGCCGGGCTGTTACAAACGCGCCATCCTCACCCCCCGAATCCTTGTGCAAACACAGAACGCCCACTCCGTATAGCTGCCAAGACGCCACAAAATATAGAGCATACTCTAATTTTTATAAAAAAAAGCGCTCAAAGGCACGAAATTTGCTTTTCATGAGGCGGACAGTGTGGTAGAATGTGGCAGCGTGGAATGGCTGCGCATGCGGGACTGTACACTGCGGTGCAGCAGCAGAAAAGCGAAAACCACAGAGCGACATAAAATATGGCAATAGACCCCAAATTACTTGAGGAGCTCGAGGAGCGTCGGCGCAAGATAAAGTACGCCGCGTCGCCCGAGAAGTACGAAGCGCGCCGGGCCAAGGGAGATTGGACGGCTCGCGAGCGCATTTCCTGCCTGTTTGACTCCGGTTCCTTTACAGAAATCGGCATGCACACGAAGCACCATTGCAGCAACTTCGACATGCTGAACAAAGAGATAGCCGGGGATGGTATCGTGTCCGGGTTCGGCCTGGTGAACGGACGCCCGGTAGCCGCCACGGCAGCGGATTTCCTGGCACAGGGTGGCTCGCTGGGCTACATGCACGCCCAGAAGATATGCGATGCGCAGCAGTACGCCATGAAAGGCGGCATGCCCATCATCCAAATCAACGACTCAGGCGGTGCGCGCCTGCAGGAGGGTGTAGAATCCCTCCCCGGCTTTGCCAACGTGTTCTACAACAACGTGGCCGCCAGCGGTGTCGTGCCGCAGATTTCGCTCATTCTCGGCCCCTGCGCAGGCGGCGCAGCCTACTCCCCCGCGCTTACGGATTTCATCATCATCCGCCGTGGAGGAGCAGCGGGCATGTACATCACCGGCCCCAAGGTCATCGAGCAAGTCACATACGAGCAATGCACCATGGAGGAGATTGGCAGTGCGGACGTACACGCCTGTGTGAGCGGCAACGCCCACTTTGTGGCCAATACGGACGAGGAGGCCATCTCCATAGTCAAGGCTCTGCTCACCTACCTGCCCTCCAACAACACGCAGGAGCCCCCGCACGATCTGAGCTGCCCGCTCAACATCGCGGACGATGAGGGCATGAACGACATCATACCCGCAAGCAACAACACCCCGCTGGATGTCAAGAAAGTCATCTCCCGCTTGGTGGACGAAGGCAGCTTCCTGGAGGTGCACGCCGGATTCGCCGGCAATGTGGTGGTAGGCTTTGCGCGCATTTGCGGTGTGGTAGTGGGTATCATCGCGAACCAGCCGGCGGTAAAAGCCGGGTGCCTGGACATAGACGCCTCGGACAAGGCCGCGCGCTTCATCCGCTGTTGCGACTCTTTCAACATCCCCCTCGTGAACCTGGTGGACGTGCCCGGGTTCCTGCCCGGCAAGCAGCAGGAGCGCGGCGGCATCATACGCCACGGTGCCAAGATGATATACGCCTACTCCTCTGCCACTGTGCCCAAGGTGACACTCATCCTGCGCAAAGCCTACGGCGGTGCTTACATAGCCATGTGCAGCAAGGGACTGGGGGCAGATGCCGTGTTTGCCTGGCCCACGGCAGAGATAGCCGTGATGGGCGCCCAAGGAGCCGTGCCGATTCTCTACGGCCGCGAGCTGAAGAGCATAGAGGACGCCACCGCCCGCGAAGCCCGCAAGCAGGAACTGCTGGCGGAGTACACCGAAGCTTTCTACAACCCATACGCTGCGGCTGCCAGCGACCAGGTGACAGAGGTTATCAACCCGAAAGAAAGCCGCGCCAAAGTAGCTCTGGCACTGCGCACCATGCTGAGCAAGCGCGAGGTACGCCCGGCAAAGAAGCATGGCAACATGCCGCTCTGATTCTACAGAAACACTCTCTTCTCACACATAATCCAAACTATGAACATAACCCAGACACTAGCCATTACATGGCCCGAGTTCATGGACGCGCTGACGTACCAGATTACGGGCATGCTTGTGGTGTTCTGCTGTCTTGGCCTGCTCTGCATCATCCTCTCCATCTCCGGCGCCGTAGCTGTGCGCATGGAGGAGAAGAAGAAAGCAGCGGCAGAAGCCGCCAAGGCTGCGCTGGCAGCTGCTACGCCCGCCCCGGCGGTAGCTCAGCCGCTTGTCGGCCCCGAGCTTGCCCCCGCACAGGTGGCAGCCATCGCCGCCGGCATCTACGATGCCGCTGCCAGCAGCATAACACCCGAGGTCGTGGCCGCTATTGCAGCGGCTGTGAAGGTAACCGTCGGTAGCGAGGCTCGCATCCTCGACATCACGCCGGTAGACCCCGCCTACGGCCAAAGCGGCCGCGCCACCAACATGAACTCTCACAACATCTCCCGCGGCTAATTCCCGCCGCACCCTCAAACTTAACAATCTAAACCCAAAACATATTCATACAATGAAACAGCTCCGTATTACCGTTGCCGGTCAGACCTTTGACGTAACCGTAGAGACCCTTGGTGGCAGCAATGCCGCCCCCGCACCTGCCCCCGTGGCTGCTCCCGCTCCCGTGGTAGTGCCCGTAGCCGCCCCGGCTCCCGTGGCAGCTCCCGCCCCGGCTCCCGCCGCTGCCGGTGCCGGCACCCCCATCCCGAGCCCGCTGGCCGGCAAGGTTGTGTCTCTGGACGTGAAGCCCGGCACCGCCGTGAAGGAGGGTGACCAGGTGCTCACTCTGGAAGCCATGAAGATGAACACCGTTATCTACGCCCCGGCCAACGGCACCGTGACCAGCTTCTGCGTGGCTCCCGGCGACACCGTGGCAGAGAACCAGCCTCTGGCCTACCTTGGTTAAGCCCGCAGCGGCTTACAGGCCCTGCACCGCATGCGTGCAGGGGGTGTAACAAATAGTCAAATTCCCATTGCAATATGCAAGAACTCATCAATTCCTTCGCGGATTTCATCTCCGGCATCGGGTTGTTCCAGATGACGTGGCAGATGTACACCATGTGGGGTATCGTGCTTGTGATGCTGTATCTGGGTGTGGCCAAGCAGTTTGAACCGCTGCTCATGGTGCCGATTGCTTTCGGCGCCCTTATCGCCAACATTCCGGACAACGGCATGGTCATCACCCAAGCGCAGCGCGAAGTGGTAGCCATCAAGGACGGCAAGGTGGAGCACTCCAAAATGAACGACGTGGGCTTCATTCAGCTGGAGCTCGCTCCGTTCGACGACCCCGGCGTCAGCAAGCAGAGCACAGAGGGGCTCAACCCCGCCGTGGCTGCTGAATACGACAAAGCCATGGCTCAGCCCATGGTAGCCACCGAGGCTAAGGACGACAATGGCAAAGTGCAGAAAGGCAAGCTCGTCGTAACCGGCCAGACCCCGCAGAAGTACCTGCTGGTGAAGCCGCACGGCGGCTTGTTCGACTGGCTCGGCCTGGGCATCAAGTGTGAGATTTTCCCGGCGCTCATCTTCATGGGTGTGGGAGCGCTCACGGACTTCGGCCCGCTGCTCGCCTCTCCCAAGGCGCTGCTACTGGGTGCTGCGGCACAGGGCGGTGTGGCATTCACCTTCTTGGCAGCTGTATGCGTAGGCTTCACCAAGGGGCAGGCAAGCGCCATCGGCATCATCGGCGGTGCAGACGGCCCCACCTCCATCTTCTTGGCCAGTAAACTGGCACCGGAGCTGCTGGGAGCCATCGCCGTGGCTGCCTACACCTACATGGCACTGGTGCCGCTTATTCAGCCGCCGTTCATGCGCCTGCTCACCACCGAGAAACAGCGCAAGATTAAGATGAAGAGCCTGCGCATGGTCTCCAAAGGCGAGAAGCTGTTCTTCTGCTTCACTGTAACCATCCTCACCATCCTGCTTTGCCCGGATGCCGCTCCGCTGCTTGGTATGCTCATGTTCGGCAACTTCCTGCGCGAGTGTAAGGTGACAGAGCGTCTGGTGCTCTGCGCTCAGAATGAGCTCATGAACATCACCACCATTCTGCTGGGTGTCTCCGTGGGGCTCACCATGCAAGGCGTTCGATTCCTGAAGGGCGAGACGCTGCTCATCATCATGCTGGGTGTGGTGGCATTCGCCGTGGCTACATGTGCGGGTCTCATCTGCGCCCACATCATGAACCTCATCCCCGGTTGGCGTAAGACCCCCATCAACCCCCTCATCGGCTCCGCCGGCGTGTCTGCCGTGCCCATGGCCGCACGTGTT
>JAZNTO010000122.1:0-50907 GCA_045591805.1 Akkermansia sp. | reverse complement strand
TTCGCAATAGCTTCCATGAGCGGCATGCCGCCGGTCATCACCGGGGCAGGCAGTTCCTTGGTCAAGTCGTTGCCCCAGCAGGGCAGCAGCGCCCCGGCCAATACACAGATTTTCAATGCGTTCTTGTACATGTTCTGCATTCTAGCATGCTTTGTTCCTGCCTGCAAGGAAAAAGTGTTGATGATTTGGCTGGTGGGTTCGTTTTTACACGTGTCCCAAATCTTTGGGACACGTGTGGCCTCAGACAGCAGACGGATGATGGGTGCGCAGGAATACTGCTGCGGTATTTGGAGGTCATGCACATACGGCAGCGCCAGCAGCGGGGTAAGCCCCTGGGCATCGCGGGCATTCACATCCACCCCGGCGCGGAGCCATTTGTACACCTCAATGGCGGGCTGGTGCGGGTCTGCCACAGCCAGCATCAGCTGCGTGCGCCCTACCTCGTCCACGACCTGCGCTTTTTGCTGCCGATGGCGGGAAAACGCATTTATTTTACAAAATGCGTTTCACGGATGACGCCGAGGGGGAGCCGGGGGCAGAGCAAGAGCAACTCCAGCCGCTTAGGGGTGTCCAGAGCGGCAGCCAGTTCAGCAAAAGCCTGCGGGCAGTAATCGGGGTGCTCTTGGCGCAGCTGTGCCAACTGCTTGATAGCTTGGGGATATTCCTCTGCATGAATATGCCGGATGATACGGTCAATTTTCTCGGCATCGGGGGCACCGGCGATGTAGGCTTTCTCCGATAAAATAAGAGCAATTAGCTGCTTCTGCCCCTCTTCGCTTAGCTCTTTAGCCTTGATTCGTAAGGCGCGGTGCTGCTGCACCATTTCGGGCGGCATGTCTTGGGTACGGTAGCTTATGGAGCCATAGACCCCGTCACCATCCCAATGGCTGCTTACATTGCACCAGCGCCGCTGATTCATAATGGGCTCCCAATAAGTCAACAGGGTACGGATGAGCTCCGCTTCCCGGGCCGAGTCCCCTTTTCGGCTCTCCGTTTCCAATTCGGTGAGCAATTTATCAAACATGCCCAGCTCGGCATATCTCTGCCAGAGCTGCGCCACATCGCCCTGCTCTTGGGCGGGGAGCGGGGGGCAGCACAGCAGCATGGCTACAATGGTAAAAAGTTTACATAATGGGGGCATGGCCATAATTAAACGTGTATCTGTTACGGGGCATTATATCAATTCCCGCCCCTCTGTTCAAGCGTGGATGGGCATTTTGTTGAGCGTTTCCTGCATTTTTGTTGCCAATGGCGCAAAAACAGACCCGCAAGCCTAGGATTCTCCTTCGCTGGAGCCCCTGGTCTGCCGGGTGCGGGGTATGGGCTTGCGCGGGGAGAAGTGCGTGTTGATTTTGTGTCATGATGCAGAAAATGCTTGCAGCGGAGCGGGGGATTCGCTAGTATGAGCGCACGCACAGCTTGTGCCGTGCGCTTCGGATGGGTGGCAGAGTGGTTTAATGCAGCGGTCTTGAAAACCGCCGAAGGTTTATCCCTTCCGTGAGTTCGAATCTCACCCCATCCGCGCAAGAGAAAGCCCCGTATCGATGCATTGTCGGTATGGGGTGTTTGTATATGACGGGAAAGGGGCTTGACTCCGGCTGCCATTCAGGCTATAAGGAGCGCGGTCTGTTTGCAATATCCGGACTCTGTATACCATGAAACTGAGAATAGCCGTACAATCTAAGGGCCGTCTGAATGAGGATACGATGGCGATACTGGCCGAAGCCGGCATCAAGGTGCCGAGCTCGAAGCGTACGCTGCTGGTGGAGGCGCGTAAGTTCCCTATGGAGGTGCTCTACTTGCGGGATGATGATATCCCGGAAACGGTGACGGACGGCGTGGCCGATATCGGCGTGGTGGGGCTCAATGAGTATCTGGAGCGCAAGGGCGATGCGGATATTGTGAAGAAGCTTGGTTTCGGCGGTTGCCGCCTGAGTATTGCCATCCCCAAGGAGTACGCCTATACCGGCCCGCAGTGGCTGCAGGGGCGACGCATTGCGACCTCTTACCCGGTGATTTTGCGCGAGTGGTTGGAGTCCCAAGGGGTGCAGGCGCACATACATGTGATTACCGGCTCGGTGGAAATCTCTACCGGCATAGGGCTGGCGGATGCAATTTTCGATATCGTGAGCAGTGGTGCTACGCTGGTGAGCAACAATCTGCGCGAGGTGGAGGTGGTGCTGGAGAGCGAGGCTGTGTTGATAGCCCACAAGAACCTCCCGGCCGAGAAGCGCGAGATTCTCGACAAGTTGCTCTTCCGCATGGATGCGGTGATGACGGCTGCGGATAAGCGCTATGTGCTGATGAACGCCCCACGAGAGTGTGTGGAGGGCATCGTGAATGTGCTGCCCGGTGTGAAAAGCCCCACCATCATGCCGCTGGCGCAGGAGGGCTGGTGCAGCATTCACACGGTGCTGGATGAGCAGTGTTTCTGGGATATTATAGGCCGCCTGAAGGAGGCCGGAGCTCAGGGGATTCTGGTGCTGCCTATCGAGAAGATGATTCTGTAATTTCTGCAATACTGACACCATGGAAATAGATTTCGAGAAGAGCGGCGGCTTGGTGCCCGCCATTGTGCAGGATGCCGCTACCGGCAAGGTGCTGATGCTTGGCTACATGAATGCGGAATCCTACGCCCGCACGCAGGAAACCGGGCGGGTGTGTTTTTGGAGCCGAAGCCGCAAATGCTTGTGGACCAAGGGTGAAACAAGTGGGAACTATCTGAACGTGGTGAGCATGGCTGTGGATTGCGACAAGGATACGCTGCTCATACAGGCCACGCCGTGTGGCCCGGTGTGCCACACCGGCTCAGATACCTGTTGGGGGGAGGCGAATGCCGCAAGCCCGCTGCTTTTCCTTACGGAGCTTCAGGATTTCATCAACAAACGCCACGAGGAGATGCCGGAGGGGTCTTACACTACCTCACTTTTCCGCGATGGTGTGAACCGCATGGCGCAGAAAGTGGGCGAGGAGGCTCTGGAAGCCTGTATCGAGGCGTGCAACGGCACAAATGAGCGTCTCGTCTACGAGGCTTCCGATATGCTCTACCACCTCATCGTGCTGCTTACCTCCAAGGGGCTCCGTATCGAGCAGGTTGTGGAGGAACTCGCTGCCCGCCACAAGCCCGGCTGGAAGAAGCATTGAGCGCGGGGCGATTGGTTGCGGAAAAAGCGTGCGCAGGATGGCTGTCTTATACGGAGGCTCGGTGGAAGTAGCAGTTGTCGTCTAATGTATAGCGACTGTTTGCCAATATAGCTTTGCCTCTGTTTTGTGAGTGGGTATGATGTAGCGGCTGCGGAGCAGAGTGAGGTCGCGGTGGCCCATTTCGAGCTGTAGGGCATGCAGGTTGCGGAAGTGGGTGGCATGGTAGCTGGCGAAGGTGTGGCGGCAGGCGTCTGCCTGCCACCCGGAGAACCCGGCAGCGCGGCGTAGCTCGCGCCAGCGTTTCTGCCAGTTGCGCGGTATGGGGTGCTCCCACACCTCCGGGGGCAAGGCGTCCAGCCCGCGCAGGGGTACTACGCGCCCACCACCAGTCTTGCTTTTTTGCGGGCGGATGATGACAACGCCTTCCTCCCGGCAGAAATCGCTTTCCTGCAAGCGGCTCACTTCTGTGGGACGTATGCCGCTGTAGAGCAGTAGATTAAGCGAGAGCTGCATATCGCGGTATTCCGGCCGTGCGGCGGTGGCTTTGAGTTGCTCCACCATGGCGGGTGTGAGCGGTTCGATAGGTTTCTCCGCTACGCGCGGAACCTCAATGCGTGATACGGGATTGGTATCGCACCACTCCTGTCGTATACCGTAGGAAAAGATACTGCTGAGCACAGCGCGCCCTTTCACATAGCAGCTCTTGCTGTGACCGAACGCACGTTGCAGGATGTCGCGGCATTGCGCCGTGGTCATGGCTCGCAGGGGTAGCTCCCCCACGCCGGGCAGCTTGAGGATACGGCGCAGGTTGTAGCGCAGGTCGCGTAGTGTGGTTTTGCGGCAGTCGCTGCGTGCCTCGATGCTTGCCCACCCCGCCTCTGCTAGGGTGCTAGTGCGCTCCCGCTGCGCCACGGCTTCCACCCCCAGCTCAAGCACCTGCCGCAGCAGGCATATCAGCTCCCTCCGCCCGAGACCGGCAGCTCTGTCCCCGAGCCGCTCGATACCCTCCAGCACCAGCCGCTCCGCATCCGGCCTGCTCACCGCCTCCCCGGCAAGCAAGCCTTTCTTTGTTGTATATGTGTGTGTTGTATTCATCTTTTTGAAAGATTATAGTGTTTTATGCCAAAATCAGGCACTTTTCCCCGTAATGGTGCATGAACGCCGCAGATTTTTCTTCATTGCTCGGCGCCTAGTACTGAATTATACTCTCTGGCAATCTTTTTTAGATAAAAACACAGTTTTAAGCTTGACATAATCTTTCAAAAAGATGATAATTAGCGCGGAAGTAGGTGGTAATTAAAAGGAAGTTTGCTAAAATGATTTTGAAAGAGACCTTTGCAAGGAGTGGGCGCTTCGCCTTATTTTTTTTGAAAAAAACGCTGCCGATGCTTTTTGTTGCGTTGTTGTTTTCGTTCGTTGTGAGTTCTTCTGACCTTCTGCCAACTCCTTTTAGGCACTGGAAGTGTGCGGGAGTAACCAGCATACTGGTTTTTCTGTATTTTTGGATATTCTGGTATGCTACTTTGATAGTAACTTCTTTATCAAGGTGTCTGAGTTATGTGATTCTTCCGATCTTGGTTTTGTCACAAATGTTTATGGCTCAATCTGCTGCGAAATACGGAACAAGAGCTGCCGAACTAGCTGTTTCGATTATCAATACGACTTGGGAAGAGGCTTGTGCATATGTAACGTTTCAAAACGTAATGCAAATAGTTTTGTCTGTTTTTCTTTTGTATGTTCTAATCTACATCCTAAGGAGCTGCTCGACGTGGCAAAGTTTCACAAAAAGAACCATAGCTTGTATTGCTTGCATATGTACTAGTGTATCGTTGGGTGCTTTTTTTCTTCTTGTCGTTTATAAAGCATTAGTTCCTAATAGATTTGAGGATCCTGATGGGTGGATGTTGGCCTTTGGTGGGTATCATCCTATGGCACAACTGACAGACGCAGTAGAAGGTCTCAATGATTATTATAGTTTCCCGGTTTTAAAAGATCCTGCATTGGAGGAATCTTCTTTACGTGGCGGGGATCTGCCAGAGGTTGTTATTCTCTATATCGGAGAATCTTTCAGAGCTGATCATTCACCATTTAACGGTTACAAGAGAAATACCTTGCCGAATATAAGTGCGATGAATAATATTATAAATATGCCGAATGTTTACAGTAAGGGAACACAAACAATAGTCGCTATCAGATCGTTACTTTCCATTACTCTCGAGAATTCGAATATGCCACAGTATAAATCTTTCCTCAATATTTTGGAAAAATACGGCTTTAGAAGTTTTTTGCTAGTTGGTGCTAATACTCAAGGTATGTGGTATCAGTCTCCGCATATTTCACGGGTGTTGGATAATAAGGTACGCTTATATTCCAGACCCGAAAATGCCGAAGAGTATTATGAGGTTATAAAAAAAATAACTCGGGGTAGTTCTCCTTGTTTTTTATTGTTGGAAGATGGGGCGGGACACATACCATATAATGCAGAGAATAACACATTCGGCTCACAAGAAAATATAGACAAATATGATAATTGTATTATAGATATTGATAAAAGGTTGTCTTCTGTTATAAAGGCAGTTGAGGAAAAGGATGCATTGTTGATATTTATATCCGATCATGGAGAGTCGTTTGGAGAGGAAGGTAGATTCTGTCATTCCGGTCCGCTATCGGCTATAGAGCAAACTCACGTAAGCACATTTATATGGTATTCTGATAAATATAAACAAAAACGAGCAGATATTATACAGAACTTATATGATAATTCAAAGAGGAAAATTAGTCACAGTTTTGTTTTCCACACAGTTATTTCTCTATGCGGAATACGTTCAGTAGTTCAGCAGAGAAAGTATGATTTATCTGCTGCTGCGAGTAAGTGAAAATTAATTTGAAATTGGCCGGTTATCCGCGCCTTATTCCTGAATGCTGAAGTACACGCTGATGCCCGTGTTTTGGGGCGGCGTGGGGGATCCGGGGGCGAGGTCTCCCTCCGGTGTGTAGCGGAGTTGCAGGCGGTCCGAGTTGTAGCGCACATGGGCGCTGTGACCGGTGTAGTGCGCTATGGATTCGGCGGTGGTGTCGTTGCAGATGCTGACCCAGTGCAAGTTTGGCATGTAGTGCAGGGTGGCGCGCGTATTTCCCTTGCCGGGTAGGGCGACATAGCCGGCAAAGTGCAGCAGGACGTGCTGAGGCTCTGCCGCGGCCGGGGTGCCGCTGCGTTCTATGCGGATGCGGGGTGCAGCTTTGCCGGAGCGGCCGAAAGAGATGTGGATGCTACGCTCGGAGCCATCCAGCTCGAGGGTGTGCAGAAGCTCTGCAAAGTGTGCCTGTTGCTCCAGCAGCTGCGCCAGGGCGGCTGTGCGCCGCTCGCGGACTTCTTTTTCTGCCAATGCAGCAAAGTATGCTTCGCTCATGTTGCTGCCAAGGATGGCGCAAAGCATGCTCCCGCAGAGGCTCCGGGGCTCTACTCCCGGCGGGAGGCTGCGAGTGGTGCGCACATAGCGGTGCAGCAGGGCAGCCTGTGCTGCCACCGGGGCATCTTTTTCCGGTACGTTGTAGGAAAGGGAGTCGACATAGGCACAGTCCAACGCTGTTTGTAGCTGCTCTGCAGCGCGTCCGGCCGCCTGTGCGTCCTGCATTGGCTGTGTGGGTTGCAGCGCTTCGTGTTGTCGGCGTGCGTCGCGCAGAATTTTGCGGATCTCTTTTGCTTCCGGTCCGCCCACGCAGTCATCTACAGTAGCACCTCTGTCCGATACGGCGAGCGTGTTTGCACCGTGGTTGACCAGCCATTGCACCAAGGCGGCGTGGCTCAGGTCGCAAGCGTAATGCAGGGCGGTGCAGCCTTTGGTTTCCGGGTAGGTGATATCCGTGTGGGCGCCTTTGCGAATAAGCTCCAGCAGGCTGATGAGGCGAAGCCGGTAGAGGCGTTCGATGACGGTCTCGTATCTGCGTGTTTGCTGCTCAGCCAGCAACCTGTCCAGCTCGGCATCTGCCGGGGATTTCTGAGGATTGGGCACAAGCTGCGCCGGCGGTGCAAAGTCCAAGGCGTTGGCAACGGTGCACAGCAGCAAGGAGGTGGTGATAAGAGCTCGCTTCATTTTCTGCACCTAAGCATAGCATGTTTTCCCCGCCGGGTAAAGGCAATTTGTGCATAGTGGTTCAGGAAATGATACCCTGCATGCGTTGTATCGGTACCTGGAGTTTGGGGGAGGGGCAATGGCTTTCGCCTCCAACAACGAGGGCTACAGCTGATTGGAGAAAACGAGCGTGGGGGGTGTCGTATGTCATGCTTTTGTGGCGTCTGTAAAAATTTGGGCTTGTCAAGCGGGGGGAGTCATGGCAGAATACGCGCATGTCGTATTGTAAACCGGTGGTGCTCCTCATGCTTGTTCTGGTATGCCTGTTTGGCTGCCAGCAGCAGAGCCGCAATTCCTACCTGCGGACACCTCCGGTTGTTAAGTTTAAGCCGGTTGCCGGGCAGTTGATTCCGCGCTCCATAGGGCGTCTGGCCAAGGAGGCCAACATCAAAATACGCATGATGCCGCGCCGCTCGCTGCCGCGCCGTGGCTCGCGCCGGATGCGCCCCACTTTCATCACCATCCACAGCACGGCAAATCACTCTGCCGGCTCTACTGCCATGCAGCACTCACGCGCGCTTTGCCAAGGGGCAATCTCGAACCGCAGCTGGCATTTCACGGTGGATCAGTTCATGGTGGTGCAGAATCTGCCGCTCAATGAGACCGGGTGGCATGCCGGGTCGGGAGCCGGAAATAACAACTCCATCGGCATTGAGATGTGCGAGTGCGAGAGCCGTGGGCACAACCACTTCCGCACTTGGGATCGCACGGCAAAGCTCACCGCCGTGCTGATGAAGCGCTACGGCATAGGGCTGCGCCGCGTGGTGCCGCACCACCACTGGACGGGTAAGAACTGCCCCATGCCGCTCATGACCAACGGGCATCCCGGACCTAAGTGGGCTTGGTTCCTGTCGCGCATCGACTATTACTACCGTTGCATCAATCAGGGAAAATCCCACCGCTGATGCACAACCAGCCCCCCCTTGCCGTACGGTGATACTCAGGCTTACAGATGCACTGGAAGGGCTGCCGGAGATAACGCCGCGAGAGTTGCAGGCGTTGCATGCTGCCACATATAAGACCGTGGGCGATGTGCTGCTGCGCATACCGCGCCGCTACGAGGACCGCCGTAGTACCAAATCCGTGGCGGAGCTGCAGGACGGCGAGACGGCGAGTCTTCTGCTGCATGTGTATAGCGCCGGCTGGCGGTATTCCTACAAGCGCTACTACGAGGTTAGCGCCGGGGCAGAGGACGACCCACACGGGCCGCGCCTGCTGTTGCGCTGGTTCAACATGCCTTATGTTGCCAAGTTGCTGTGCATGGGGATGAATGTTTCCGTGTACGGCAAGGTGAAAGAGTACGCCGGTAAGCTCACCATGAGCAATCCGGATTTTGAGGTCATGGAGGACGAGGATGCCGGGCACCGCTTGGTGGAGGCAGCCATGGGGGGCATACCGGGTGAGTTGCGGGAGGCCGGCGAGGTGCTGCGCGTGCACACCGGGCGTATCGTGCCTATTTACCGCGGAATTTCCGGGCTGGCGGCGCGGCGATTCAGGCGCTTGGTGTGGGACTTGCTGGAGAAGCTGCCGCCGGTGGTAGCCCCACCCGGCTACGATGTGGCGCCGGCTTACCCATTTCGCGAGGCTTTGCAGGATTTGCATTTCCCGGCGGAGCCGGAGGCATACCGCAAGGCTCGCTTGCGTTTTGCGCTTTCGGAGTGTTTTGCACAGCAGTTTCGTGTGGCTTGGCGGCGCCGGCGCACGCAGGCACGCCCGGGGCGCGTGAATGTCACTACGGATGGCTACTTGCAGGAGCTGCTGGCCTCGTTGCCTTTCCGCCTCACAGCTGCGCAGAGGCGGTGTGTGGCCGAGATTCGGGCAGATATGGCGGCCCCGCGCCGTATGAACCGCTTGCTACAGGGGGATGTGGGGAGCGGCAAGACTCTTGTGGCTCTTTGCGCCATGCTTCTGGCTGTGGAGAGCGGTGGCACGGCGGCCATGATAGCTCCCACCCAAATCCTTGCCGAGCAGCACTACAACAACTTCCGCCGCCTACTGGCCGGTACGGATGTGCGCCTCTCCCTGCGTACCTCTGACCGAGCGGAGGACATGGGGTATGTGCCGGATGATCCCGCCGCGGCGGATGATACCCCGCGCCTGCTGGTAGGCACCCACGCCCTGCTGTACAAAAAGAATCGCCCGCACAATTTGGCGCTGGCCGTGGTGGACGAGCAGCACAAGTTCGGCGTGGCGCAGCGCGAGAAGTTTACCTCCGGTGCGGATTGTCCGGATGTGCTGGTTATGACCGCCACTCCTATCCCCCGTACACTGACGCTCACCCTCTACGGGGATTTGGATGTCTCCGTCATCGATGAATTACCGGCCAACCGCGGAGAAATTGTCACCGCTCTGCGCAACCCCAACAACATGAAGCGTATCATTGCCTTCATGCAGAGCGAGCTGGATGCCGGGCGGCAGATATACATAGTCGCTCCCCTTATCGAGGAAAGCGAGACCCGTGCCCAAGCCGCAGCTACTACGGAGTTTGTGAAGAGGAAGGGTATCTTCCCGCAGCAACCTATCGGCCTGCTGCACGGCCGCCTTTCGCCGGACGAAAAGGACGCCGTGATGGCTGCTTTTCGCGCGAACGAAACGCATATTCTCGTGGCTACCACTGTGGTGGAGGTGGGGGTGGATGTGCCGAATGCCACAGTCATGCTTATCAACGATGCGGACGCCTTCGGACTCTCCCAGCTGCACCAGCTTCGCGGGCGTATCGGCCGTGGGCAGCACAAGAGCTACTGCATCCTCCTCTCCGCCGCCAAAAACGGCGAGCCCGGGCGCGAGAAACTGGAGGTGCTTTGCCGTACGCTCAATGGCTTTGAGATCGCGGAGGAAGACTTCCGCCTCCGCGGCCCCGGGGATGTGCTCGGTACTGCACAGAGTGGCTTGGGGGCGGTGCAGTTTGCCGAGTGGCTCACGGATATGCGCCTCATTCATCGCGCCGGGCGGGATGCCGCCGCCATACTGGATTCCGACCCCGAGCTGCAGCTGCCGCAGCATGCTCCCCTGCGCGAGCTGGTGGAGCCCGAGGCAGAGCAGGGGGTCACGGCGTGATTCCCGCACTGGGGCGGTGGGAGGTTTTTGCAGAATTGCAGAATTAGAGCTTGAATTCGGCGCGGAATATGGTAGTCTATCTTGTAAACATAAGACTGCGTGTTATGCTGATGAAGAAGTTTGCATGTTTTGCCGTGATGATGAGTTGGTGCGGTGCTGTTGCAGCGGAACCGCACGACCCCGTGGCTATGCTGGCCGCAGAGGCGGATGCCGCCGCCGCCGAGGGGGAAAATATAGTGCACGAGCAGGAGGGCGGCGAGACGGAGGAGAATGTAGCTACCCGCTACATGTTGGCTCAGCTTTCTATTGTGCAGGGGCTTACAGAGCGCCTTACCGGCGAGTTGGTGGCAGCTGTGCCGGAGGAGGTGGCCGAGGCTCTGGAGGAAGTGCTGGAAGAGGCTCATGCTCTGGAAGCCATGGCCATAGACGTAGGGGCCGGTGAGCTGGAGGAGCTGCTGGAAGCCATGGCGGACGACCCCGCCGTGCAGGTGTTGTACGACAAGCTGGATGCCGCCGTCGTGGCGCTGGAGGCTCACGCATACTACAACTGCGTTGCTTTGGAGGAAGTTGTGGGCGAAATCCTCAACATTATTTCTGATTTATAACAAATAATACCATGCCCTCTACCCGAATCACCTCCCTTATATATCTGCCCCTGCTGCTTACCATAGCGAGCGGGGCAGAACCGCTGCGCGAGATAGCCGCCTGGCAGCGCTCGCCGGAGAGCTGCGAGCGCCGTGCCCTGTTGCAGCACCTGCGCCATGAGGATGTGCGTGTGCGCTCGGCCGCGCTCGATTTGCTGGAGTTTATTACTGGCCGGGATTTCGGGTTGGATCCGTGGTTGGCTCCGGCGGAGGTGCCGGAAGAGGTGCAGCGGGCACTGGAGGAGTGGAGTGCGGTGGAGGAGTCGGCCGGGGATGCCGCTACGGCACCGGAGCCGGAGCAGCTGGCAGCTACGGTGGCACTGCTGCGCACGGCAGATCCCGACACGCAGCGCCGCCTCTGCCTGCGCTATGCACCGTGGCGCCCGGCGCTTGCGGCGGCTTTGCAGAAGGAGCTGGCGCAGCATACGGAGCTGCCGGAAAAAGAGCGCGACAATCTGCGCTGCTCCTTGTTCCGCCTCCAGTTGCAGAATGCGCTCCCGGCGGATGTGGGGCATGTGGCAACGCTGCTTACCTCGCATGCTCGCAATGACATACTGGAGGGGCTGGAAGCTCTGCGCAAAGTGGGCAAGGATGCTCTGCCCATCCTCATGAGCTATGCAGATGCTGCGGATGGTCTGGTGCGCGAGGTTGCGGTGGATGTTCTGCTGCAGACGGGCGGTGCCCAGGCATACAAAATACTGATGCCGCGCCTCATAGCGGAGACAGACCGCAATATCTTGCAGATAGCTGCTCGCCGCGCGCCGGATTGCCCGCCGCTGGTGCCCATTATCACTTTTCTGAACAAGTGTGCTCTGGCTGAGGATGAGGATGTGGCCGTGGCGGCTCTGGAAGCGCTGGCGGACATGGAGACGGATGCCGATGATGGCGAAGACCGGAAAACAAGCCAACTCTCCGGCGCGGCGCAAGCTCTTGCTGTGGGGGACTTTGTGCGCCTGCTCCAAAGCCCGAATTGGCGTGTACGGGCTGCAACCCTGCGCGCCATGCAGAGCAAAGGCAGTTTCCTGCCATCCATCAACGACAAGGACTTGCAGGCTGCTTTGATACAAGCTCTGCGCAACGACACAGACGAGACGGTGCGCTCCCAAGCCATGCAGGTGCTGCACAAGCGCAAACTCGTGTCGCGCTACATGGAGGAGCTCACGGAATACTCTGTGCGCACCCCCTCTGCCACTCCTTATCTGGTGTACCTGTACTGCGAACAGAAAACCTCCCTTACTCCGGCGCTGCAGGATGCCGTGAGCCGTTTCTCGCCGGAACAGGTGGACATGCTGGTACACTATGACGATGAGTACGAAACTGTGTTCGATGCCGACGGTGTGCGCCGCAAGAGTGTGGGTGCGGTGCTGGATTCTCTGCTGGCAAACCCGGATCCGCGCGTAAAACGCCGGGTCATGGTGGCTTGGGGTGCCCGCTTGTTCGGGGCAAAGCGTGAGTATGCGGAGGCGTTCATGGCTTGGTTGGCGGATCCTTCCGCCCCCGCTGTGGACAAGGCCACGGCTCTGCAAAGGCTGGCGTTCGATCGCATTTCTTCCCATGAGCGCGAAGAAGAATGCGTGAATATTCTTTGCGATTGGCTGCAAAAGGAACTCCGCGAGCCCTCGATGCAGGATGCTGCATTGCAATCTGTCATCTACGCCTCGCTGCTGAATCTGCGTCCGCCTCTGGCTGAAGGTCTGCTGGATGCGCGGGTGGAAAAGCTGCAGCCGGAGCTGCTCAACGAGTTGCTGCGCTCGCACCCGGAGTATTTGCTGAAGCTGCGCCGCGAGTTCGCAGAGAATTATTTGCAGAAGCATGCGGATTCTTATACTGTGAATAGGATTGTGGAGGCCACCGAGTCCAAATCCGCTCCCGGTTTGGGGGAATTGCTGGCTTCTATGCCCCTGTCGGACGAGAACTGGGAGGCGTTGATACATCAAGAGCTCTCTTCCCTGCAGGATAATGAGGAGGCGGCGTGCCCTGCGCTGCGCAAAGCGCTCTCCGCAGAGGCTCCGGCTGCTCGCCGCGCCGAGGCCGCATTCCTGCTGTGCAGCTATGTGCCGAACCACCCGGAGGTGAAGCCCGTGCTGGAGTCTGCCGGGGAGCCAACGCGCTCTGCCCTACAATGCTTGGTAGAGGCTCCGCAGAAAGAGGAGGCGATGCTCCCTTGGGCGCAGAAATACCACAAGCATGCCTGCCCGGAGGTGCGCCGTGCTGTGGCGGCCTGTCTGCTCCCATTTCGGGCCTGGAGGTTTTACCTGCCTCGCAGCGGGGAGAACGCCTTGCCGCTGGAAGCAGCGCCGCTTGTTGCGCGGCGTTTTCCGGATGTTAAGCGCGTTTCCTGCCCCTTGCAGCTGATACGCCTGGTGCAGGCCATGCAGCAGGATGAAGACCCGCATGTGGCGCTTCTTGCTTGTGGCTCCATGCTGTACCGCACGGGGGATTGCTCCCGCTCTCGCCTGACCGAGCTGCTGGCCTACCTGCGCGCTCTTAGGAAAGAGGGGCTTGCCGATGATGATAACGACTATATTTACGATCGTTATCGCTCTGTTTGCAGACCTCTGGAGGAGGTTTGGCGCCGCTGGACGGACTACCGCAGCAGCGTGGAGGAGTTCTACAAGCTCAAAGGTTCGCCGAAAAAACTTCGCCCGGGGCTGGATAAATTGCTGGCAGATTTTGCCGAGGCGATAGATGATTATCCCTGGTCCGTCATAGAAGAGGTGAAAGACCAACTCCCCTCCCGTAGCTCCGCTTCGCGGAAGGATACCGCTGCCCAGCCGCATGAGTTCGATTTCCCCGCGCCGCCCGCCGCTGCCGAGCCGGAGCCTCAGCCGGACCCGCCCGCCGAATCTGCTGCCGTGGACGATGAACCGGATGCCCCCGAACCGCCACCCGCTCCCCCGGTGGCTCAGGATGCTCCCGTGCGTGTGGAGTTCTTCCACAAGGAGGGCTGCGAGGTCTGCAAGCGCGTGCAACAACGCCTAGAGCGCCTCAAAGCCGGCTATCCCGGCCTCGAAATTGTAGATTACGATGTGGAGAGCGAGACCGGACGCGAGCGCAACACGGTGCTTTGCTCCCGCTTTGGGGTAGCGCCGAAAGACCGCCGCAAGGCTCCCGCGCTTTTTGCAGAGGCCGGGGTGTTGCTGGGGGATGACGCTGCTTCTGAGCGCCTGGATTCCTTGGTGCGCGAATCTCATGCAGCCGGGCAAAAGGCGCAGCGCCTCGCTGCCTCTCCGCCGGAGGGGCAGCCCGCAGACTCTCCCACGCCTCCACCCGCCGGTAGTGAGCCCCAAGATCTGCCGCAGGAGGCTCAACCCGCGCTTCTGGCGGAATCCACTGCCACGGAAACTGCCGCCGCCACAGGCGAGCATCTGTGGGACTTGTTGCGTAGCTACGGCATGTTGGCCGTCGGCGCCTTGGTCGCCCTGCTCGGGGCTCTTGTGCTGCTCTTCGGCCGGAGTAAGGATAAGGAAAATGCGAAGTAAGCACCACGCATCGGAAATAGCTTGCGGAAGGTAATATCGATTGAACAACAAGCCGCTGCCTCCTCTCGGACGCAGCGGCTTGTTGTACTATGGTGATGGAGCAAATAATACCACAAACGTGGAATATAGCAACCTGTCTGTGTCTGCCACGAATGTGACACTGATCCCCGAGCCGACCACGGCCACGCTGAGTCTGCTGGCGTTGGCGGGCTTGGCAGCACGTCGCCGCCGCCGCTAAAGCCGGGAAAGAGTTATTATAGCAAAAAGCCGTTGCTCTGTAATGGAGTGACGGCTTTTTGTACGATTGAGGATTGGTTTTTAGGGGCTGCTGTCAGGATTTATAGACTCTGGGGACGCGTCCGGAGATGGAGCAGATGATGTTGCTGGGTATGGTTTTGGCACGGGCTGTGAGCTCTTCCCAAGGGACATTGGGACCGAGGAGTTCTGCGACATCCCCGGGTTGCACGCCATCCATGTGGCTGACGTCCACCATGATTTGGTCCATCGTGATGCGCCCCAGCACGGGGCAGTACTGGCCGTTCAGGTAGACGCGAGCATCCGTGTTGGAAAGGTAGTGCAGGTAGCCATCCCCGAAACCGATGCCGATGGTAGCCACGCGAGTGGGGCCGCTGGTTATGTAGGTGTGGTCGTAGGAGACGCCGTGGCTGTCCGGGAGAGTGCGCACGAGTGTGACGCGGCTATAGAGAGTAAGCGTGTTGCGCAGCTCGCGGTTGTAGGGGGAGGGCATGGGGGAGTATCCGTAGAGGATGCGTCCCAAGCGTACCATGTTGGTGCAGGGTGCTTTGTAGTTGAACACGGCGGCACTGCTGCAAAGGTGTCGGTAGGGCAAATCCAAGCTGACGCTCAGCTCGCGAACGGCGGCTTCGTATGCGCGTATCTGCCTGTGGGTGAATGCGATATCCTGGGAAGCGGCGGAGAGGTGAGAGTAGATGCCCTCTATGTTCAGGAACTCGTACTGGCGCAGACGCTCACCTAGCCCCGGCATATCACAGGGCAGGACACCTGCACGCCCCATGCCGGTATCCACATTGATGTGCAGGTTTACCTTTTTTCCGAACAGCTTGCCAAGCGAGTTGAAGTGCTCTGCTTCTTCCAGCCCGCTCAGGGCGGCACGCCAGCCATTCTGCACGATTCGCCCCCGCTCCGCCGGGAAGCAGGGGCCGAGTATGAACGGGCAGGTGCGGCAGCCGGCGGCCTGCACGCGCGCAGCTTCGCCGGGGGTGGCAACGCCGAAAAAGCGTATATCCTCGCCATCCAGCGCTTTGACCACGCCCTCGATGCCGTGCCCGTATGCCTCTGCCTTGACGATGGGCATGCGGCTATGGCTCGGCAGGACGCGGCGCACTACGTTGAGATTGTGCTTCATGGCATCGGTATCCACCTCTGCCCAGGCGCGGAATGTAGCGGTATCCTCCATGCGGTCTATTCTATACCTCAGCGCGGGTGAATGCAAGCTCAATTTTGGGGTGATGGGCTTCAGCCGGGTGCTTTGCGTCATCTTTTTGGGAGGGATGCGATACTTCGCACTTGCAATAAGTCGCGCAAGATAGTAGAATGAGCGCATGAATAAGACCCCCTTTCGGTGGCTGGTGGTGCTGCTGTGTCTGCTGGCTGCTCCGCAGAGCCCGGCACAGAGCCCGGACCTGGTGAACGAAGACCGCGATATGGTGCGCGTGATGCGACACCCCGATGGCTCACGCTCGTTCTACAAACGCCAGCAGGGCTGGCGCGGTATGCGCTGCGCTACCTATGCCGCCAACGGCAAGCTTGCGGCCATAAACGACTACACAGAGGGTAAGTATGGCCAGCTGGTGGCCTGCAAGATATACAACAACAAGCGCCAGCTTATCTACCAAGTGGCATACGGCTACGACAGCCGCGCGCGGCTTATCGAGGAGCGTATGTACTCCAGCCCGGATAATCGCTTGGTGCAGCGTGTTATCTACCGCTACGATGCGAACGGAAACCGCGCCAAACCCCTCATTATTTCCCTCAATAACTCGGCAGTGGGTATTTCCCCCACGATGACGGATGATGTAACGACCGCCCACAAGGAGCTGCGTGGCCGCCGCAGGCGATGAGGTGTGCACAAGAACCCCGAACAGTTAGCAAAACATGGAAACATTCTCTTGGAAAGACCGCGATGCGGATGGCAATAAAGTGGTGTACGAGGCCAGCCATTTCGGTGGCTGGTGGCAGCTCACCTGTACGCCCAAGGTCGGGCGGGCTATGAAGGATGAAGTGGAGCCGGAACCGGCCGAGTTTACCGAGGAGATATGGCAAACGCTGCGCGACTTATTGTGGCGCAAGTACCAGCGCCGCCGGGTGTCTTGGGGCCTTATCGAGCACATAGATGATATACTGGCCGGAAAGGCCACCAATGAACGCCGAGACCAGCGCAAAAAATGATGACGGATGAGGAAATGATGAACTGCCGCGAGCCCGAGCGGCAGCTTGAGCGAGCCATCGCGGTGATGCACCGCCTGCGTGCGCCCGGCGGCTGCCCCTGGGATGCAGAGCAAACCCACGAGAGCCTTATACCGAACCTCATCGAGGAGTCATACGAGTGCATAGACGCCATTCGAGCCAAGGATTGGGCACACTTGCGCGAGGAGCTGGGGGATGTGCTGCTGCAGGTGCTTTTCCATGCAGAGCTGGCAGCGGAGAATCCGGAGGCGGGGTTTACCCTGGCAGATGTAGCCTGTGAGCTGAGCGACAAGATGATACGCCGCCACCCGCATGTGTTCGGAACCTCCGAGGTAAACACCAGCGAGGGGGTGCTCACCCAGTGGGATGCCATAAAGCGCAAGGAGCAATCCATAGAGGATAAGCCGTATCTCAAAAACTGCGGCAAGGGCCTACCGGCATTGCTGCGTGCCTACAAGCTCACCAAAAAGGTGGCCAAGGTAGGCTTCGACTGGCCGGACCACGCCGGAGTGGTGGAGAAGATACGGGAGGAGACAGCGGAGGTTGCCGAAACGCTGGCACTGCCGGATGATGCACCGGAGGTGGCAGAGGAGCTGGGAGATTTGCTGTTTACTACGGTGAATCTGTGCCGCCGCCGTGGGGTAGACCCGGAAGTGGCGCTGGATGCCGCCAACCGCAAGTTTGAACGCCGTTTCAACTGCTTGGAGAAGCGTATCAAAGCACAGGGGCTCAGCCTGGCGGGGGCCACCGCAGAGCAGATGGAAGCTGCCTGGCAGCAGGCCAAAGCAGAGGAACTCTGAGGCACTCTCCATGAAACGCGGTATTACAGCTTTGCTCTGCTGCTTGGTGCTGCTTGGCTGCACCACCCGCGAGGTGGTGGAGGAGAAGCCCGTGAACCCGCTTTCGCAGGCTCCGGGGCAGCCGCTTGCCGGCTTTACCGCCAACCCGCTTTTGCCGGGCGGTGGTGGGTTGGGAGCAGATACGATGCATGTGACCACCGAAGAGGAGCTTAAAAACGTGGACAACGGTGCGGAGGAGGAACTCATCTGGACCAATCCCAATGACCCGGACGCCGATATCCCGGGGCTTACCGCCGCGTTTGAAAACCGCCGAAAAGGCAACGGCTGGCTCGGTAATTTGGGCCGCGGTATTAAGCTGGCACGGCGAGAGGGGAAGCCGCTCATTATCTGGTTTCACAATTCTGTGACAAGCCCCAAAAGTAAGGAGGTGGGAGCCGCTTTGCTGGAGACCAAGAAGTTCGATATCTGGTGCCGGGATAAGCTGGTGCGCGTCAAGCTGGATGCCGGAGCCTCGCTGGACGAAAGTACCGGCAAAAGAGCCCGCTACAGCATGAGCTCCATAGACAGGCTGGCGCGGCGCTATGGGCTGAAGCATTATCCGGCGCTTGTGGTCGTTTCCCCGCGCGGCAAGATTACTGCCCGCATAGATGGGTACGATGGCTACATCGCTTCCGTGGAGCGCGAGCTGAAGCTTGGTGTGGAAAATGCGCAGAATAGTTATACCCTCTACAAGGATAAGCTGAAGGAACGTGGCTACAGAGAATGGAAATCCCGCAAGGGCGTAAAGCTTTTTGCCAAACTTCAGCGCTACGACGAGGCGAATGCGGTCGTGTACCTACGTGAGCCGGGCGGGCGTGTTTCCCGCACCCGCTTGGAGCGTTTTTGCAAGGAAGATGTGGCCTTTCTGGATGCACACGCTCGCGGTGAAACAGCCCCGGCAAACTGAAACCATGCCGCATACCATGAGCAAGTCCGATACCACAAAGGCGCAGATTATGCGTGCTGCCATCGCGCAGTTCACCTCGCTGGGGTTCGAGGGGGCCTCCATGCGTGAGATCGCTCATGCCGCCGGGGTAAATATCGGCCTCATCCGCTACCACTTCGGTAGCAAGGCAGATCTCTACCGCGATACTCTGGCCTATGTGTCCGAGCAATATAATACGGTGTGTCTGGCGGCTCTGGAGGAGGCTCGCCACAGCGGCAGTGTAGAGGAAATTATTTACTCTTGGCTTGCGGCTCCCATCATCCGCTGGGGAGATGCCACCGTGGCTTCCGGCGAGGAGGTGCTCTGCTTCCTCAACAAAATGGGCTATGAGAGCCCGGAGCTTACACACGAGGTCTACGAGTCTCATTATTCCTATGCCTTGCAGGAGTGGCAGGCAGCAGTGCTGGCGCATTTCCCCGGCATATCGCCGGCGGACTGGATGTGGTGCCTGACCTGCCTGCGCGGGATGTATTTCAACATTGTCGCGCACAACGATTTTACCCTGTGGAGCCTCCCCGCCATACAAGGCCGCGAGCCCGCCATTCGCCGCCTCGCTGCAGACATGGTGGCTCTTCTCTATACCTACACCCCGGAGGGGTGATTTTGGAAGTTGGAAGTTGGAGGTTGGAGGTTGGAAGAGGTGAATCGGTTGGCGGTTAGGGGGAGATTGCTCTTCCCAAATGTAGAATGAGTCGTCTATTATGCTTGACACATCGGCTCGGGGCAGGCAAAATGGAGGCATGACAGCCAGAAAGCCGATAAATGTGCGCCGCCCGGAGGTGATGGCGCAGGTGCGCGACAAAGTACAGCAGTATAGCAGCCAGCTGGTAGAGAGAATACGCGAGCATGGTAATGTGCTCTCCCGGCCGCAGTTGGAGGTGCATCTGGCGGATTCTTTCGGGTTTTGCGATGGGGTGAAGCGAGCTATCGAAATCGCCTATGCTGCGTGTCAGATGTTTCGAGGGAAGCGTATCTGGCTCATCGGCGAGATTATCCACAATCCTGCGGTGAATGCCGATCTGGACTCTATGGGGCTGCGGCACTTGCCGTGGAATCTTAACGCCCCGGTGTACGAGGGGCTTACCGAGGAAGATGTGGTGATAGTGCCTGCTTTTGGCGTATCTGTGCTGATGCGCCGTATGCTGGAGGAGAAGGGCGTGCAGCTGGTGGATTCTACCTGCGGCAACGTCATCCGCGTGTGGCAGCGTGTGCGCAACTACGCAAAAGCCGGTATCACTAGTGTGATACACGGCAAGGCCAAGCACGAGGAAAGCCAGGCCACGGCATCCCACTCTTGCGGCGAGGACGGGCAGGGGAACTTTATCGTGATTTTCAACGAGACGGATGCGCAGATGCTCTGCGACTACATACTGGGGCGTGGCGAGCGCGAGGCTTTTATGGCTCATTTCGAGGGGAGCTACTCCGCCGGGTTCGACCCGGATTTGCACCTGCAGGAGATGGGGATGGCCAACCAGACAACCATGCTCAAGAGCGAGACGGCGCATATTCAGGCCATGCTGCGGGCTGCCGTGACGAAGCGGGATGGGGATGATACGCGTTTCCACGCATACGATACCATCTGCGGCGCGACTCAGGACCGCCAGAATGCCCTCTTTAGCTTGCTGGAGAAACCGCTGGATGCCATGTTTATCATCGGTGGGTACAACAGCTCCAATACCACGCATCTGGCCCATATAGCGGCGCGCAAGTTGCCGACTTTTTTTGTGAAAGAAGCCGCCTGTTTGCTGGGGGTGCAGACAATTCGCGGCTTCGACCTACAGGCAAAAGCCGAGGTGGAGATGCCCTTGCCGCCCGCAGCCGCAGACTTTTCCCGCCCTTGGCGTATTGGGGTGACAGCCGGCGCCTCCTGCCCGGCAAATGTTATAGAGCAGGTCATACGCCGCCTCGCGGAGCTGCGCGGGTGCAGCGAACTTTGACACCTCCGCAGCAAGGATAAGTGAAAAAATAGTCTAAAATGCGTGGCAAAAATTGCAGCTCGAAAAGACAGAGCTGTTGCGAGAGCTGGATAAAGGTATATAATCAATTCGGCAACAATGGATATGAAAAATGTAGACAGATACAGACCGGAATGCGAAATCGGCGAAGGTGGATATGGTAAGGTATGGATGGCCTGTGATACGTTGTCCGGAGAACGTGTTGCGGTCAAGATTTATAAAACTTCTTTTTCCGATAAGTCTATAGAAAGCGCAAAACGGGAATATGAACTTGGCTCCGGACTGAATCACCCCAATATTCTGGGGCTGAAAGATTTGATATGCAAGAACGGAACGCTGTGGTTGGTGATGCCATATTGCCCGGCGGGCTCCATAGCGCGGTTGTCGGGAAGCGTAGATGAAACAACAATCTGGAAGATAGTGAAAGATGTAGCAAGAGGTATGGAGTATCTCCACAGCCGTGGTATATTGCATCTGGATATTAAACCTGCCAACATTTTGCAGGATGCTGCCGGGAACTACGTGCTTGCAGATTTCGGAATCAGCCAGAGAATTTCGGAGTACGTTTATCAGGACGATATTGATAGAACAATTCTTTATAGTCGCTATATGGCTCCGGAGCGACGTAACCGCACTTGGAGTATAGATACATATAGCGATGTATGGTCATTCGGGATTATGCTACAGGAGCTGATGGGGGAGATAGGGCCTTTTGTACCTCCTGCGGAAAATAAGATGTCACTGGGCCTGTATTCCGGATATTTACATGAACTTGCTAGGGCGTGTACCCTTGAGCATCCGGAATTGCGTCCCTCGGCGACGACTATACTCCGGGTTGCGGAGGATGTGCCGATTTTTTGCCATGATGGGTGCTCGAGCGTAATTCATATAAATGATAATCCGCCGGATATGGCTGGTGAGCCTCAGCTTATCAGGCGCCCGCGCCGGGGGCATAGGGCACTTCCGGCACCGCGTCTCAGTGGTTTCCGCCGTGAATATAGCGAGACGATTCTTGCGGCGATGAAGCGGTACAAAGTGGTCAGGGATGCCGATAATATGTACGGTATTGTAGATGAGGCCGGCAATGTGGTGGTCGATTTCGAATACGATGAGATATTTTCCTTTGGAGAATGTGAAATGCCGGGCCCCGGACCGCTCTCCGTTTTCTCTTTTGTCGGTGCTTATTTTGTTCAGAATGAAAAGATAGGCGCTTTTCGTATACTGGACGACGGGAGCCTCCGTGAAGATTGGAAAGGAACATGGGAGGAATATGAAATGAGAGATTTGTGGACTTGATAGCTTCCCCTTGTAGTTTTGTATGGGGGCTCTGGTGAATCTGTAGCCGGCTCATGACTCGTGTGCTTTGGCTATTTGATTTCGCTCTGTCTGCGGCTCATTGGGGTGTTTATTCCGGATTACGTGTCATGCCGGACGCTCAAAAAGCCCCCGAAGTTCTGAAACTTCGGGGGCTGTAAAAATTGCTCGGAATTGCTTTATTGCAGCAAATCGGGGGTTACGATACGATAGTCGGGCGAAGTATCTCTGCCCTTCTTGGTCTGGGGGAAGGGGGAGTAATTCGCAGCGTATACGCTCTTGGTATCATCCTCGGGGTCTTCTACAAGCTTGCCTTCTATATCGGTCACAGAGCCGTCCACGCAAACCATGAAGGCGTGAGCAAAGAAAATCTCGCGGTTGAAGCGCAGCTTGTCTCCGCTGTAAGGCGTCTTGATGGAAGGCACGCAGGAGAAAGCGAGGGGTACAGCCCCCCTGCCGGTAGGCACGGAGCGCAGGCCGGGAGCCTCTTCCGCATTATCACTTTCTTTGCGCAGCACGTAGGCAAAGGCACATTCACCCTTGGCAAGGCACTGGCCATCGGACACCTTGTTGTCGGGCTCCTTGGTGCCGGTATGCTTGGCGTAGAATGTTTTTTCCTGAGGCTCACCCTTGTAGAAGAGTTGGCGGAAGTAGCAGCTGGATTTGTTGCCCTTGAGCTCGCCGAAGTTGTATTCGGCCTTGCTCTCGTCTGCCATAATGGTGTCAGCCGTGGCATCGCAGGGGTAGGAGCCGTATTCCTGGCTGAAAGCCAGAAGCATCTTCTGTACCTGTCCCAAGTTCTGACTGGCCTGCTGGCGGTCGCCATCGTTCATGTGCTCCATGATGGGGCCATAACCTACGGCAGCCAGAGAAGCCAGAATGGCGATAACCACCATAAGCTCAATAAGGGTAAAACCCTTCTTTGTCTTTTTGAGTTGAATTTTCATGCTATATGCGTTTGTGTTGACTCTTTATATATACCACGAAAGGCGGCGCGTTGCAAGCTGCAAATGCGAAATCTCCAAAAAAAACAGATTTTTATGCGTGCCTCTCGCTCAGATAGGCTTTGATGCCCTCCTCGTACAGCTCCGGTTCCAGCAGGAAAGAATCGTGTCCTTTTTGCGAGCGTATTTTCCGGTACTCCGCTTGCACGCCGTTTTTGAGTAGGCGGCGGTGGAAGAGCGAGATGTCTCGCGAGGAAAAACAGCAGTCCGTATCGATGGAAAAAAGGATGAAAGGGATGCCGTACTCTGCATAGCGGCGGAAGCATTCGTCTGTGCTGCGCCCGGTGAGAGCCTCCAGGTCGAAGGCTGTCCACATGTTGATGATACGGATGTAGGCGTTCGCATCGAAACGTTTGGCGAACTTGGTGCCTTGGTGCAGCATGTAGCTTTCCGTGCTGCGGGCCGGGGTGTACCAGGTGAGCAGACCCTTGCGATCCGGCGAGCAACCTTTGCGTGCGCGTTTTTCCAGCCCGCGCTGGTAGATGAAGTGTTTGTGGCAGATGATACGGGCGAGCGCCACACCGCGCACGGGCGGATCGCAGAGTGGGTAGCGCCCCTCGCGGTATTTTGCGTCCATTTCGATGGCGCAGAACTGCTCGAAACTGCTCAGCTTGTGCTCTATGGCAGGTTTGTAGTTTGCGCCGATGATGATGATACTGCGGATGCGCTCCGGGTACAGATTGGCGAATGCCAGCGAGAGCATGCCGCCGATGCTGGGGCCTACCAGAGCGAAGCGGTCTATGCCCAGATGGTCGAAAAGTTTTATCTGCGCGCGTGCTTGGTCGTTCGCATTCACCATGGGGAAACGGCTGCCCCACGGCTCGCCGTCCGGCGCAAGGCTTGTCGGGCCGCTCGACCCATAGCAACTGCCAAGGAAATTGATGCAGACAATAAAGTATTTGTTTGTATCCAGAGGTTTGCCCGGGCCTATCATGCGATCCCACCAGCCCTCGTAATACTCCGGCTGCCAGAAGCTGCCGGCCTCGGGCACATCGTCGTTGTGCCCATGGGCGTGGTGGCTGCCGGTGAGCGCGTGGAAGAGCAGAATGGCGTTCCCCTTGTCGGGTGCCAGTGTGCCGTACGTTTCGTATGCCAGCTGCATGTCCGGCAGCGTTTCTCCGCTGTCGAAGGAGAAAGCGCCGATGGGGAATATGCGGGTTCGGACGGTGTTTTGCATGTTTCCTGTGGTGGGGGAAGTGGCTAAAAGAAAAAAGGACCGGGGTAAGCTACACACCGGTCTCCTTTTTTCTGCACGCGGATTCGCCGCGCAGGGTTACTTAACACCCTTCTTGCTCAGGCGGGTGCCGGCTGTCGTGCCCTGACGTGCCTTGAACTTGGGGTTGCTCTTGCAGATAACGTAGAGCGTACCCTTACGCTTCACGATCTGGCAATCAGCGTGGCGGCGCTTCATGGAGGCGAGTGAGGAAAGAACTTTCATGATTCTCTGGTGTGTTTAATGTGTTAATAAGATTTTCGACCGCACTGCATTTGCGTCGGGACGCCGCATTATACTCTTTTGTGACGGTTTGTAAAGACAAATTTCGCGTTTCTGTACATTTTTTTTGTGGCAGTCGGTGTTTGTGCGGTGGATTCGGAGTGTATGAGCAGTCGGCGCATGTTGTAGCGAGCATGTAGAATTATTTTGCAGCGTAGCGATTTTTCTTGACGTGCGCGGGCTGTTTGTGGTAGACTGTGGTCAACAAAAAGGGTGCATTGTACCCTGAAGCTTTTATCAAAATCATGAAACCTGCAACATTCAACTGCACAGTACTCCGCGACGGTCACCAGTCGCTGGCCGCCACCCGTATGGCTACCGAGCAGATGCTCGAAATCGCCCCCATTCTGGACACGATGGGCTTCTCTGCCTTGGAGACTTGGGGCGGCGCTACCATTGACTCCGGTCTGCGTTTCTTGGGCGAGCTGCCCTTCGACCGTCTGGACACCCTCAAGAAGCTGGCTCCCAAGACCCCGCACATGATGCTGCTGCGTGGCCAGAACATGGTGGGCTACACCAACTACCCGGACGACGTGGTGGAGGCTTTCGTGAAGACCAGCGCCAAACACGGCATGAACATCTTCCGAATCTTTGACTGTCTGAACGACCCGGAGAACATGCGTACCTCCATCCGCGCTGCCAAGGAGGCCGGGGCTACGGCTCACGGCACCATCTGCTACACCACTTCCCCGGTGCACAATCTGGAGTACTTCGCCAACTTGGGCAAGAAGATTGCTGAGATGGGGGCAGACGGCATCGTGATTAAAGATATGGCCGGTCTTATCCCCCCGAGCGAGACGGCTGCTCTGGTAGAGGCCATTAAGAAGAGCACCAACCTGCCGGTGTGGATTCACACGCACGACACGGCCGGTCTGGGTGCCGGTTCCTATGTGGCCGGTATCAACGCCGGTGCAGATGCCGTGGACTGCTCTATTGCTCCCTTTGCCAACGGTACGGCCCAGCCGGACTGCATGCGCATGCTGGCGCTCATGAAGGGCTACGACCGCTGCCCGGTGGTGGCGGACGACTTTACCGAGAAGCTGACGAAGATTTCCGGTATGCTGCAGCCCATCTACGAGAGTTTGGGGCGCTTCACCAGCCACAAGAACGAGATTGTGGACAGCGCCACGCTGCTTTACCAGGTGCCGGGTGGTATGCTCTCCAACTTCCGCAACCAGCTGAAGGAGCTCAACATCATGGACAAGTTCGACGAGGTGATGGCCGAGATTCCCGTGGTGCGCAAGGCGCTGGGTTGGATTCCGCTTGTAACACCCACTTCCCAGATTGTGGGCTCTCAGGCCGCCTTCAACGTGAAGTTCGGGCGCTGGAAGCAGATTACCCCGCAGACCATGGATGTGGCTCTGGGCTACTACGGCCACACCCCCGCTCCCGTGGATCCCGAGCTGCAGGCCGAGTGTGCCAAGCGCTCCGGCAAGGAGCCCATCACCTGCCGCCCCGCCGACCTCAAGGAGCCCGGCATGCAGGATCTGCGCGATAAGCTTACGGCCAAGGGCATTCCCGCTACGGACGAGAACTGCGTCATCTACGCTATGTTCCCGCAGCAGCTGGAGGACTACTATGCCGGCAAGCGCCCCGAGCCTGTAACAGTGAAGAAAGAGGAGAATTACGGTGCCCCCACCGCTCTTTCCACTGTGGGCGTGTCCGCAGCTATTTCCGGCCGCGACATGAAGCTCAACATCATGGGGCGCGTGTACGACGTGCACATCGAGGAGAAGTAAGCCGCCTCGCTGCATTTTTCTGCGCCCGTTGTCTCCCGAGTTGGAGGCAACGGGCTTTTTCTTCTTGCAGAGGCGGGACGTATCTGCTAGACTGAGCTAGGTTGCTTTCCTGATATGAGGTATATACTGGTATTGTATGTGATGCTGTGTAGCTGTGCGTTGGCCATCCTGCCCACGGAGGTGGCCGTGGTGTACAATGCGAACTCAGCGCTGAGCCGTGCAGCAGCAGAGCAATATTGTGCCGCGCGGCGAATACCGCCGGAGCAGATGCTGCCGCTCTTCGGGGTGAAACGCGGTGATATTTCGCGCGAGGATTTTCGGGATTTTATAGAGATGCCGCTGTTGCAGCAGGGGCAGCAGCGCGGGCTGTGCTGGCCGGCGGGACCGCGGAATGCACCACTGCTGATGCGCGCCATGGTGCTGATGCCGGATTTGCCGCTGCGCGTGCGGGAGGAAATGCGGGATGGCAAGCCTGTGGGTACCGGTATGCGACGTACGGAGGCCGCTGTGGACTCCGAGCTGGCTCTGCTGGGCTCGCGATATCCCACCGCCGGCATGGGCAACAACCCGCTTTACAATAAAAAAATGCCCACAGGTCGCGAGAAGCAGCCTATTATGTGTGTGTGCCGTATCGACGGCCCGGATGAGGAAAGTATCTTCCGCATGATTAATATGCCGCCACAGGTGGAGAAGCGTGGGTTAAGCGGTTGGGTAGTGGTGGACAACATAGGTCCCTACAAGGCCGGGGATGCTATGATAGCAGATGTTGCTTCGCTGGCGCACAAGAATGGGCAGCCTTTGTTTGCGGAAATGACGCGTTCTACTTTGCCTCCCTCTTATCCGCTTATGCAGGATGTGATAGCGTATTTCGGCTGGTATACCCGGTATGCGGACGGGCCGTTCTCAGCTCAGGCTCCGCGTAATTTCCGCTTTGCGGATGGTGCTATTGCCTGCCACTTGCATTCCTATAGTGCCATGAGTCTCTACGATGGCAAAAATTGGGTATCTGCGTTGCTGAAGCGAGGCGCTTGTGTCACTGCCGGGAATGTGGCGGAGCCGTATTTGGGACCGTGTCTGAACTACGGTATTTTTTATCGCCACTTGCTGGGCGGTGGCCAGGTGGGGGAGGCGGCTCTGCTGGCTTCTCCTGCTGTGTCTTGGCAGTGTATTGTGCTGGGAGATCCCCTTTACCGCCCCTTTGCCGCCTCCGCTACCGGGAATCCCCGCAGTGTGCATGCGCTCTGGCGGGCAATTCTTCACCGCGCCGGGGCGAACTTTACCGCATTGCAGCAGGCTGTGGAGGCTCAGCTGGGGAGAAACAATGACCCCGTATTGGCTGAAATTTTTGCCCTGTATTGTGTAGAGGGGAAACGCTTTGACGTGGCTTTGGAATACTTAGCGCTGGCGCACTGGTATTATGGCTCCCAGCGGGATAAGACACGCACTCGCCTACTGGAGCTCAACTGCCTGGTGGCAGCCGGCCGGCGTGCTGCCGCAGAGGTTGGGGTGCAGCAGTTGATGGACGAAGCTGCGGATTCTCCCTATCTGCCGGCTATTCGCAAGGTGGCAGAGTCTATACTCCCCAAAAAAGAGCCTCCTTCCGAGCAGAAGGAGGCAAAGGCCAAATAGGGCTCTTGCCGGCGGTTACTCCTCGCCTTTCTGCTGCCGCAGCAGTTCCTGTGCGGAGGCGAATACAATGGCCGGATCTGTGCCTTTTTTTAATTCCTTACGAATTTCGTTGCGAAGAGCTACGGCTGCTTTGAATGCCGCCGTGCTGTCCTCGTATTGCCTATCTGCGAAGTACTTGACAAACTGCTTGCCCTGCCTGCGCAGTGCAAGACGCCAACCCTGAAAAGCTGTTTTTTTGTATGTGTATCGAGAGATGTTTTTTGCTCTCATGATATGCGAAAACTTGTTAAGCTGTGTTTCCTATAACATGTTTTCGGCTATATTGCAAGTCGAAAAATAACAAAAAATGTCAGTCGGCAGTCATCAAGCCGCGAACCATTTGCCAGCAGAGTGGGAAAGAGTCTGCAAAATCTTGCGGGCGGCGTTGCAGCCAAGCGTCGATAAGTGTTGGGGGGAAGGGCAGTACACCCTCAATTTCTGCAGCCGGGAAGGAGAGTCTGCCATCCTGCACTGCTGCGTAGACTGCTACGTGCTCGAAGCCGGTAGCCGGGGATGGAGGGAGAGAGCCAACGGGGATGAGCGGTGTGTCGGTTATGCCGAGTTCCTCCGCCAGTTCGCGGCGGGCGGCGGTCTCGTAGTCTTCCCCCGCGTCTGTATGGCCGGCGGCGGAGGAATCCCACACTCCCGGGTGGCGGTCTTTGTGCATGGAGCGCTTTTGCAATAAGCAGTCTCGGTTTTTGTTGAACACCAGAATATGGACGGCGCGGTGCATGAGTCCCAGCTCGTGAACTTCCCGCCGGGTGGCCTGCCGCAGCACGCGGTCTTGCGCATCCACGACATCGAAAAGCTCATCTTCTTTCTGCGCGATGTCGGCCAGGGGGTGCGGGTCGTAGGCGCGAGTGAGCGCAACCCACTGTGCCAGCCCCAGTTCCTCCGGGCGAGCGGTGGGGGATATACCTGTAGCGGCCGCTACCTCTGCCCAGGGCGGGGAGTCGGGAAGTTGCTTTCGCATCTGCTTGCGGCGTTGGGAGAAGCAGCGGCGCATCAGCTCATCCATGAGCCGGTGGTCGTAGGGCGGTAGCTCCAGCGGATTGCGCGGGGTGAGCAGCATTACCGTCGAGTCTATTTTGGGGCGCGGCGAGAAAGCTTCCGGCGGAACAGTCTTGAGTGCCTGCGGTACCCAGTCCATTTGGATTCGCAGGGAGAGCAGCCCGTATGCCTCATCTCCGGGTTTGGCCAGAATGCGGTCTATAAACTCCTTCTGGAGCATGACTACGGCTCGACTGCATGCACAGGGAGAGGTGAGAAAGTTTGCCAGTATAGCACCGCCGGCAGAGTAGGGGAGATTCCCCATGAACTTAACCGGTTGCTCGGCAAAGAGGCGGCGCGGATCCCAAGAGGCACCGTCCGCATGGTGTACCTCTACGTGCGGTGTGTCTGCCCAGCGGGTGCGCTGGTATTCAGCCAGTCGGGAGTCGAACTCCACCAGGATAAGCTTGCGACACAGCGGGGCAATGTGCTCTGTGAGGGCGCCTGTGCCGGGCCCCACCTCTACCACGCAGTCCTCCGGGGTAATTTCCAGCCGGCTTACAATCCAGCGAGCTATATTCTCGTCCACCAGAAAGTTCTGGCCTAGAGATTTGGATGGCGTCACGGAGAAGGAATCGAGTACCCGGTGTATCTGGCTGGCGTTCATGGAAAGGCCATTGTACAGCCGCTTTGCCGGAAAAGCAAGTGTATATTTGCAGGGCGCATGTTAAAGTGCCTTTACAAGCGGTGTGTTTGGTGGTATGCTGGTGCTACTATGATGGAACTAGCCATTCGCCCCCGCCGAAACCGCAAATCCGCAGCCATGCGCGGGTTGATGCGGGAGACCTCGCTTTCTGCCGCCAATCTCATCTACCCCATGTTTGTGCAGGAGGGGGATAAGAATACGCCTATCGAGTCTTTGCCGGGGTGTACGCGCTGGTGTGTGGGGGATATCGCGGGCGAATGTCGCCGGCTTTATGAGCTGGGAATTCCCTGTGTAGATCTCTTTGCCGTGGTGCCGGAGGAGAAGAAAGATGCCGGCGGTTCGGAGGCCTGGAACCCGCAGGGAGTGGTGCCTCGAGCTATAGCTGCTATAAAGGCGGCTGTGCCGGAAATGCTGGTTATGACGGATGTGGCACTCGACCCCTTCAATACCTATGGGCAGGACGGCATTGTGCGTGAATATGAGAACGGCAACTACGAAATTTTGAACGATGAGACTGTGGAGGCTCTCTGCCGCCAGGCTCTCTGCCATGCGCGTGCCGGGGCCGATATCATATCCCCCAGCGATATGATGGACGGCCGCATAGCTGCCTTGCGCTCCGCGCTGGATGCAGAAGGCTACACCGGTGTATCCTTGTTGAGCTACACGGCCAAATATGCTTCTGCCTACTATGGGCCATTCCGCGGAGCTCTGGGGAGTGCACCCAAGTTCGGGGATAAGAAGACATACCAGATGGATCCTGCAAATGTGCGTGAGGCGCTGCGCGAGGCCTCTCTGGATGTGGCAGAGGGCGCGGATATGCTGATGGTGAAACCCGCTACGCTGTATCTGGATGTGATTCGCGAGATGCGCACCCACACCAACTTACCCATAGCTGCATACCACGTCAGTGGGGAGTATCTTATGGTTAAGGCGGCAGCGGCTTCCGGTTGGCTGGATGAGAAGCAATGTATGCTGGAGGCTCTGCTTTCCATACGCCGCGCCGGTGCAGACATGATTCTTACCTACGCCGCGCCACAGGTGGCACAGTGGCTGCGTGAGATGTAATTTTGCCGAGACGCATCGTGATGAGCTCTCGTTTGCAGCCCGGAAAATTGTTGCGGAGTATCACGCGGCGGGCAGATTTTTTGCTCTTTGTGTTGGTGCTGGCGCTGGGCTGTGTGCTGATGGCTCGCTATGGCTCGGTGCCGGCAGCCGGGGACGTGGAGCTGGAGTATCTTCCCGCAACACCTCCGGAAACGGAGACTGTACAAGACGAGGCCACGTACAAAGTGCGCAGAGCTGGTCCCCCCGCTCGCTTCCTCATGTACAATGTGCAGAATTATTTTGTGGCAGGCGAGAAGAGCCGCTCTCGTTTTGTGTGTAAGCCCAAGCCGGTGAAAGAGCGGGAGGCCGTGGCCGCGGTCATAGCTTCTGCGGCACCGGACATTGTGGGTATCATCGAGATTGGGGGGGAGTTGGCCTTGGCGGATTTGTGCGAGAAGCTTGCTGAGCGCGGGTTGGTGTATCCGCATACGCTGCTGCTGGCCAGAGAGGGGGAGGACAGGGCGCAGGCTCTGCTCTCCCGCTACCCGATAGTGGAGGACAACTCACGCCGCAACCAGCCCCTGCACGGCGGCGGGCGCCGCATGATGCTGCGCGGCATTTTGGATGCAACGGTTGAGTTGCCGGATGGACGCCGCTTCCGCTTTTGCGGCGTGCACCTTAAGTCCCGCGTGGGCGAGGAGGGGGCTACCCTGAACCAGCGCAAGAGCGAGACCCGAACGCTGGCTTTCCATGTGCACGAGATCCTGCGGCGGCAGCCGGCGCAGCCGCTTGTGGTATATGGGGATTGGAACGACGGCCCGAACGATGAATCGATGGGCATCCTCAAGCAAGGCCTAGGTCAACATTCCGGCCTAAGCCGCGTGACCGCTGCAGATTCCGGCGGCGACGAGTGGACTCTTTATTTCCGCTCGGAAAAAGTTTACTATGTGTTCGACCAGATTCTGGTGAATACCGCCATGCGCAAGCGCCGCGCGCGCGGCTGCGAAAGCGGGATTGTGGATATCCCGACTGCTGCACAGGCTAGCGACCACCGGGCCGTCTGGTGCGACCTGAGGTGAGGGGAATTATGTTTAGACTCGTGTTCTGCCTTTAGTCTTGAGTGGTGCTGAGTATCAGCGCTCTACAGTTTGTGAGCCCGGGAGGAAATGCACTTTGCGGATATTGTCTGCCCAGCGGGCGAATTGTGCGGCTCTGGGGCCGTTGCCGATTGTGCGAGTACCTTTTTCGTTGGGGTGTGGCCAGCCGGCTATCCTATCTGCCAGGTCGGCAGCTTCCTCGTAGCGTCCGCATTCTGCGTATTGCGACACAGCTCCGGCTGCCGCAAAGTAGAGCACAAACCAGTCCGCCTTGTCCATGGCGTTTTCGTCTTTTTTGCAGCCATCGATAAGCTCTTTGTTGTAGTGCAGAGCTTGCTCGAGCTGTCCGCGCCGTGCGTGCAGGGAGGCTTGTTGAATTCTGGCTCGCACCATCCAAGCTTCCGGTAGGTCGGCTATGGTGAATATGGCAGCGTTTGCCTGTAAGGCGTCTTCCAGCGCTTCATCTGTACCCCGCAGCGTATGCACATGGGCTTGCACGCTGAGTGCGAGAGCTCTGTCTACAGCGCTCATGGGGGCTTGCCGTATCAGTTCGTTGAGTATGGACATGGCTTCCGGAAGATGATTGGTCCAAGCCAGAACCCGCGCTCTGAGAATCATAGCCTTATGGCGGTAAGGGCTGTTGAGCTCTGCCGCTGCGCGGAAGTATTCTGCTGCATCTTTGAGCTTAGGGTATGAGTTAAGGCGCTCGGACTGGCGGCCGGCCAGCAGTAGGGCGCGGGCGCGCTGTTCGCTGTTGTCTGCCTGCTCGGCCAAACCAAGCAGCAGTTGCAGAGCCTCGCGGTGTTTGTTTTGCTGCGAGAGTCGGTAGGCCAAGTTGAAGGTCAGAATCGAGCGGGTGTCTTTTTCGCGTGTTTCTGCTATGGCATCCCGTAGCAGGTCTGTGGGCTCGGGGAGGTCGGCACCAAGAGCCAGTAGTTTTTCTGTGGCCTGAATTTGCAGGGAATAGAAGCGTAGCGTTTGTTCGCCTGTCCAGAGTTTGCGTATGGTGGTCGGGATTTGCTGCAGGTCTTTCAGCGTGGTATCGGGAGACGAGGCCAGGCTGAGCTCTGCCAGCTGCAGGCCAATTTCTGCTTGCTCCTCCGGGGTGGGCTCCAGAAGTATGGCGGACTCGATTTCTGCCCGAGCCTGCGCCGGGTTTTTATGGAGAATGAGTCCGGCGTGCATGAGCAACAAGCTGCGCCGCACGCGCGTGGGCAGCTCTTTGATGAGCATTTTGTCCACGGCATCCTGCTCTCCTGCAAGAACGGCGCAAAACATGGCATTGCAAAGTGCTGCTGCTTGCAGGTCGGCAGAGGCTAGCTCGGCACTTTTGCGGAAAAGCTCCACTGCGTCGGGGTGGTTGGGGGGCAGGCAGCATGCTTTGTAGAAAAGGAAGCGCGGGTTTTCGTAGTCCTGCTTCAGCATGTTGAGATACAGCTTGGCCTCTGTGGTGTTGCCGCTGTTGATGAGTCTGCGCACCTGCTCGCTGATGATAAGGCGAGAAATCGGTTCATTGGGCAGAGCCGTGGCAGCTGTATTGGCATAGGTGACGTCTCCGACCTCGTGAAACTCTGCTTCGGCAAGCTGCAATCTCTGGCGGATGGCCAGAGCCAACGCTGCGCGGTGGGGCTTGGTGAGCTCCTCGCTCCACTCCTCCAGCCGACGGCGGGCGTATTCGCTCTCCGAGAATGCTTTGCGGCTATCCAGCCGGCGGAAGGCTTCTTCCAGCAGGGGGGATTCGGCGTTGGCTGCAATGAAGTGCAGTAGGGTTTCTTCTCCCTTGCCCTCATCGTCGTCCTCCTCTTCTTCGGCCTCTGTGGGCGGTTGCGGATTTTTGCGAGCTGCCTCTGCTTTGTCGTAGAAGATTTCTGCCAGCGCCAGGCGCACACGTTGGCGCATGATGAGCGGTATGGCGTTATCTGCTTCCATGGCGCGGCAGGCTTCGATAGCCTGCTCGTATTCCCCGCTGCGGCGCATTTCTTCTATGTTGAGCAGTTGCACCATGGGGCGTAGGTCGGCATCTTTTTCTGCAAGTTTTCGGAGTGGTTCCAAGGTGGAAACGTCTCCCTGCACGGTGTTGCGCAGTTGGTGCTCTGCCAAGGCGGCCTGAGCCAAGGTGGCTATTTCGTTATTGTTGCTGGCTGTGAGCGGTGCGACGTGCTCCACAAAATCCAGCAGCGGGCTTTGCCAGGCACAGTAGATGATGGCTTTGGCGGCATACGGATAAAATGCACTTTCCTGCGGAATCTCGCGGAAGGTACCCACGGCTTGCGGGAGCCGCCGCAGCTCCAGAAGAGCTCTGCCTTTCCAGTAGAGTGCCGCCGGGGAATGGGGTTCCAGCTGCAGCTCTGCCAGTGCTTCTGCCGGTTTGCCGGAGCGCAGCAGTTTTTCTGCATCTGCCAGATTTGCGCTCGCCGTGAGAGCTGCAGCACAGGCCGGCATCAGGAGGTGTAAAAGACGGTGTTTCATGGTTATGGCGTTCCTGCTGGCGGAGCAGGGGGATAGATGCCTTCCTGCCACAGGAAGAGGTTGATATATCGCAGCCCGGAGGCAGTGAGGGCTGCTGTCTTGCTGCTGCCTTTTACCCGGTTCACGGTGCAGTTTTGCTGCAGAGTGGGCATAGGGCGGCATTTCACGATGGTGGGCGCTGCCACTGCTTGTTGTGCAGGGTAAATAGCTATGGGGATGCCCTCTTGCGTGAAGGCTATGTCCAGCGAAGCCGAACGCTGTCCCCAAGACCCCTTGTACAGGAAGGGGTGGCGGCGCAGAATATCCGGGGTGCCGACACGGGGAACTCGCACTCGGTAGTGCTCCTGCAGCTGCGAAAAGTAGTGCGAAAGCGAGAAAGGATGCCCGTTCTTACATGCCAGCAATACATCCGCCGCGTCGATTCCTACCAGATTGAGCCCGTTGAAAAGCCCATGCTTGTTGGTTGGAGGGAGGACGATGAGGTCGTACGCCGCATTTATCATGAGGCAAATCTCCAAGTGGCAGTGTGCACGCTCGCGGTTGAGCCCCACGCCGCTGTATCCCAATATGCCCAGCCGACTGTTCGGGGTGACTTGTTGGCCGGTTTTGCAGTGTATGGAGGCCAGGTGCGCATAGAGGCTGTAGATGGTGCCCTCCGGTATGTGGTGTGCTACCACTACATAGCGCCCGTAGTTGCTCTTGGCGGGGTCTTCGCAGGTGTAGGCTACGATACCCGGCGCAATGGCGTGCACCTCGTCCAGCGGCTCACCCGCAGCATTTCGGCGTATGGGTTTTACATCTATCCCCTCGTGCATGCGGCTGAAAAAGATGCGGCCATCGGAGGTGCGGAAAGGGTTGCGTACCATTCCCCAAGTACCGGCTTGCCATGGGCGGGTGGTTTGTCCCTCGAAGATGCGATCCACATACATGAAATAGGCGTCTCCGCCTTTGCCGTACAGCGCTTTGTTGGCTGTGGGCAGCTGAAATACCAAATCCGTGGCTGCCGGGCTCAGCCCCGGCAGCAGCAGGTACAGCAGCAGGTGTAGCAGGCGTGCCACGGTCATGGGGCGTTAGTTGAAGAGTTCACCCACGGTACGACCGGTGAAATCCCGGCTTTGGCGTTTCACGTCTTCCGGCATCTTGGGCAGCGGGCGAGGATTCTTTTTCTTGTATCGCTTTTTCTCCAGTTCCTCATCCACCGGTTCCACTGTGCGCGAAATCTGCTTTAGGTCATAGCCGTTCAGGCCGTTCCAGATGACGAGTACACCATCATTCACCGGGGTAATGCGCATAGGTTCCATGGCTAGGCCATTCACCACCGGGAGCATCAGCATGCCGTTTTTGTCTACGGTGTTAAAGTAGAGGCGGTTTCGCCATTCTTTGTGGGCGAAAAGCGTTACGCCATACGAACCATCCGGGTTGAGGTGGGACTGGAATTTTTCGAAGTGATCCAGCGACATGATGGGCATGCGCGTGTAGGTAATGCCATTGTGGCGGACAATCATGGTGGTACTGGTGCTGTCCGCCGCGTCTGTGACTGTGTTGGCCGCTTGTACGAGGAAGTAGACGGGATAAGCACGCTGCTGCTGGCAGCTGCACAGGCCTGCAGCCACTGCGATACCGATGAGAATGGAGTGAAATATGTTCATGCGCGAAGTACAGTACTACAGCCGTAAGTCTACCACATTCTCCGGCGGATTTCCAGCCAAAAATCAGCCACGCAGAAAACTGCGGCAGGAAATACAGTAGCGCACCCCGCTCCAGACTGTCAGCACAACACCCGTCCACAGGAAAATACCGCGTAGCCACTCACCTCCCGGGCCTACAGAGAGGCTGTGCAGCGGCTCGGGCAGGTTGCCGGCATAGGCCAAGTGCACTAGGCAGGCTATGCAGTAGCCCAGCTGCATGCCGGTTTTCCACTTGCCGGTTTTGTCCGCAGCCATCACCATGCCTTGTTCCACTGCGAGTTGGCGCAAGCCGGTTACAAGAAACTCGCGGAAGATGATGAGGATAGTGACCCAGAATGGGCACATGCCCACGTATGTGAGATAGATGAACGCTGCGCTTACCAGTATTTTGTCCGCCAGCGGGTCGATAAGCTTGCCGAAGTTGGTAACCAAGTTGTACTTGCGCGCCAAGTAGCCGTCCAGAAAATCGCTGATGGCGCCGGCTACGAAAGCCCATAGTGCTACGCTGGTGCCAACAGTAATCGGGACAAACCACCCCTCCACCGGCAGCCCCTCCAGCGGGCTTTGCCCATCTGCAAACGGATTTGAACCATCCACTGCCAAAGCAACGGCAAAAACGATAACGAGTGCAATACGTACAAGTGTGATGGTGTTCGGGAGATTTAGCATGGCGTGCGCTCATTCTAATGCCTGCGCAGATGAATGGCAAGACAAAAAGCATGCAAGCGGGCAAGTAGAACGCATTTTCTGACATATTATGTGCTTGCATGCGCGCGGGGATGTGCTATACTGTGCGCCATGAACGGTTTTCGAATGACAGTACTTGCGCTCCTAGTGCTGGTAGTGGGGGCAATGTTTTACGCCATTTTCGTGTTTCTGCCCGGTATGCAGGCAGACCGCAATATCTACGAAATCTCCCGCAACACAGCAGCTAACGCTCAGCGAGAGGCTGCCCACCGTGTGAAAGTAAGCAGCTATGGCGAATCCGCCGAAAATGCAGAATTGGCCTCCGAAGCCGCAGCGGCCGATGCGGCTGCCCGGAAAACAGTGTATGAAGCGGAGGAGCGCGCTGTGATAGAGGAGGCTAAGCGAAAGGCAGAGGCCGCCTTGGAGCGCGAGGTACAGGAGGCGGACGAAGCCGGCAAGGCTATAGGGCTGGTGACTTCGTTCAACAAGGATTGGGTTTCCATCATGTTCAAGCCTGTTGTGAAGGAGCCCCTTGGCGATGGTACTATCGTGGCTGTGCGGCGAGAAGGGGTGGTATTGTGCGAGGCTGTAGTGGATTTGCGGGATGAGGAATCCGGCCAACTGGGTGCTACCATGAAACCGCAGGAGTTCGGAAAGGCTCAGGCCAATATCGACGATGCAAAGCTTCTGCCGCGACCCGGGGATGAAGTTATCTACTCCCCCTTTGCCTCTGCTCGGGACTTGCGTGAGGATAGCAGCTTTCTGAAGCCGGCTCCGCTTAGTGTTCCCCGACGTGATGCCGCACAACCCGAGTGATTTTTTTTCCGCCATGAGTACCTGCTCACAGTCGCCCCTGTTTGCCAATACGCCTACCTTTTCCTTCGAGTTCTTCCCCCCCAAAACGGAGGAGGGCGCGCGTGCTTTGTTGGAGACTGTGGTTAAGCTGCAGGATTTTCGCCCCAGTTTTGTGAGCGTGACCTACGGCGCCGGCGGAGGCTCGCGGGAACTTACGCGCTCGGTTGTGCACGATATCCAGCAGCGGGGGATACCTACTGTGCCGCATCTCACCTGCGTGGGCCATACGGAAGCAGAGATAGAAAGTATACTGGAGGGATATGCCAATGCCGGCGCGTCCGCCGTGCTGGCCTTGCGTGGAGACCCTCCCCGCAACCGCCCTTATGACGCATCGAAAGATGCTTTTCGCCATGCAGCCGAGCTTGTGCATTTTATACGCGAGTGGGAAAACCGCAACCGTATGCCTAAGCGTCTGACTATTGGAGTGGCCGGATTTTGTGAGGGGCACCCGGATACCCGAAATCGTATCCGCGAGATGGACTACCTTAAGGCCAAGCTGGACGAAGGCGCAGATTACATCTGCACGCAGCTTTTCTTCGACAATCACGCCTTTTTTGATTACCGGGATCGCTGCCGCCTTATGGGCATAGATGTGCCCATTATTGCCGGAATCATGCCGGTAACGACAATCTCCGGTATGAACCGCATGGCCGAGCTTTCCGCCGGCACCAATTTCCCGGCTCGCCTGCTCAAAGCTATGCTGCGTGCCGGGGGCGACAGGGAGAGTATAGAGCGCATTGGTATCAATTATGCCAGCAATCAATGCGCAGAACTTCTCGATGCCGAGGTGGACGGTATACATTTCTATACGCTCAATCGCTCGAAAGCCACCCTCGAAATCTACCGCAACCTCGGTATTAACAACTATTTTGATGTGGATCGCATCCACATGCTCAGCTCCATTTACAAATCCTAAACCATGGAAACGCAAAAAAATACCCCCAATACGGATGAAATGCCGCTCTCGCCGGAGGAAATCAAAGCCATAGGCGAAATCGAACTCGGGCCTGCCAAGCACGAGGTATTTCTCAACAAGCACTACAAGAAGCTCATCGTCTGCGGTATCGCGTTCATGGTGGCAGCCAGTGCCGCGATCGGGTACTACTCTTACAGAGTGGAGCAGCAGGAGATTGCCGGTGCTCTGGTAGTCGATGCCGCACGCTCTGCCCGGGTAGAAGGAGCTGTGGAACCGGCTCAGTACGATGCGAAAGCTATCTCGCGCATCTCTACCGAGTTTGCGGAGACAAATGCAGCCGATACGGCACGACTCATGGAAGCACTTGCGCTCACGAGCGATACCGCCCGCGTGCAGACCGGAGTCTCTCAGTTGGAGAGTCTGGCCGCTACCGCGCAGAGCGAGTTGCTCCGTGCGCGCGCCTTGTCTGCTTTGGCCGCTCATTACATGGCAGAGGAGCAGAACGACAAATCCGCTGCGTATTGGAAGCAGGTTATCTCTTTGCCTGTCAACCCATACAGCGCTATAGCCTATATAAGCCTCGGAGACCTTGCTCAGCTTGCCGGGGATAAAGAGGCGGCGCGCAATTTCTACACTCAGGTTGGCTCCGTCTGCCCCAATAGCCCACTGGTAAGCGAAAACGTGGCGGCGTTGAGACTTGCGTTGCTGGATGTAGAGGCTCCCACTCCGGTAGACCCTCCCGCGGAGAAAACGCCGGCGGAAGCTCCCCAGCCCGCTGCGCCCACCCCCTTCGATACAGCATCTCCCTTCGGCACGCCGCAGCCCGCTGCCCCAGCATCGGATTCCGAGTCATTCGGCGGTATGTCTACACTGCCCGGTGGTATAAACTGATAAGCTCTGAGGTCATGGGACTTTTCCAGGACAACTTCTCCATGCTCTCTGAGCTGGAGCGCCTTGCCGCCATGGTGCAGGACCCTGCGAGGGTGCAGGAAATCGGCGCGGATGAGTGGCCGCTTGCTATGATAGCCTGCGGCCTCGTCACCAGCAACGATCCCGACCGCCTGCAGGAGAATCTAGATGCCTACGCCATATTTGCCGCAAAGGTGGCGGCCGAGGGGCGTAAAGGCAGCCTAGCTCAGCTCGTGCGCTTTATCACCGCTCGCAAGGGCGAAGGCTGGCGCGCTCTGCTCCCCTATACATTGGCGGAGCCGGAGCCGCTGCTGAGCCGGACGGCCGCTATGCAGCTGGCAACTCTTGCTCAGCCCGGCGAAGCAGAGAAACTCACAGGCGTGGCAGAGCTCGCCCGTATGCTCGTGCTGCGAGCGGATGCTCCGCCGGCCGTGCTCGAAGCCTTGCTGAGTCTGAGCGATCTGCGAGTGCAGGCTTTCCTGGAGAAGTTATACAGCCTCTCTCCGCAGCGTTTGGGGGGGCTGCTGGAATCTATTTCTCCCGTGCCGAACCACCTCAGCTTCACTTGGATTCTGGGGGCACTGGAAGCTCACCCCGAGCTGGCACCGCAGGTGGAAGCTCTACTGCTGCGTATAGCTCCCGCCACCACAGCTGTCATAGACCTCATCATGCCCATACCCACTTGGGCATATACCAAGCCGACGCCCCAGCCCCTCCATGGCTGGTCCCGCGCAGAGTATTTCCCGCGCATGCTGCCCACCCTTGCCCGCCACCTCAGCGAGGAGCAGATTCTGCGTCTCAAAGCGGCTTTTGGCGCCTGAAGTCACACTTACGGCTTGCCAAGAGCCCTCAGATAGTGTCTAATGTCCAACACATGGCCTCGTAGTTCAATGGATAGAACGGCCCTCTCCTAAAGGGCAGATATGGGTTCGATTCCCGTCGGGGCTACGCCAAAAACGCTCATTTTCCTTAAAGAAAGTGGGCGTTTGGCATGTTCTCGTGTTCTTAAGCTTATTTCTTTTTGATTGTAAAAATCTTAAAGGTGTTGAAACGAGCTTCTTCAGTTATTGTAATCCCATCAATTTGCTCGAAGAACTGTTTTGTGTTTTTATAGACTGATGGAGCTGTGGTGTTTTTTTCCCATAGAATAAGACAAATCCAATTTTTTTCGTTTAGCTTGTTTAGAATAGTATCTTTGAGCCGGTCTTTGTTCAGGTTTTCTACGGATACAATACTGTGAGAATCTGATGTTTGCTCCGGCCCAACAGATTCTTGCATGCGAACTTGATAATAATCAAAAACCAAACGAATTCCTTGTGTCAATACGTGGTCAGAAGCGTTGTCCGGAATATGTTGTTGTATCCATCCGATAACTCCTTTATAGTCCTCTTTTTGGTAGTTATAGCAACAACGTAAGCGGTAGGATGATATTAGCGTGAGTAATAATACCAGAATGACAACGCCTTTGTTGGTAAGCGGAAGTTTTGTGGATTGCCAAGCTCCGGATAATAAGGGAATAATAACAAGAATAAATGCCGGGAAAACCCATACCAGATGACGTTCCCAGAAATGAAAATGCATCATGTAGGAGGCTGCTGAAAAAACACAACCTGCCAGTGCGGAGCTTATAAAGATACGACTCTTAAGCGCTTTCAATAACGCCTTAAATTGCAAAATAAACAAGGATGACAGACCCAGCAGCATTAGTCCGAGTAGGCTCATCATGGATGGGGTAAACAATTCAAAATTGCCGGCCCTTATATCATTGCGAGGGAGTCCGAGGCCTTGCATGCCACAGAAAGAATATACGACATACAAGAGATTTCCCAGATGAGGAGGGCCCCAGCCGCGATCCGCTCCATGTGCCATGTAGTGCAGGTACATCCAAGTAAACACCACGTAGAACGGGGAGAGTATTAGTGCGGCAACTATATCTCCTTTTATGCTTATCCAACTTTTTGCTTGCCTCCATCGTATCAGTAGCAACCCGAGATATAGAAATCCTACAAAGCCGAAGATAAAATGCAGGCCGTAACCACAAACGAGGTACAGCTGTGCTATCAACGCATTCTTAATACTTCCGGCGTTTTCCGTGAAGTGAGCATGGTATAACATGCCGAGAGTGAAAGAAAGGAGCGCTATGTAAGGGCTATACTCGTTTAGGTAATATACAGAAAACGGATGGGCTGCGATTAACAAAGACCAATAAGGACTAATGTTAATTTTTTTGAAAATCTGCACAAGATAGGCGAGTGCTAAGAGGTAGAAAGGTACGTTTATACAACGCATGTATATTTCGTCTGTGCAGAAAACGGCTATCCACAGACGCCCCAGAGCATGAAATAAAAATTGTTTTTCGCTGGCAGCAAAGTCTAAGAATGCGGCAAAACCCGGTGTGCTTGCTACCTTGAATCTCATTGCTTCATCTATCCAAAAGCTATGGTTGCTAATAGATAAGATAGATATAAGAATGCCGGTAAGAAAAATAATGAGATGTGCTCTTCTATCTTTTAGCTTGCTCATCTGTGTGTTTGCTGCGGTTTCGTGCTTTTGTGAATTGGAAATTATAGAGGAGGATTAAGCGCGACTGCTATTTAGAAGCGCTGCCTTGCGCTTGTCTATAAAATAGAGCGCCCCTCGGGTATTCTACAGCATAGGAAATGCTTATAGTGTGATAAAACATTAAAAAACAAGTGTTTCCACATCTCCAACCAGGCTATTTCGCGCTACTAAACAGCCGACATTTTTTATCAAAACGCTGATTTTTCAATCTTTCTCGTTTTTTTTCTTGCTACAGCATTTCCTATGCTTATGGAATGCCGCGTGACAGTAATATGGTGCGTAGGAGCATGGAGGTCTATATGTAAATCGTTGTTTACTTGGAGGATATATGAAAAAGACTAAATGTCACCGGAATCAACCCGTATGCCGCGGTGGTTGCTTGACTTTGTGCATGTTTTGTGCTAGAGTTGCGGCATGTTCTCGCTCCTTTCCGATAAGCTGGATGACACGTTTCGCAAACTACGCGGTCTGAGCAAAATCTCAGAGTCGAATATAGCCGATGCTATGCGTGAAATACGTATGGCACTGCTGGATGCCGATGTGGAGTATAGTGTGGCGCGCGAGTTTATAGCGCACGTGAAGGAGCAGGCCATGGGTGTGGCTGTGCTTAAGACCGTAAAACCGGGAGAGCAGATTGTAAAGATTTTCCGGGATGAGCTGGCAGCTTTGTTGGGTGGCGAAGCAGCAGAGTTGAATCTTACCCCTCCCGCCCGTATCTTGGTGGTGGGTCTGAATGGTGCCGGTAAGACAACAACGAGCGCAAAGCTGGCTCGCCGCCTCAAGGCAGAGGGGCGCAAGCCGCTTCTGGTAGCCTGCGATTTGATTCGCCCCGCTGCTATAGACCAGCTTGCCACTCTTGCTAAGCAGATTGAAGTGCCGGTTTATACTCCTGCGACCACGGAGAAAGATGTTATACGTGTGGCGAAAGACGCTCTGAAGTGGGCGAAGGAGCAGGAACATGATGTAATGATTTTCGATACGGCCGGTCGCCAGGAGGTGGACGAAGCGTTGGTGGAGGAGCTGCGCAAGCTAGCTAAGTTCCTGGAGCCGCAGGAGGCTTTGCTGGTGGCAGATGCAGCTACCGGTCAGCAGGCAGTACGCGTGGCTCAGACATTCGACCAAGCTGTAGGTCTCACCGGTATTATTCTTACCAAGCTGGACGGTGATGCTCGCGGTGGTGCAGCGCTTTCCATGCGAGCCGTAACCGGTAAACCTATCAAGTTTGTGGGTGAGGGCGAGAAGCTGGACATGTTCGGTCCCTTTGTGCCGGTGCGTATGGCGGATCGCATACTTGGTATGGGCGATATTGTGGGGTTGGTAGAAAAGGCGGCGGAGAAGATAGACCAGGAGTCTGCCATGAACTCCATGAACCGCATGATGAGCGGAGAGTTCAATTTCAACGACTTCCTTTCCCAGATGCGCATGATGCAGAATCTTGGTCCCTTGGAGGGGCTGTTGGGATTGTTGCCCGGATTCAGCAAAATTAAGAAGCAGTTGCCGGAAGGGGCACTCGACCCCAAAAAGATGAAGCGAATGGAGGCTATCGTGCTTTCCATGACTCCCGCCGAGCGGGCTAACTATAAGTTGCTTATTCCTTCCCGCCGCCGTCGTATTGCCAAGGGCTCCGGTGTGAGCGAGATAGAAGTGAACCGCTTTATCAAGAACTTTAAGCAAATGAAGGAAATGATGGGCGGCAAGGGGAAGATGGGTGGTCTGATGAAGGCGATGGGCATGATGAAAGGCGGTGGTATGCCGGATATGTCTGCCATGCCACAAGGGGGCGAAATGCCGAACCTCTCTTCAATGATGGGTGGTGGTATGCCTGATCTTTCTGCTCTGATGGGGGGCGGCGGCAAGAAGCCCAAGATGCCCGGATTGGGTAGTATGGGAGGTTTTGGCGGCATGTTCCGTCGCCGTAGATGAACGACTGCTAGGGGTGAACCAGCTTTGCCGCTGCGGCTCGGTTCAGCTTGCCGGTAGCGGTGCGGGGGAGTTGGGGGACGCGCAGGATGTGGCGCGGGCGGTGGTAGGGCGCTAGGGTGGAGATGGCTTGCTGTAGCGCCTTTTCGTTGGAGGCTGCTCCCTCCCAGAGCAGGGCAATGCATTGACCCAGTACCGGGTGTGGGGCCGGAACCGCCAGTATGGTGAGCCCGCATGCCGTGTGAAGTTGTTGCTCTATTTCTTCCGCTTGAATCTTGATTCCTCCGCTGTTGATGACGGCATCCCTGCGTCCCCTGAGTCGGAAGCTGCCATCCGCCGCGAGTTCTGCGAGGTCGTTTGTCTCCATCTGTTCAATGCCAAGGTGCGGAGCTTTGATACAGAGCGTATTTTGTGGGGAAAGGGAGATGCTGACTCCCGGTAGAGGGCTATACCACTCTGTAGAGGCCGCTCCGTTCACGCGTCGCAAAGCCACGTGGGAGAGTGTTTCTGTCATGCCGTAGGAGGCATAAACTTGCGAGGGGTGGTGTTGCAAAGCGTCCCTGAGAGCAGTATCTATGAAGGCGCCGCCCAGTAGGATGGTACGCACCGCGGCCAGTTGTTCCGCTCCATCCGCTTGTTGCAGGGAGGCAGTAGCCTGCATGGGTACAAGTGCGGCAAAGTCGAGGGGTTCGTGCAGCTCTGTGAGCGGGGTGGAGCAGGGGGCTCGCAGTACCAGCTCACAGCCACCCACCAAGGCGCGTACCACCATCATCTTGCCGGCGATGTAGCGCATCGGTAGGCAGAGCAGGAGTTTCTTGCCGGGGGTGAGCCCGAACACGCTGCAACTCATTCTTGCGCTTGCTCGCATGGCTGTTTTCGAGGCGTGTATGATTTTTGGCGTGCCGGTGGAGCCACTGGTGTGTAGCGGCATAGTTGGTGAATCCGAATACCAATCTGCCAGAAAATCCGCTACTTCGGCGGCAAAACCCGTGGCATTTTTACGCCATAGGGGGAGGTTGGTGGGTGTTAGCCACTCACCTTGTATGCATAGGGGCTCACACATCGAAACGGTGCTGCAGCAGTACGTTAAAATAGCTTCCTGCGCCGGGGTCTGCTACCAGGTGCGCCTCTTCCGGTTTGGCTAGGTCTGCCAGTGGCAGAAGAAAATCTCGCTGGCTCATGTACTGCACCACGTCTCCCTTGCTACCTTGCGCCAGGGAGATGAGGTCGGTAAAGTTCACATCGCAGGTTATGTCGCAATGTCCGGCCAGTGCCGGCAGTTCATCTGCCTCCAGCAGTGTGTGTGCCTTGTAGCCGCGCAGGCTCCCCTGTGGGCGGCGGTAGTACACGCGGTCGTTGAGCTGCCCGTAGTCTATCGTCAGCATTGTGCCGCACTTCCAGCTTTTCTGCCACTCGGCATACCACTCAAAGTAGCTCTCGTGCACTTCGATAATCTGCCCCTCTTGTGCCCAGCGCGAGAATGCGGAGGAGGCGGGCAGGGGGCGCTTCTGCGTGCTGCGCACAATTCTCCCGCCTGCCACGCTGAGCCCTAGCTCCAGCCACTCCCCGTTTTGGTACACAAATTGGCGCGCCGGGAAAGCATCCGGCAGTTCGTTGGAGAAGATGAAGGCTCGCCCATCCGCCTTTTTGAGCGCTTTTTGTACGTCTGCCAGCACTGTGACGGAGTGGCCGCCCACCATCCCCTGCAGGTTGCGCAAGGTGCGGGAGCGATCTACCATAATGTAGCGGGAGAGCATGCGCTCCCAAATGCTCATGTTGCGGCATATTGCCATGGCCAAATCGCCGTTTCCGCCGCCCAGTTCGATGAGTGGCAGCCTGCGGCTGTGAGCTTTGCAGCTTTCGCGCCACTGTTGCACAATACGGCGCGCCAGCAGGTCACACATGGTGGCAGAGGTGGAGAAATCCCCCCGAAAGCCTATGTCGGCGATATGGCTGCTGTAGTACCCGCCGCTTTCATCGTAGAGCGCCAGTTCCATGAACTCTGCCATGGAAATCCAGTTGCCGTGAGCTTGTATGTATGGGGCTATATCCATGCCGGGTTAGTGGGAGAGCTCCAGCATGCGCAGTAGCGGTTTTTCCGCGCGCAGGCGCAGTTCTTCCGGCACGCAGACCTCCGGCGACATGTCGCGCAGGCAATCCCGTATCTTGGCCAGTGTATTAAGCTTCATGTACTCACACTCAGCACAGGAACATTTTTCTGTGCCAACGCCTATAAACTCTTTGCCCGGCACCAGCTTGCGCAGGCGGTGCAGAATGCCACTCTCTGTCACGATGATGAATTGCGCCGCCTCGCTTTCCCGGCAGTAGGGTATCATTTTTTCTGTGGAGCATATATGGTCTGCCAGCAGGCGGATTGGCTCTTGACACTCGGGGTGGCACACAATGGGGGCGCTTGGGTATTGGGCTTTTACCTCCAGCACTTTGTCGCGTGTGAATTGTTCGTGCACGTGGCAGGCGCCATTCCAAAGCGTCATCTCGCGACCTACCTTGCGAGCCGTCCAAGCGCCGAGATTGCGATCCGGTACAAAGAGGATGGGGCGGTCAGTGGGAGCTGTTTCTATGATACGCTGTGAGTTTCCGCTGGTAACGATGACATCTGCCAGTGCCTTTACTCCTATAGAGCAGTTCACATAGGCTACGACATAGTAATTTTTTTCTTTGTTTGCCTCCAAGAACGCGGCCAGCTCTTCCGCCGGGCAGCTTTGCTCCAGAGAACAGGCTGCATTCAGATCCGGCAGCAGTACTGTGCGCGTGGGGTTCAGTATGCAGGCTGTCTCCGCCATGAAATGCACTCCGCAGAAGACTATCACCTCGCACTCTGCTTCCTGCGCCTTGCGCGCCAACGCAAGGGAATCGCCCACGAAGTCCGCTATGTCTTGTATCTCGGGGCGCTGGTAGCTGTGCGCCAGGATGACGGCGTTGCGCTCTGTCTTAAGGCGCTCGATTTCCTGAATCAAATCCTCGTTTGCCATGGGCAAAGCCTACCACCATGCGGAAGAATTGTCAATACCAAAATATCCGGCGAAAAGGTCAATATGCCGCGTTCGTGTAGGGTGTCTTAGTTACAACGCGAAATGGCCATCGTTTTTCCGTTTTTTTTCGGATTTGTGGCTTGCCCGCTAGGGGAAAGCGTGGTAGAATAAGCTGCGTATTATGGGCGAAATCATCCTGAACTCCTTCATCTCCACGCTGCCGGTGTTTGCCTTTTTTGCCATTGGGTTCTGCCTGCGGCGCAATAAGGCCATTGAGCCGCAGCATGATGCTGTGATAACTCGTCTTGCTATGGATGTAGGCTACCCCTGCCTGATATTCTACAATATCATGAAGTACATGGTAACAGAGGCAGATGCTCGCATCACGTCTTTAGCCTTTTCAGGGCAGGCGATTGCTTGTGGTTTTGTGGAGATGAGCATTGGTGTGGCTGTGGCTTGGCTGGTAGCGCGTGTTCTGCGCTTGCGCATTGGTACGGGTTTGCGCACCTTCACCCTCACAGCCGGGGTGCAGAATTACGCTTTCTTTGTGATACCGATTGTGCACATGCTTTTTAGCAATGCCGGGGATCCGTCCATGGGCGTATTGTTCATTCACAACATGGGCTGCGAGTTGTTTGTGTGGAGTGTGGGCGTTATTCTGATGTGCGGAGGGCTTGGCAACCTGGGCTTTGCAACACTCTTCCGCGGGCCTCTGCTGGCCGTTTGTTTTTCTCTGCTGCTGGCTTGGAGTGGGGTGGGGGAGTATGTGGCTGTGGCTCCGGTTATGAAAACGGCGGAGATGCTCGGCTCTATTGCTACGCCTATCTGTCTTATCATCTTCGGCTGCTCTATGTATGACCTGACTCGGAATTTTACTTGGCAGCCGCGTATGCTTGTGGCCGGGTTGGTGGCGAGGTTGGGTATCACTCCGGCGCTTATTCTGCTGGTGGCGTGGGCACTGCCGGTAGACCCGCTTATCAAGCGTATCATGGTGATACAGAGCGCTATACCGAGCGCCGTAATACCTGTTATCATAGCCAAGCGTTTTGGTGGCCGACCTGAGGTGGGCACGCAGATTTTGCTTTCCACAACAGTCTGTTCTTTTCTGACTCTTCCTGTCTGGTTGGCGGTGGGGAGCACATGGGTAGGCGGATTGATGGAATGACGAATGGGCTCCGAGGATTCCACGAGTTTGACACGAAAAAAGATTGTGTAGGGTCGGCATTTGTGCTATTGTCTACCCACAATATACGCCGCACAGAGTCATGACACCGGAAAACGCTGAAACTCAATCTGTGGAATCTATGGAGACTAATCCGCAACTCGCACAGCTTCAGGAGCCTAAGGGGGCTTCTGCTTTTGCTCGTGCCTTGTATCGGCAGTACAACGATGCAGTGGCAGCCGGTCGGGATGAGGTTTGTTTTTCCGTGTTGCAGAAACTACTTGGCGAGTGCCCGGAAGATACCCGCGCGGCAGAAATGCTGCGCCGTGTCGGAAAGCGCCTTTACAGAGAGACAGCCAAGGAGTTGCCGGATGTGTTGGCCGGTGGCAATTTGGCCAAAATAACACGCATTGTGAATAAACTGCGCCTCATGGCGGAAGCGGATGCTCTGGAGGGGTTGCCCGGCTATCGGGATGCCGCTGCCAAGGTGGACGCAGCAGAGCGCAAGCATTGGCAGAGTACGCTTATTTCCTACATATCGAAACTGCGTTCCACAGCCGATTTGCGGGTACGCGAGGAAATGGCAGTGAGTGTAGGACTGTTTGCCCGAGAGAAGAACTTGGAACTTACTCCGGAGCAGTCTGCTATATTGGCTCGTGTGCACGAGGACTGGCACCGCTTTTGCCGCGCAGAGAAGCTCCGTGCAGACTACAACAAACAGCTGGAAGCTTACCACGATATTGAGCGAAAAATAACAGAGCGCCGCGAGCTGCCCGAGTGCGAACAGGCTCTGCATGGGCTCCACCAAGAGACATCCAAGCTCCGGGAGCTGCACGAAGCTACTGATTTGCTGGCTCGTATAGAAGAGCAGCAGGCAAAGGTACGCGCTATCCTTACGGCTCGCCACCGTCGCAAAGTTATCATCCGCACTATTGCATGTGTGGTGAGCGGTATTATACTTCTTACTATTGCAGCTGTTCTTTTTGCGTATGCTCGTGGCGGCTCCCTGCGGGATAGTATTGTGAGCGGCATGGCAGAGCGCCGTGTAGTGGAGGTAAGCGATTTGGTGGGAGGTATCGACCCCATGCGCAATTTCTGCAAAGCTGTGCACTCCGGCTACGAGACCTCTTTGGCAGAGGCTGATGCCTGGCTGAAGGTGTACAACGGCTACCAAGCAGAGATTGCCGCGATAACTCCCGCGCTTTCTGAGGCAACGGATATGCTCACCAATCCCGCAGTGTCCGCTGCAGAGCTGACAAGCGGTCTGGTGCTGGTGGACAAGGTGCGCAAGGTGGAAGACAAGCTTAAGGCGGAGTTCAACACCACAGCGGACAAGGAGGCCACCGTATTGATGGGCAAGTTCTACGACCGTCTGGCAGAGATTCGCCCCAAGGTGCTGGCGCGCTTTGCTCATCCGGCGGCCGGGCTGGATATGGAGGGGCTCAAGGCATTGTACGCCGAATTCCTGTCCTGTACCTCCTTGCTGAGCGTCACAGAAGAGGAGGCTGCAACAGTGCGCAGCGCCATGCACAATACCGCTGCTGCCGTGCTGCATGCGCAGAGCCGCCGCTCTCTGGAGCCTCAGCAGGCAGAGTCTGCCGTGGCTGCGTACGATGTATATGCAGAGTCGCTGCCTCTCCAACCCGCTCTGCGTGAGCAGCTGGTGGAGCACGCCAACAGAGTGAAGGCCTTTGCCGCCTTGCCGGAAACGCTTAAAGGCGTGGCAGATCTCTCCGCCTATGTGGCTGCGCTTCGCGCCTGTGGGGATTGCTACGCCTCAGTGGCCGGAGCGGTTACCCCAGAAGCCGTGCAAAGCCTCATTGGTACGGAGGACGCCGCTATGCGTGCATACAAGCTGGCGGGCTTCACCGCGGTGGAGACTTTCCCCATCGCGCCCGAGCAGATTCTTCCGCATCTGCAGGCGGTTAAGTCCATGTATGCAGATGGAGCCTCTGTGTACAGCCTCGCTCGCCCGGAGAAGATGGATGAGCTTATCGACGTCATGCTCTCCGACCGCAATAATGTGTGGAAAAATGGCCTGAAACGTGCCGTGCAGGACTCTTCCGTTTACATAGGCACAGTGGCGCGGCGCGGTCGCAACAATGTGATGACTCTCTCCAACGGGCAGGGGCTGCCTGCCAGGCGCAAGGTGAACTTGCGCGAGGCCGCAGTGCAGGGGCTTACCCCCGTGGTGTTGGCAGGTCAGCGCGAGGCTATGGGCTTTGTGCGCGAGAAGCTGGCCGCGGGCGAGATGACTCCTGCCCGCCTCATGCACAACATTGCCAAGCACAGCGAGGCCAACTGTCCGGAGATGGCGCGTGCCTACATGTTTGCTCGAGTGGTGCGCATGGTGGAGCTCCTCGACCCCTATTCCTCCGGTATTGCCTTCTCTGAGAGCCTGCGCAATGATATCGAGGCGTTCAAAGTACTCAGCTCTTCCTCCTCACTTTATCCCGGTTGCTGGTTTATCATGCACTCCTCGGCTTTGGATGCCCGCTGGCGCGATTTCTTTGCCCAAGTCGCCTCGCACGACTACTATGCGGAAATCCTCAACGCTGTGTTGCCCATTACGGACTCTCGCTGCACGTACGCCGGCTATGTAAGCACAGAGGGCAAGGCCGTACGCTGCAAGGAGGGCGAGGAGCAGCTCTACATCATTCGCGATGGTGCTATAGCCCCCTACAGTGGCACCCCCGAGCCGCCCTATACCCCGCTTTTCAGTATCTCACTGCCGCGCTGATTCTTCTTTTATTGCCACAGGAGGCGCGGAGGTCGAGCTTCCTGTGCTCTTGCTCCACCATAATTTTCGATTTTGCCAAGCGAAAATTGAAGGGAGGGGGGCAGCGCAGTAATTCAACATCATATTGAACTTCAGTGCTTTTTTTCGGAAAGTTTGACAAGCCGCGTTACGTCCAAAGTCTTAAAGAACGTAACCATGGGATTCGGGCTTGCATCCACAATTCAAAGGCTGCCGCTCTTGTCGTATCGTAGGGTGAAATTTCTTGTGGCATTTATTTATTGATTGATAAGTTTAGTTTATG
>JAZNTO010000121.1:0-39559 GCA_045591805.1 Akkermansia sp. | reverse complement strand
TACGGTTTCCGAAAGGGTAAGCTAGCTCTCGTGAAGCAGAAAATTATTTACATATTGGGAGTTGGACACAGCACACCTCTGACTATTGAATTGGCGGAAGCTTGTGGCTATAAGGTGGGTGGCTTGTATCACTACCAGGAGGGGAGAACCGGGGAGCCGGAATATGGTGTGCCTATCATCGGTACCCACGAAGATTTGTTTGCCCTCGATTCTCTGCAAGGCTTGCAGTTTGCGCTGAGCATGGGGGACAATGGCGTTCGCCGTCGGCTAGCTGATAAGATAGTGGCTGCAGGTGGTGAACTACCGAACCTTTTGCATCCTTCTGCTCTGATATCTCGTTCCGCCAAATTGGGAAAAGGCGTTTGTATAGAGGCCTTTGTGGTACTACAGCCCAACACGGAGATTGGGAGTAACACTATCATACGGCATCACTCCGTGGTATGCCACAATACGCGCGTCGGAGCACACTCCTTTATTGCGGCTCATTCTGTTATAGGTGCCTACCTCGAGCTGGAAGAATGTGTTTTTGTGGGGCTTGGCGCGATTGCTATTTCGGGCAAAGTTCAACGCATTGGGGCAAACTCAGTCATTGGTGCCGGTGCCGTGTTGACAAAAGAAGTAGCGCCTTCCTGCGTTGTGGCCGGGAATCCTGCGCGAGCCATCAAGAAATAAGTCACGAAAATAAAACACGTGCAGCACGGCGAAAGCTGCGTGCTGCACGTGTTTTTTACAGGTCATCTACCAGTGCGGTGCTCTTGGCATAGGCGGTACTGCGAGCCTCGAAGAAGTCTGTCTTAATGAGGTTTGCATTGCTGTATTGGGATACCCAGCTGCACTCCGGCGGTTCTTGCTCGTGGCCGGGGTATATGGGCTCGAAGCCCAGCCCGCGGCAGCGGAGGTTTGCCAGGTAGCGTATGTAGGCTGTCACAATATCAGCGGTAAGGCCGGGGATGTCGTCGCCTATGACATAGCATCCCCAGGCAATTTCCTGCTCGGCTCCCTCGCGAATCATACCGCGGTATTCTTCCACTAGCTCCGGTGTAAAGAGTTCGGGCTGTTCGCGTTGCAACTCGTGGATGATGTTGCGGAAGAGCCAGAGATGTGTGTTTTCGTCGCGGTTGATGTAACGTATTTCCTGAGCCGAACCGGGCATTTTGTTGTTGCGAGCCAGGTTGTAGAAGAACATGAAGCCGCTGTAGAAGTAGATACCCTCCAGTATATAGTTTGCTACCAGCGTGCGGGCGAAGGTGCGTGGGGTGCGGTTTCGGCGAAAATCGTTGTACAGCTCGCCTATGAAGGTGTTGCGGCGCAAGAGGTGTTCGTCCGTACGCCACTGGTAGAGCACGTCTGTGCGCTGCTGCGGCTCGCAAATGGTATCCAGCATGTAGCTGTAGCTCTGGCTGTGTACCGCCTCCTGAAATGCTTGGATGCAGAGACAGAGATTTACCTCGTTGGCAGTTACATACTCGCCTACGGAGGGCAGATTGGCGGTCTGGATGCTGTCCAGAAACACGAGGAAGGATAGTATCTTGTCGTACGCGCGGCGTTCTGCGGGGGAGAGGCGCGGGTAATCCTTCACGTCTGCTGCGAGGCTTATTTCCTCCGGTATCCAGAAGTTGTTCATGGCCTGGCGGTACCACTTGCTTACCCAAGGGTACTTCATGTTGTTGAAGTCGTTGAGGTTGGTGGTATTACCGCCTATGATACGGCGGGCGTTGATGTCGGCGTCGCCCTGGGGGTTGAAGAGGGGCTTGGGGGTTAGCTGCTGCATGATTCGCATTCTTGGGTTTCGAGGCTTTGTGAACGGATGTAGTAGACGGTTTTGACCCCGCATTCCCATGCGAGGACGTAGAGGTTGAGGATTTGGCGGAGTGTGTAGTCGTTTGTGATGTAGAGGTTCATGCTCTGTGCTTGGTCTATGTGGCGCTGGCGGAGTCCGGCTGCGCGCACAGACCAGCTTTGGTCTATGTGATGAGCGCTTTTGTAGTACCAGAGTGTGGCGGGGGAGAGATCCGGAGCCACGCGCGGCATGAGGCCGTTTTTCTTTTCTTCCAGGAAAAAGTGTTTCATGACGGGGTCTATGCCGGCCGTAGTGCCGGCTATGGTACCGGTGCTGCTGGTGGGGGCTACTGCGAGCAACCAAGCATTGCGCAGACCGTGTGTGGCCACGCGTTGCTGCAGCTGCTGCCAGTGTGGGCCGGTGTAGCCACGGCTGCGGAAATATTCCCCGCTTTGCCATTCGCTGCCGGCAAAGTGGGTGTAAGCTCCTTTCTGCTCCGCTATCTCGCAGCTTGCAGCTATGGCGGCGTGGTTAATCTGCTCGAAGAGACTGTCTGCCAGGGCGAGGTGCTCTTCGCTTTCCCAGCGGATGCCCCGTTTGGCTAGCATGTGGTGGTAGCCACTGACTCCCAATCCTATGGGGCGATAGGCTCGATTTGTCACCTCGGCATAGGGCAGGGGGTAGAAGTTCAGGTCTATCACATTGTCCAGCGCGCGCACGGCGCTGCGGGTCAACTCTGCCACCTCCGTGGGATTCTCAGTATCGATACGTCCCAAGGAGAGACTGGCGAGGTTACACACCACAAAGTCGCCGGGGCGGGTGGTGGTCACCACCACGGTCTCACCATCCTCCGTGCGGATTTGCTGTTGCACGGTGCGGATGGGGCTCATGTTTTGCGCGATTTCTGTGCAGAGGTTGCTGCAGTAGATGATGCCGGCGTGCTTGTTGGGGTTGGCGCGGTTCACATGGTCGCGGTTGAAGGCGAAGGGGGTTCCCGTCTCCACAGCACTCTTGAGAATGAGGCGCACAATATCCTTTATAGGCAGGCTGCGCTTGTGGATGCGCGGGTCTGCCACGCAGGCGAGGTAGCGTTGCTGCCACTCTTCGCCCCAGGAATCCTCTAGGGCATAGCCTTTCACACAGCGGATTTCGTGCGGGCACATGAGGTGCCACATGCCGTCTATGTTGTCTCGCGCCTGCTGCCAGAAGTAGTCCGGGTAGCACACGGCCGGGAAAACATCGTGCGCCTTGAGCCGGTCGTCCCCGTTGTTGGTGCGCAGGCTCAGGAACTCCGGCAGGTCACGGTGCCAAGCATCCAGATACACCGCCACGGCTCCCTGGCGCACCCCCAACTGGTCCACAGCCACGGCGGTATCATTCGCCAGCTTTATCCAGCGTATCACGCCGCCCGCAGCTCCGGGAAATCCGCGTATGGCGCTGCCACAGGCTCGTACCTTGCCGAAGTAGAGTCCCATGCCTCCGCCGTATTTGCTCACGCGTGCAAAATTGTCGATACTGCGGTAAATACCCTCCAAGCTGTCCGGCACTGTGTCGATGAAGCAGGAAGAAAGCTGGTGGAATGGCTTGCGGGCGTTCGCCAGAGTGGGGGTAGCCAGAGTGACTCGCAGCGTACTGAGCATATCGTAGAAGCGCTCTACCCACTCGCTGCGGTTCTGTGGCTCACGCATAGCCAAGTGCATGGCTATGCCCAGGAACATCTCCTGCGGTGTCTCCGGTATGTCTCCGCCATGAGTGCGGATGAGGTAGCGCCCCAGCAGCATTTCCAGCCCGGAGTAGTTCAGCAGCTTGTCGCGCTCCGGGCGCAGCAGCTGTGCCAGTGCATCTACTTCTTCGCGTGTGTATGCCTCGGTTATGTAGTGGCCGTACAGGCCTTCCTGCACTAGGTGCAATATCTTGTCGTAAAAGCTGCTAAGCCCATGTGCTTCCTCGTACGCCCGAACCTCTTTGCGGAAACTCAGCAGGCGGAAGCGCGCCGCTATCATTTCCCACTGCGGAGCATCCCGAGAGGTTAGCTCCGCGGCCGCGCGAGTGAGCAAAGCCGGGGCATGTGCAGCCGCGGCTTCCCCTGTGCAGAAACTACGGAACTTGGCACTAAGGCGGCTCAGCGGGTAGTCATCCTCGCCGAATTCCTGCTGAATACTCTTTAGCTCCGCATCCAGTTCCGGACAGTTGGCAAAATATGTCAGCAGCTCCGTACGAGCCGCGCGTAGGCGGCGCCGTCCATTGCGGTACAGTATAAAACTACGAGCTGCCTCGTAGTGTCCGTTCACCATCAGCACTTCTTCCACCAAATCCTGTACCTGTTCCACCGGTACTGCCGCCGCCTCTTGCGGGAGACGTTCCTCCACTTCTCTGGCTAGGCGGCATACCTCTTCTACGGCTCCGCTTTGGTTCACACTCTCAAAGGCCAGCCGGATGACCCTCTCGATTTTTTGCCGCCTGTAGGCTTCTTCCTGTCCGTTGCGCTTGCGTATTTTCATTGCCTTGTATTCCTATATGTGGTGTAGGTGTGCAAATAATAGCACAATATTTGCCGGTGTCAACAATAAAAATTAGAAATGTTCCAAAAAGTTAGAACCGACCGATGCTAGGCGTTGCTCACTTCGTACATCGGAATTCGTCCTTCGTACATCCTATGACTGACGCCGGTCTTGCAGAATGATGCGCAGCAAGGTATACTGGTGCGCATGAGACCGGACAGACGAGAGATTGCGACCACCATAGCGAACGACCCGACCAGCTACAAGCTGTGCACGGTGTGTGGCTCCATTGTAGACAAGGAAGCTGCCAACTGCCCGGATTGCTACGCCTACCGCTTCGATATAGATTCTACGCATGTGGCAGATGCCGCTCTGGATTTGGCGGTAAAACCGCAAACGGCGGTGAGCCATTTCGACCTGATGCCGGAAACGGATGCAGAGGAGTAAGCCTGCAACCGCACAAGGGCAGGAAAGATGCATATTTGCATGATTTTGCTTGCATTCGGGGGCGTTTTGGTGTACGCTGCCCCGCGTTATGTGGACAGGACGTTTTTCGCAGGCTACGGCAGATTTGGTGTTGCAGTACGGTGAATCCGTATCGTACGATTGGAAACTTTACCGGCACGACATTGCCGGCTCTATAGCGCATGCCCGCGCGCAGCTGAATGCCGGCATGCTCACGCAGGAGGAGTTCGGTGCCATCGAGCAGGGGCTTCTGGGAATTCTGGCAGATATAGAGGCCGGCAAGTTCGAGTGGTCCATAAAGCTGGAAGACGTGCACATGAACATAGAGAGCGAGCTGACCCGCCGCATAGGCGCCCCCGGTGCCAAACTGCACACTGCACGCTCGCGCAACGACCAAGTGGCTACCGATACCCGCCTGTACTGCCGTGCAGAGATAGACGCCACACGTGAGCTGCTGCGCAACTTGCAGCGTGCCCTCGTGGCCAAGGCCGAGGAATATGCCGAAATCCGCATACCCGGCTATACGCACCTGCAACGCGCCCAGCCTGTGACCATAGGCCACCACCTACTGGCCTACGTGGAAATGTTGGGGCGTGATGCGGAGCGCCTGGCGGACTGCCGCCGCCGCGTGAATGTGAGCCCTCTGGGCTCCGGCGCCATCGCCGGCTCCACCATCAATCTGGATCGCGCCGCCATCGCTGCCGAGCTGGGCTTTGATAGTGTTACGGAGAATTCCATGGATGCCATAGCCGACCGCGACTACATTCTGGAAACGCTCTTCTGCCTGTCGCTCATTGGCACTCACCTGAGCCGCCTGAGCGAGGATTTGGTGCTGTGGAGCAGTGCGGAGTTCGGCTACTGCACCTTGTCGGATGCTCACACCACCGGCTCCAGCCTCATGCCGCAGAAGAAGAATCCCGATGTCTGCGAGCTGACGCGCGGTAAATCCGGCCGCCTGTACGGCAACCTTGTGAGCGTGATGGTGGCTGTGAAAGGCCTGCCCCTCACTTACAATCGCGATTTACAGGAGGACAAGGAGCCGCTCTTCGATTCCTTTGCTACTGTTAGCCTGGCTCTGCGCGTGAATGCGGAGATGATTGCCGCCATGCGTATCAACCCCGCCCGCTGCGAGGCCGCTGTGAGCGACCCGCTCCTGCTGGCTACCGACCTCGCGGATTACCTGGTGCGCCGAGGCGTGCCGTTCCGCAAGGCTCATGAGCTGGTGGGCAAGGCCGTGGCTGTATCCGTGGGTAGTGGCACTCCGCTCAATCAACTCAGCCTGGAGCAGTTCCGCGAGATTTCGCCCGAGTACGGCGACGATGTTCACGGCGTCTTCAACCTCGACCGCGCTTTCTCTCTGCGCACCAACCCTGGCGCCCCCAACCCGGCCAACACTGAGCGCCGCCTTCAATACTGGAAACAGCAGCTCGCCTGAGTTTAATCCCATCTCATTCTTTACAACAGGGCATCCCGGAAATAGGCTGTCCTGTTTTTTCTTTACTTCTGAATATCTGTATGCTACACTCCATATACGTGATATGAAACTCAACACTCATCTATTCTTGGCCTTGTGCTGCCTTGCTATGCCCGCCTCGTCCATAGCTCAGGCCGAGGTCGCTCCAGGTATTGACAACATTACCCATTATCTGCAAGCCGCTGAGTCCGGGGATGCGGAGGCTATGTACAGGTTGGCCATCATCTGCGAAAAGGGAAAGGGCTCTTCCCCTGACTACGAGGAGTTCAACAAATGGATTCGCAAAGCCGCCGAGGCCGGTCATGCCGAGGCTCAGTTCCGATTGGCGGTCCGGTATCTTTTTGGAGCATATTCACAACCTTCAGAATCAGAGACTCAGGAGTGGCTCCGCTTGTCGGTAGAGTGGTTCCGCAAGGCCGCCGAACAGGGGCATGCCGAGGCTCAGTGTAATCTGGGCGTTCGATATTATTGCGGGCAGGGGGTAGAGGCGTCTGACTCCGAGGCCGCGAAATGGTACCGCAAAGCTGCGGAGCAGGAGCATGCCCAGGCTCAGGTTTTTCTCGGAGATATGTGCCAGGAAGGACAGGGCGTGCCCCAATCATTCGTCGAGGCCGCGAAATGGTACCACAAGGCCACTGAGCTCTATCGTAAGGAGGCTGCTCAGGGAAATAGCTTTGCAATGGCTCAACTGCATGACCTGCGCAAAAAGATGGATGGCCTGAAAGCACGCGCAGCAGAGAAGAGCACCGGGGATGTCGAGACTCTTTCCTCGGATGATGAGATTTCCATAGACCTTGAGCTCTGAAAACTACGCGTCGCTTTTATTACGTCACACCTGCATATTTTCCTTGCCTTTTGGCGCGTAAGAGGGTAACATAGGCGCGACATGGCCTGCGGGCTTGTCTCGAAACACATCAATTTTTAACACATTTTCCTGCAATGGACTTTATTTCCCCCACAGTAGCTGCACTTTCTCCTTCTCTCACCCTTGCTGTTACCAACAAGGCCAAAGAGATGAAGGCCAACGGTGAGCAGGTATTCGGCCTCGCCGGCGGCGAGCCCGACAAGGATACTCCCGAGAACATCAAGCAGGCCGCCATCAAGGCTCTGGAAGATGGCGCCACTAAGTACACTCCTTCCGTAGGTTTGCCCCAACTCCGCCAGGCTATCTGCGACAAGCTCAAGCGCGACAACAACCTCGACTATAGCCCGGACCAGATTTGTGTTTGCTCCGGAGCCAAGCCCGCCGTCTACGCTGCTCTGCGTGCCACGGTGAGCGAGGGGGACGAGGTCATCATCCCCTCACCGTACTGGGTTAGCTACCCCTCCATGGTGCAGCTCTGCGGTGCTACTCCCGTGTTTGTAGAGACCAAAGCCGAGAACGGCTGGAAGATTACCGCAGAGGAGTTTGCCAACGCCATGACTCCCCGCACCAAGATGATTATCCTTACCACTCCGCACAACCCGACCGGCGCTGTGTATACCGAGGAGGAGCTGCGCGCCATCGGCGAGGTGGCGGTGGACGAGGATATCCTCATCATTGCAGATGAAATCTATGAGCACCTCATCTACGGCGGCGAGAAACACGTCTCCATGGCCTCCCTCTCCCCCGAGCTCTACAACCTGACCATCACCATCAACGGCTTCTCCAAGGGCTACGCCATGACCGGCTGGCGCTTGGGCTACACCGCCGCCCCGGCCGGTATTGCCAAGTACATCAAGATGATTCAGGATCACTGCGCCTCCAACGCCACCACTTTCTGCCAGTACGGCGCTATCGAGGCGCTCACCGGCGACCAGTCTTTCATCTCCGACCTGCGCGAGGAGTACGACTTCCGCCGTCAGTACGTCTACAGCCGACTCTCTGCCATGCCGAAGATTAAAGTAGTGGAGCCCAAGGGCGCCTTCTACTTCTTTATCGACACCACAGAGCTGGGCATCGGCTCGCTCGACCTCTGCGAGAAGCTCCTTACCCGCTACAAGGTGGCTGCCATCCCCGGTATCGCCTTTGGCAACGACAATGCCATCCGCATCTCCTACTGCACCTCCTTGGACGTGCTGAAGGAAGGTCTCGACCGCTTGGAGGAGTTCTGCAAAAAGGCCTGAGCCTCCCGCTAAATACACACTTCATCGCCGCTGCCTGTGCTTTTCGCCCGGCAGCGGCAATTTTTTTGTGCCATCTCCACTTGTATTGCCGCTTTTCGCTTGACATTTTCCACGGCATCTGCTTAAATCTCTGCACACCACTTCAAAATGCCGGCTTGGCGGAATTGGTAGACGCGCTCGACTCAAAATCGAGTTCGAAAGAGTGTGGGTTCGAGTCCCACAGCCGGTACGAGATTTTTACGCCCGATAGAGCGCGGTAGAGGTCATAACCCCTTTACTGCGCTACTTTTTTGCTTGTAGAAGCCCGATAGCGTTTGCTACAGTGGGTTCACACCGCCACCACACGCAAAAAATCAGACATCTACGCCAAAGAATACGAAACCACCATCAACAACCCCACACTACTCAAAGCAGAAAAAGCAAAAAACGCAGAACTCCGCACCAAGTGGCAAAACCCATACCTCCACCCCGAACTCAGACAAGAACTCCAAGACGCATACAAAAAAGCTGACCTCGCAGGATGGGCAGCCGCAGAACAACGCGCCAAACAAAACACCCCCGACACCCCCGCCACAAGCAAACTCTTTACACGCCTCACCGGTATCAAACTCCCCGGCACCATCGTAGGCAACCAACGCGCCATCAAAGAATGGGCACCACAAGCCTACCAAAACTACCTCGACAACAACAAACAAGATGGAGCCACATTCTCCATCAAGGTATCTCGTGAAACTATCAAAAAAGCTACAGCAAATCAACTGAAATCAAAAGAGCGCATAGAACTTTGCACGTTGCCGCGAGTTCTTTCCTACCTCGGAGAGAACGCACCTGGCATCTACACCAGAGCGGAGACCTTGCACAAACTCGCCCATAAACACAACCTTTCCGATGAAGAAATAGAAAACATCATCAAATCCCTAGATGACCCTCTACTCGTCATCAGAGAATCAGCGACCTCATATATCTTCTACCTGCCCATAGAAGCAAAAAACAAAGAAGGCAATATGGCGCCCGTCATGGCGGCTCTACGAATGCAAAAAGACGATGAAAGCGGTCACTACCTCATGTCAGCCTACCCTCTTAAAAGTACGCAGAAAATAGAAGAACGTATCCGAAAAGGTGACACCGTATACTCTAAATACAATAAGGCCGCTCTCTCCAATAGCAACGCGCCGAGTCCCTTTAAACCCGACCTTGTGCGCCTACTGGTCAATCGCGGCCTCACAGACAATGTAATCACAGAAGAGGATATTGTCAACTACAAAAATACAGCAGAGCAAAAAAAAGTTACCACCGCCATCAAAGCTGCAGCAGAAAAGAACGGCACCTTCATGAAAGCCCCAAACGGCAAGCCCACCAAACTAACCGAGCGTCAGTGGCTGCAAGTCCGCACACAAGCATTCAAAAACTGGTTCGGTGACTGGGAGAATGACCCGGCTAATGCAAGCAAGGTGGTGGACGAAAACGGCGAGCCACTCGTAGTATACCATGGCACGCCAACAGGCGGCTTTACAATATTCCGCGAAGAGCCCTATTTCACCCCGCACAAACGGTACGCAGAGCGATACAGACACCCCTCCGCAAGCTCCAACCGCAGCAGCCGAGATGTAGGAACTCCCATGTTATATGAAGCATTCCTAAACATCCGCAAGCCGTTTGATACACGCAATAATACAGAGCGAGAAATATTCCAAACAGAGTTTTACCGCAAGTGGGGTAACGGAGCCCCCTTGAGTGAGAGAGGCTTGCCGGATTGGACAGACGCCACAGATATAGAAACTGTAGACAACATAAAGGGCACAACCGATACCCTTGCCGCTACCCGCGTACCAAACACGGGGCAGCAAGGCGGTGTGCCCAACACCAGAATACAAAACCTTAAAGAGTTTGTCAACCACTTTGTGCAAAAAAACATCGAGAGCAACTACTCCATCATAAGCGACCACCTCCAAACGTGGGAACGCGACCCGCAAGCCGAACTCGGAGAACTCGGCCGCTTCGGCACCAACATAGCCGGCAAACTCCAAACCATAGGAGAAGACACCTACGACACCCGCGTCACCACTACTTTTTGCGAAGACAACTCCATAGCAGCGGCCTTTACACGTTTTTTTAGCAAATATAATCTGAATGAGGTACAAGGAAAAATCCCTACAAGCAGTTAAGCCGTAGGGATTTTCAGCGGACAGGGAGGGATTCGAACCCTCGGTACGCTTTTGACGTACACACGATTTCCAATCGTGCTCTTTCGACCACTCAGACACCTGCCCAGTCGAACTATTGTTCTGTATGCACCCCGTAAGGGTGCACGCCGACTATACGCTAAATTGGGGCGTATTGCAAGCCTAAAATTTCAAAAAGCGCGATTTTTTTGAAAAAAGGGCAGGAAATCATCATCTGCGGGTAGCGATAAGCTCGGTATAACGCACACCGGAGCCGCCGAAGAGGTCGAGTGCGCTGCCGACGGTGGCGTCGATGCAGCCGCCGGAGAGGGAGTCGATGAGGTCGAAGTCTGCGAGGGTTGCGATGCCGCCTGCGTAGGTCATGGGGCAACCACGCCAAGAGCCGAGCAGGGAAACCAGCTCGCGGTCGATGCCGTTGCAGCGGCCCTCGACATCGGCGGCGTGGATGAGGAACTCATCGCAGCAATTTGCCAAAGCGGAGAGGGTAGCGGGCGTGACGGCCAGTTCTGTGAGGGTTTGCCAGCGGTTCATGGCTACGACCCAGCCATCTCGCGTGCGGCGGCAACTGAGGTCGAGCACGAGTCGCGTCTTGCCCACGCGCTCTACCAGCTCGCGCAGGACACTGCGGCGGAAGCGCCCCTCACTGTCGAAGAGGGCACTGGTGACGATGACGTGCGAGGCTCCGAAGGCAAGCCATTCTTCCGCGTTGTCGGGGGTGATGCCGCCGCCTATCTGCAGGCCGCCGGGGTAGGCCGCGAGAGCAGCGCGAGCCGCGGCGTCATTTCCGGGGCCGAGCTTAATGACATGGCCTCCGCGCAGGCCGTCCTGCTTGTATTTTGCAGCGAACCATTCAGCCGGGTGCTCGGCCACAAAGTTGGTGCGCAGGCCTGCGCCATCGTCGGTGAGAGTGCCGCCGACGATTTGCTTCACGCAGCCGTTGTGCAGGTCAATGCAGGGGCGAAAGCGGGTCATGCTCGTTCGTATTTTTCGATGACGTCTTTCTCGAAGCCGTATGCAAGCAGGTCGATGGCATCTTGCTGTGGAATACCGCGGCTGAGCAGGTAGAAGAGCTGCTGCTCATCGACACCGGAGCTGGCGCTACCATGGGAGCAACGCACTTTGTCTGCCAGGATTTCCAGCCCGGGCAGGGAATGCGCGGTTGCTTTTTCGCTGAGCATAAGATTGCGGTTGCTCTGGTATGCATCCGTGTTGTGGGCACCGGGTGCCACATAGATGTTGCCGGCGAAGATAACGGTGGCATCGCCTCCTACAACATTCTTGTATAGCAGGTTACTAGTAGCGTTACCCACGTGGTGAATCTGCTTGGTGTGCTGGTCCAGAACGCCGTGTAGGATGTTGGAGGAGTACAGCTGCACATCCGAACCCGGGGTGTATATTTCGGCCACGGTCTCTTCCCGTGCCCAGTCGTGGGTATCGTGTCTGGTGAGTTGTACAACTTGTCCTCCCATGTTCTGGATATTGGTGATACACATGTAGCGCTCCATGTTGGCGCTATGGTGCAAGAGCTTCAGCTTGGCACCCTCTGCTACCTGAATGTTGCGTGTGGCAAGCATAGAAGCCGCGTCTCCTTCTCCCTGGTGGATTTCGACTACCTCTGCCGTCACACCGGGGGCGACCATGATAAAGGTGGAGGGTGTGAATAAGCCGCGGGTTGTATATTCTATGCGGATGGGTTTCTTTGTATCCTCCTCAATGTAGAGGGCGTAGCCGCTGCCGAAGCGCTCCAAGTGCATGCCGAGCAGGGCATCCGAGCCGATGGTGGGCATGAGCATCTCCGTCCGGCGCAGGTCTTCATCCTCTGCGCTCACGGGTACGGCGGCCTCGCCTGCGTGCTGCACCGTGGCTTCGCCCTGTGAGGGCGTGTCGCTCTGCAATAGCTCCGCCAGCGCGGTGGCATATTTGTGCGGACGGCCGAAGCGCCAGTCTTCGTTCCGGCGGTGGGGCAGCACGGCGTTTTCGAAGCGGGCTTTGCTTTCGCTGAGAGCCTGATTCAGCTTGGCCTCGGCCTCTGCGAGGGCGAAGGCTTCTTCCATGCTCATATTCTGAGGGAAATCCATAATGTGATGCAGTGCAGGGGGGGTTAGCCGATGGAATCTTCCATTTCCAGGTCAATGAGTCGGCGGAGCTCCACGGAGTACTCCATGGGGAATTCCTTGACCAAGTCGTTAATAAAGCCATTGACAGCCAAGCTCATAGCCTGAGCTCGAGTCAGGCCTCGCTGCTGCATGTAGAAGAGCATTTCCTCATCCACCTGCGAGACGGAGGCCTCGTGCTGCACCGCGCAGGCGTTGCCATTCACGGTGATGGCCGGGTAGGTATCCGTACGGCTGGCGGGGTTGATGAGCAGGGCATCGCACTCCGTGTTGTTCTTGCATCCTTTCATGCCCTTGAGCACGTTCACCTCGCCGCGGTAGCTGGCACGCCCCTCGCCGATGGAGATGGATTTGGCCACAATGTTGGAGGTTGTTTCCGGGGCTGCGTGAATCATGCGTGCTCCGGTGTCTTGCAACTGCCCGCTGTGGGCGAGCGATATGCTCACCACCTCGCCACGGGCGCGGCGCCCTTGAAGCACCACGGCCGGGTATTTCATGGTGAGGCCGGAGCCGATGTTACAGTCAATCCAGCGTATTTCGGCATCCTCCATAGCCAGACCACGCTGGATGACGAGGTTGTACACATTGGTGGCCCAGTTCTGCACGGTGACGTACTGAATCTTTGCACCCTTGAGAGCCACCAGCTCCACTACACCGGAGTGCAGGGTGGCACTGTCGTACTTGGGGGCGGTGCAGCCCTCCATGTACATAAGCTCTGCCCCCTCATCCGCAATGATAAGCGTGCGTTCGAACTGCCCCATGCTCTCGGAGTTAATGCGGAAATAGGCCTGCAGCGGCTGAGCTACTTTGACCCCCTTGGGCACATAGATGAATGAGCCGCCGGAGAAGGCCGCGTGATTGAGCGCAGAGAACTTATTGTCGCTCACAGGGATAACTTTGCCGAACCAAGGGCGGAAGATGTGCTCGTAGTCGCGTAACCCCTCTGTGGAATTCACAAAGATGACGCCCTGCTTGCTGAGCTCCTCGCGCATGTTGTTGTAGGCTGTTTCGGAGTCATACTGGGCATCCACACCGGCCAGGAAGGCGCGCTCCTGCTCGGGAACACCCAGGCGCTCGAAGGTGCGCTTCACATCATCCGGTACGTCCTCCCAGCTCTTGTAGGGCATGGTGCCGTGGGAGAGGTAATAGCGTATTTTGTCGAAGTCCAGCTTGTTGATACCCTCCGGCGCCCAGTGGGTAGGCATGGGCATCTCGTTGAATTTTCGCAAGGCCGCCTTGCGGAACTCGCGCACCCAGTCCGGCTCGCCCTTGGCATCGCAGATGTAGTCTATGGTGGCCTCTGTGGGGCCGAATCCGGCATCATACTTGTGGTTCTCGGGGAAGGAGAACTCGCCGCGCGTGTCTATTTGGAAGGGTGTCTCGTCCATCACTCCTCAGATTTCAGGAAGTCAAAGCCGTGCTGCTCGATGTGCTCCACCAGCTCGTAGCCGGCGGTACGGACAATCTGCCCCTTGTAGAGCACGTGCACTACATCGGGCCTTATGTAGTCGAGCAGGCGCTTGTAGTGCGTGATGACCAAAAAGCTGCGGAAGGGGGCGCGCATGGCATTGACGCCCTCGGAGACAATGCGCAGGGCATCCACATCCAACCCGCTGTCTGTCTCGTCCAGTATGGCGTAGCTGGGTTCCAGCATCATCATCTGCAGAATGTCGTTGCGCTTTTTCTCGCCACCGGAGAAGCCTTCGTTCACGGCACGGGCTGTAAACTTGGGATCCATGCCGAGTGTGGCCATCTTGCCGCGCATGGTCTTGTAGAAGCTCACGGCATCCAGCTCCTCGCCTTTGGGCAGGCGAGCCTGCAGAGCAGCGCGCATGAAGTTGGCATTCGTCACCCCTGGCACTTCTACCGGATACTGGAACGCGAGGAACAGCCCGGCACGGCTACGCTCATCCACGCTCATGGAGAACAAATCCTGCCCATCGAGCTCGGCTGTGCCGGAGGTGACTTCGTAGTCCGGGTGGCCGCAGAGCACCTTGGAGAGCGTACTTTTGCCGGAGCCGTTCGGCCCCATGATGGCGTGCACCTCTCCCTTGGGAAGTTCCAGATTTATACCGTTCAATATCTGTGCGCCATCCTTTACACGCGCACTCAAGTTTCTGATAATCAGGCTCATTTTTCGCTTTCTGTCAGACAATTTTCCGGAATCTCACCACGCAGGTAAGCTTCCATGCTCTTGATGTGTACACCTTCGGGCAGGTCAAAAACATCCTCGGGGGTGAGCCCTTGCTTGAGCTGCACGTCCAGCACGCGGTTGGTCTCATCGTCCATCACATGCACGTGCGGCTCCACATTCGGGCAGAACCGGCAGGGGCCGTTGTCGAAATGCAGTTGGTTGATAAGTCTCTGCTCAGCCAAGGATTCGATGCAGTTGTACACCGTAGCCAGCGAGATGCCGGGCAGTTTTTCCTTGGCTCGTTCGTATATCTGAGCCGCTGTCGGGTGGTCGTAGGACTGCAACAGAACCTCAATGACTGCTCGGCGCTGGCGCGTCATCCGCACGCCGGCTTTGCGCACCATGAACGCCGGGGTGGCGGTGCGCCTTGTTACTTCTTTGCCGGTGGGATTTGTTTGCATGCTTGTTTAGCGGGGGGCTTTCATCCCGTGCGCACATTATAGCGATTCTAAGCTTGCATGGCAAGGCAAAATCATGTCGTGAAATGCGCTTGTTGACAGAGCAAGGTGTTTTTAGGCTTGCAGAATGAGCCGGAGTGTGGCAAATTGAGTGGGTACAGAGCATAAAACTCAACTTTACGTTATGTCCGAAAGCACATTCAAGGAGATTTCGGGTGGCGTGACAGCCGCCAAAGGTTATGTGGCCAATGCGCTGAGCTGCGGCATAAAGAAGCCCACGGCTACTCGCCTGGATTTGGCACTGGTATATTCCACCGAGCCTACCACTTCTGCGGGAACATTTACCACCAACAGGGTACGTGCGGCTTGTGTGCGCGTGAGCCAGAATCACCTGCGCCGCGGCAATGTGCGCGCCATCGTTGCCAATAGCGGCAATGCCAACGCCTGTACCGGAGCCGCCGGTGTGGCTGTAGCTCGCAAGGAATGCAGCATTGTTGCCAAGGAATTGGGGCTTAAGGCCTCGGAAGTGGCAGTGTGCTCTACAGGTGTTATAGGCCTGCCCATGCCTATGGTGCGTATCGAGCCTCGCTTGCCGGAGCTTTGCCACGAGCTTTCTGCGGACAAGGGGCACGATGTGGCGTCCGCTATCATCACCAGCGACACGCGGGAGAAAGAAGTGGCCGTGGAGTTGGAAATCGGCGGCAAGACGGTGCGCATTGGTTCTTGTTGTAAGGGAGCCGGTATGATTGCGCCCTGCATGGCTACGATGATTTGCCTGGTTTGCACGGATGCCGGCGTGAGTCGCGAGGATTTGGATGCCATCGTGCACAAGGGGGTGTCCGAGTCGTTCAACCGCATTACTATAGATGGCGATATGAGCACCAACGATACTTGTCTCGTGCTGGCTAATGGCGCCTCCGGTGTGCAGCTGGCTCCCGGCTGCGAGGGGTGGGAGGCATTTGTGAAAGCGCTTCACTACGTTATGATGGAGCAGGCAAAGCGCATTGTACAGGATGGTGAGCGCGTGACTAAATATGTGACAGTGCGTGTCGTTGGGGCTCCCACACAAACTGAGGCTCGCCGTGTGGCGGAAGGTGTAGCCAAATCCTCTCTTGTGAAGAGCTCTTGGAATGGAGGTGACCCGAACTGGGGGCGTATCATTCATGCTGTAGGGTACAGTGGTACTCGTGTCAAGGAGGAGAAGGTGGATATCGATATTGCCGGGCTGCCGGCCTGCCGCGGCGGCGAGCAGACAGATACGCCCAGCGATGACCTGCGCGAGCGTGTGCAGGCTCGCGAGTTCGAGGTGCTCATCAACCTGAATCTCGGCTGCGAGGAGTATGTGGTCTACACGACCGACCTCTCCCCTGAGTATGTGGACTTCAACCGCTCCGAGTATGCATACTGGAATCAGGCCAAGCAAGATGGCCTTACCAAGTGATTTGCTTTCCTAAACTCGCTCCGGAATCGCCATGACCGGCGGTTCCGGAGCGTCTTTTTGCATATATGGCGGCTCGGAACTCAAAAATACCTTGCAGCGGGGGCTCATTTGTGCTATAAGTGGTGTAGAAGAAATGTCAAGAACGGCGGTTATCAGCGATATTCACGCAAACTATCACGCGCTTTGTGCGGTGTTGGGGGATGCGTTTGACAGGGAGCACTGCACAGAGGTGGTGTGTTTGGGGGATATTGTCGGCTACAATGCTTATCCGCGCGAATGTCTGGACTACATCCGCCAGATTGAGTGCCCGGTAGTGAAGGGCAATCACGATGAAGAGGTGGTGACTCCGTCTCTTGCCAAGATGAATCCCGTGGCTCGTGAGGCTATGGAGTGGACACAGCGGCAGCTTAGCGAGGAGCAGTTGCAGTGGTTGGCGCGCTTGCAGTACCAGCGCATAGTGCGTCCTGCCGGAGGCACTGCCGGCTCTTTCACCATTGTACACTCCACGCTGGATCAACCCAAGGCATGGAGCTACATAGTGAACGCGAATGATGCCTCCGGTAGCTTTACCCGCCAGTTCTCGCAGCTTTGTTTTAATGGCCATACGCATGTGCCTAAAGTATACATGTGGAACGGTCGCGCCTCGGCAGAGGACTACGATGCCCAGCACAACCTCATCATGAACGGCTATACAGAGATTCAGCCGGTGCCGGGGTATAAATACTGCATCAATGTGGGGTCTGTAGGGCAGCCGCGAGATAATGACCCGCGTGCATGTTATGCGGTGTATGATTCGGATTTGAACCTTGTTATCATTAAACGAGTAGTGTACGATGTAGAGGCTGCGCAGAATGCAGTGCTGGAGGCCGGGTTGCCGAGCTTTTTGGCGGAGCGTCTTGGGCGTGGATGCTGAGCAATAATACCATAAGGAGACAGAATAAGAGTGAAAGAGCTGATGCAGAGAACTGTTCCTGCCCTTGTGCTGTTGATATTCGGCACGCTGCTGGCTGCGTGGCTGGTACCGGCTGAGTTGGAGCAGATGCAGTGGGAAGTGCCGGGCATGCCGGAGAGTTATCCGATAGAGCAGATGTGCCGCCCGGTGTTTCTGGGCTTGCTTTGCTACCTGCCTTTTTTCGGTGCTGTAGGTTATGCGTGCATGGGTTCGATGTCCCGCTACATGAGCCGAAACTTTATCAGCTACTTTCTGATGTGCACGCTCATTCTGCTGCTCATATACATTTTGGCGGATTTTACGGATAATATGGAGCGTTTTCGCTCTCGTTTCGATGACCCTGTGGTGCAGGCTCTGCGTTTCTACGGCTCGCAGTTGCCCATGTTCCTCTACCAGATTTTGCCTTTCACGCTGATGATGGGTACCATGTGGTGCCTCAGCAAGCTTTCCGGTACTTGCGAGATAACAGGTATGATGCAGTCCGGCCGCTCCCTCTTGCGCCTGTGCATGCCGGTGTTTTTCTTCTCTGTGCTGGTAGCCATGATATATGGTATTTTCGGGTTCCACTGGGCGCCGAACGGCTCTATGTACCGCGAGCTTATTCTGGGCCGCCGTCCTACGGATGTGCCGGAAAGTATTCGGTATAAGAGCGAAACGTTTGGCCGCATCTGGCGAGTGGGTATACCCGCCACCATCACAAACCCCGGCGCACCCATGCGCGATGTTGTTATCGACCAGTTTAGCCCAAGTGGTGAGTTTGTATGCCAGTATAAGGCGGACTTTGCAACTTGGAACAAGATGGAGGCAAACTGGACGCTGAGCGGCAATGTGACTGTGCTAGATTTTGCTCTTGTGAACGGCCGGCCGCAGGATAAACGTGTTACAGACGTTCTTGTGTGTGATTTCGGGGAAAAGCCTTACCAGATTATCACTCCCGGTACAAATGGGCGCATTGATGCTGTGGGCACTTCAGTGCTTTACGAGTACATCAAATCCGGTGCCGGCTCGCGGGAGGACAGAGCCAAGAAGCGTACAGAGTGGCACGTGCGCATAGCGCGCGTATTCAACTGCTTGGTGCTGGTTCTGCTGGCTATACCCAGTTCTGTTACGTTCCAGCGCCGCGGCACCATGAAGGGCATAGGCATAGCTGTAGTTCTGGCGGCTTTCCAGTTGTTCCTCTACCAGGTATTTCCCTCGCTGGGTGAGGCGCGGGTTATTCAGGCTTGGATAAGTGCCTGGATTCCGAACGTTCTCTATATCGTCATTGCGGTGTGGCTCTTCCGCAGAAATCTGGCTCACCGCTCGTTCCGAGAGTGGGTAGTGGCCAAGCTGAAAGGGAGGGCATGAAAAGGCCGCGCGGGATTATCTTCGACTTCGATGGCGTGCTGGTTGATACAGAGTGGGCCATCTACCAATCTTGGGTGCGTCTCTATGCTCGCGAAGGGCAGGAGATATCCATAGCCACATATTCGCCGTGTCTGGGGGCTGGGTACTCCCACTGGAACCCGGCAGACCATCTGGAGAAATTAACCGGCAAAAAATACGACTGGGAGAGGGAAACCGCCGCTCGCCAAGCTGCGCTGGAGGCAGATCTGGCACGTAGCGGGCTTATGCCCGGAGCTCTTGCCTTGTTGGATTGGTGTGCAGAGCAGGGAATCGGGCTTAGTGTAGCCAGCTCATCTTCTCGCCGCTGGGTGCAGGGCTGGCTGGAGCGACTCGGTATATACAAGCGTTTTGATGGTGTTTTTACTCGCACGGATGGCTATGCCGTAAAACCCGATCCCGCCCTTTTTCTGGCGGCTCAGCGTTGTCTTGCACTCCCGAAGCAGGACTGTCTTATCATCGAGGACTCGGAGAATGGCACCATAGCTGCAAAGAATGCCGGTATTCCCTGTGTTGCTATACCCAATCGTATGACCGAGAGCGCAGACTTCTCCCGCGCTTCTTGTATCTGCACATCTCTCGAATCTCTTTTGCGAGCCTTGCAGGAAGACTCTGAGTCTTAGAAAGAAAAGGACTCAGTTTTGAAGCGGCAGCTCGTAGAGGTCGAAGTCTGTGCAGACTGCTCCGGGGTAGTCCAGGCGGTAGCGGCCGAGGAAGCGGAACCCGAGGCGGGCATAAAACTGACCGGCAGCGGGGTTGGTATCGATGACATCCAGGCGCATGCTTTTGCAGCCTTTCTCACGGGCAATATGGGTGGCATGCTGCACCATGGCTTTGCCGACCCCTTGCCCCTGCACACGGGGACTGACGCCAAGTGTGTGGATAGCCATGACCTCGTGCGGTTCGCAAGCTACCTGCCAATCTGCCTGGGCATAGCCGGGGTTGCATTCGGCATTCAGCACCATGCCGGCTACCATGGATCCGTGTTGCTCTGCTACCCATAGTTCACCGAGGGCGGCTCTCGCTTGGAGGAAAGCATCTGTAGGGTAGCCGCCGCGGTGCCACTGGGCGTGGGAGGCAGCGCCATCCATGCCATCTATCACTTCATTGTACAGGTGGCGCAGGGCAGGCAGGTCGAGCGGGGTGGCACGGCGGAAACTGAGCGGGTTCATGGGAGGTATCAGAGGTTTGTTTTTCAGTAATAAAGGAATAACGCAGATGGGGGTGAGAATGACACTCCAGGCGGTCGTGAGGAGGGCCCAGCCCATCAACTCACCATCCGGATTGCCGGTGGGTGCCATGCACATAAGCCAACAGCCCAGAGCAATGCCCAGAGGTACAATCAGCAGCACCCGCTGCATGATATCTGCTACTCGGTTGCGTTTGCGTATGGAGAGCAGAATAAAGGGCGGGATGAAGGTAGGCCCGTAGAATACCAGCAGCGCTAACCATGTGCCCGGGTGGCGTACAGTGCAGGCGGAGAGTGCCACCAGTGTGGCGATGCCGAAAATCAGCAGGATGTGGCGATGCGTTTTCATGCGCGATTGCGGTAATTGCTGATGAGGGTGAGAGTGATATGCAGCAGAAACCCCGGCAGGTAGATGAATAATCCGCCGGACAAGGTAAGCATCGCCAGAAAGGCTCCGTACCCCCAGGCTACATCGGGGTCTACCCAGCAAAACGCGCAACTGGAAATGGCAATTAAGAGCGGAAGCGTCAGCCCGACGAGTTGGAACAGGCTGCCACGAGAGCTGCGCGTGGGAATCAACAGAATCGCGAAAGCCGGTACTTCAATCATGGCGAATGAACTGATACTCATGAAAAAGCCAATAACATTCTGAAAGAATGTGACATCAGGTGCATTGCTATACCATGCACAGCGGATGATTGCTATCAGGTTCCCCAGCAGAGTAAGTGCCCCTGTGATGGAGAGAAAGTACTTAATGAATCTTCTGCGTGCTTCCACGCAGGCAGGCGGAGGCGGGGGCGCCGGTTTCGGCTCGGGGGGCGTGATAACCAGTTTGCCGGGGACATGAAGTTTACGGGGAGCAGGGGTATTCATAGTGTGTGGGTTTTACCTTGTTCGAGGCGGGCGAAGAGGATGCAGAGCTCGTAAAGCGCGTACATGGGCAGAGCCATGATAAACATGGTAGCGGGGTCCGGCGCGGGGGCCAGGAAAAGCGCAGCGCCGAAACAGGCGATGAGCGCGTAGCCTCGTGTCACCTTCATACGCTCGTAGTTCAGAATACCCAGCTTGATGAGCGGTACCACGATGACCGGCAGCTCGAAGACGGCGCCGAATACAAAGACGAGCTTGGCCGCGAAGGCTAGGTAGTAGCCAATGCGCCAATCGTTCTCAATTCCCATGTCGAGAGAATAGTTGTAGAAAAAGCTCAGCACTCGCGGCAGCACGGCAAAGTAGGCAAAAGCGCAGCCGCTCAGGAAGAGCGCAAAGCCCCAGAAAACGCTCCGGTAGAGCAGTCGTTTCTCCCGTTCCAGCAAGCCGGGCACGATGAAACGCAGCAGAAAGTACATGTGTAGCGGAAAGGAGACGATGAGCCCGCAGAAAAAGGAGAGTTGCAGGGAGAGCATGAAAGCCTCGCCCGGGCGAAAGGCTCCCATGAGCTTGAGCGCGGCGCGGCCCTGGCCTTCCTTCAACTCAGCACCGCAGACATGCAGTGCCAGAGCGATTTCCTGTTCGCTTCCTTCCTCGGTTGTGCTTTGCAGGTAGGGAATACGGGCTTCCGGCGGCAGCAGAGCTGCAGCGTGCAGCAGGGGCACAATATCTGCCAGTTGCTGTACTTCCGGGGAGAACTGTGCTCGCAGAAGCTCTCTTGCTTCCTGCGGCAGGGTGGGGCATACTGCGGCCAGGCTCTTGGCCGCAATCCAGTCGTTTACCTCGATTTCTGCCGACAGATGGGTGGATTCGTGCTGCTGCCACACATTGTCCACCGGTTGGCGCAGTACCCGCATCATGGCGTCGGAGAAGGTGAAGCAGAGTATCATGGCCACCAGCAGGGTGAGTGCCATGCGGATGATGGTGCTGCGCAGGGCTTCCAGATGGTCGATGATGCTCATCTCGCAGGCGTGGGCTTCTGCGGAGCCCTGCATGCTTTCGCGCATGCGGAAGAGTAGCTTCAGCCGGAACATGGGACGCTTACTGGTAGATGTCGATGCCGAGCTTTGCCAAATCTGCCAAGGATATGGCACAGGGATCCGGAGCTACCCAGTGCCCGGGCTCTATCTCCATGGGGGTGAAATCTATGCCGTAGGTGGCTTCCAGATACGGGTGGTTGATGCGGCGCCCAAAGGCACTGCCGGGGGGCGGGTCGATGGGGGAGGGCACATCGCCGGGCAGCACGGCGGAGTGGTTCAGGCGCGTGGGATCCGGCATGGGGATGGCGGAGATGAGCGCGCGAGTGTAGGCGTGGAGCGGGTTGTGGTAGATGAGGTCGCTCTCGCCCATTTCGACGATTTTTCCCAGATACATCACTGCGACGCGGTCTGCCATGTGGCGCACAACGGAGAGGTCGTGCGAGATGAAGAGGTAGGAGAGCCCTAGTTCCCGCTGCAAATCCAGCAAGAGGTTGAGCACTTGGGATTGCACGGAGACATCCAGCGCGCTTACCGGCTCATCCAGTACCAGCAGTTTGGGATTCTGTGCCAGAGCGCGGGCTATGCCGATGCGCTGTCGCTGGCCTCCGGAGAATTCGTGCGGAAACTTGGTGGCAGCAGTCTGTGGCAGTCCCACGAGATCCAGCAGGGTATCTACGCGCGCCCTGCGGAACAGCCTGTTGCCGGTACCCTGTATCAGCAGTGGCTCCGCTATGATGTGGCGCACATCCATGCGCGGGTCGAGTGAGGCCGCCGGATCCTGAAACACCATCTGCACGCAGCGCCGCAAATCTCCCAGCCTCCACTGGGCGCGATGCGTTATGTCTTTGCCCAGCAGGCGTATACAGCCGTCCGTAGGCTCCAGAAGGCGCACAATACAGCGGCCTATCGTACTTTTGCCGCAACCGCTCTCGCCCACCAGCCCCAGGGTTTCGCCCGGGGCTATGGTGAAAGAGACGTCGTCCACGGCCTTTACGACGCTCTTTTTGCGGCTCAGTATGTTGCCACGCACGGGGAAGTGCATGCTGAGCTTGGAGACTTCGAGGACGTGGTCGGACATGACGCAGCGGCGGAGTGGGGCAATTCCCCCGGGGTATCAATAATCGCGGTTGAGCAGATAATCGCTGATAGTCAACAGAGCCTCGCGGCGCTCCGGCGGGAATACCTCCAGCGCTGCGCGTCCGGTCTCTGTTAGCTCGCGGGCTTCGGCGCGGGCTGCCTCCATACCCACCAAGGCCGGGTAGGTCGCTTTCTGTACGGCGGCATCCTTGCCGATGCTCTTGCCCAGCACCTCAGGGGTGGAGGTCACATCCAGTATGTCATCGATTATCTGGAAGGCGAGCCCCAAGCAGCGCCCGTATGTGGAGAGAGCCTCCAGCTGCTCGGGTGTGGCTCCGGCGGCCATGGCTCCCAAGCGCACGGAAGCCTGAATGAGTGCGGTTGTCTTGCCGTTGTGGATGGCGCGTAGCTCGTCCACGCTCAGGCTGCGCCCTTCGCCCTCCAAATCCAGCACCTGGCCGCCTACCAGTGTGCGGCTGCCGGTTTGGTAGGCCAACTCGGCCACGTAGTCGCCCACATTGTAGCGGGCATTGGCCGGTACTTTGGTGAGCATGGCGAAAGCCTCTGTCAACAGGGCATCCCCGGCCAGTATGGCTATGCCCTCGCCGAACACTTTGTGGTTCGTGGGGCGGCCGCGGCGCAGGTCGTCGTTGTCCATGCTGGGCAGGTCGTCGTGTATGAGCGTGTAGGTGTGCAGCACCTCCAGTGCGCAGGCGGCATTCAGCGCCGGCTCCGCCTCGCCGCACACGGCTTTGGCCGCCTCCAGACACAGCAGCGGGCGAATGCGCTTGCCTCCGGCAAACACGCTGTAGCGCATGGCCTTATGCAGCGTGCAGGGGGCTACATCCTCCCCGGGTAACAGCTCGTTGAGGCGTGTCTCGGTGAGTTCTACTCCGTTTTTGATGAGTGTCTTTATATCCATGGCTCGCAGGTGGGTTCAGTTGCCTTTCACCAGCAGCTCGGCAATTTGCACGGCATTGAGCGCTGCTCCCTTGCGCACCTGGTCGCCTACAACCCACAGGTTCAGGGCGTTGTCTACGGCTAAATCCTTGCGGATGCGTCCCACAAAGCAGGTGTCGCCATTGGTGGAATCCAGCGGTGTCGGCCATACCCCGGCCTCCGGGTCGTCCATGAGCGCAACACCGGGCTTGCCCTCGTAGCAGGCGCGGGCACCTTCCACATCCACAGGCTTCTCGAACTGTGCCACGCAGGAGATGGAGTGGCTGCGGTACACCGGCACTCGCACGCAGGTGCAGGTTACTTTCAGCTCCGGCAGCCCCATGATTTTGCGGCCTTCGTTGAGCATCTTGAGCTCCTCTTTGGTGTAGCCGGTATCGGTGAACTTGTCGATCTGCGGCAGAACGTTGAATGCAATCTGGCGCGGATAAGTAGAAATCTCTACGGGGTGCCCGTTGGAGATGGCTCGCACTTGGTTCTCCAGCTCGGTGATGCCGTGCTGGCCACTGCCGCTCACCGCTTGGTAGCTGCTGGCTATGATAGTCTTGAGCCCGTACTTGAGGTGCAGGGGGAAGAGTGCCATCAGGGTGATGATGGTGGTGCAGTTCGGGTTGGCGATAATGTTGCGCGGGTGGTTGAATGCCGCTTCCGGGTTAATCTCCGGCACGACCAGCGGCACATCGGCATCTTGGCGGAATGCGCTGGAGTTGTCCACCACCACGCAACCTGCCGCCCCGGCTATGGGGGCGTACTCGCGGGATATGTCGCCGCCTGCGGCAAAGAGCGCCAAGTCTACATCGGCAAAGGAATCTTTCGTAAGCTCTTCTACGGTGAGCATCTCGCCTCGGAAAGCCACTTGCTTACCGGCAGAACGTTTGGAAGCCAGAAGCTTGAGGGAGGCCAGGGGGAAGTTGCGCGTCTCCAGGCAGGAAAGAAGCTCTACGCCTACGGCACCGGTAGCGCCGACGATTGCGACTCGGGGATTTGTCATCATACTTGTCGATTTCTGGTTTCTGTGTTCTGCGGGCTTCGCACCCGCTCTTGCAGGTGCGCCCGCGTTATTATAACTGTTCCGGAATGAATGGCAAGCCAAAAGAATCATTTTGCGCATTTTCTGTGTTCGTTTCGGGCTTATCGGTTGACATGTACTCTTTCTTTGTGATAGCATGCGCTCATACTGCGGCAGCGCGCGTTTTGCTCTGCCCCAACTCAAACGCAAAATCAGATACAACAATGAAGAAAATCGCCATTCTCGCAGCTGCGGCTTTCTGCGGCGCATTCGCCCCGGCTCAGGAAACAGCTCCTACGCCCGCACCTGCTGCAAGCGTTTCTCAGGCAGAGATTGATGCCGCCATCGATGATATGCTGGCGCTCATGTCGGAGGTTATGGAAATCATGGAGTCTGCTCAGGATAAAGCAACGGCAGACGCTGCTGCTGCCAAGCTGGCGGAGTATCGCACCCGCATGCTGGATTCCCAAACCAAGTTCGAGAGCATAAGCGAGTCGCTTACCGAGGAGCAGCAAATGCTCATCCTGCAAAAGGTATTCCCGCAGCTCATGGCTATGGGACCGCGCATGGAGGCGGTGGAGCAGAAACTGCTCGAGGCGGACTTCTATGGTAGCGAGGCTCTCAAGGCCATCCTCACCGAGGATCGCGCCGAAATCGATGCCGAGTAAATAGAAAGGTTTTATCCTTAAAATAAAGGCGTAGCAGTATATGCTGCGCCTTTTTATTGGGTGCGAGTTAGTGCAGCAGCGGTATCAGGGCTAGGCCGCTCAATGTGCCCACCGTGGCCAGGCACAACCAAAGCCAACGCAGCGCGCCTCCGGCTGCCAGCCATTCTTCATGAAGACCGGCCGGTATCATGGTGCCCACAAAGAGCGCTACCAGAAAAATCTCCGTCACACCCGCAATATACCATCCTACGGCATCTTGTGCAAGCCCGTTTTTTATTCTTTGTGCTCCCGAAATCCCGGTACGCAAAGCGCCCGCACCATTTCGGGAGCGAGCGGGTGGAACTGTGCACCTCCAAAATCCAAATTCCACTCACCCTATGGTAAGGGCGAGTAGAAAGAGGATGAGGTGCAGGGAGGAAAGCCCCAGCAGGACGTTCATTTTCTTGTTTGCCGGAGTGCGGGCGAGTTTGAGCAGGATAACCCCGCCTACGATGATGGCTGCGAGCCAGCAGAGGTTCCAGTGCACAGAGGGCAGGAAGAAATCCGTCTGCTTGAGCGTGGCGTAGGGGGCAACCAGAAAAGCCATGGCGAGTCCACGGGCGCGTTTGTCACCCAGTCGCACAGCTAGGGTGCGTTTGCCGGTGGTGGCGTCCTCTTTGCGGTCGCGGATATTATTTACCTCGATAAGGAGGCAGGAGAGAAGTCCGCACTGAATCCCTAGGATAAAAGCCCCTGCATAGATAGGTAGGTAGAGCTCTTGCCAACCAATCTGCACAAACACGGTGCCGCATACAGCTACCAACCCGAAAAAGAGCAGCACGAAGAGCTCTCCCAGCCCTTTGTATGCCAGCGGCCAGGGGCCTCCGGTGTAGCAATAGGCACACAGCATGCTGGGTATGCCGATAGCGAGGATGGGCCAGCCCTGCGCGGAGATGAGGGGCAGGGCGAATGCAGCAGCAGCAGCCAGAAAGATGCAGCCCCATATCTTGACGGCTCGCGAACTCATATCGCCGCCGGCGGTGATGCGGCGGGGGCCTTGTCGGCGAGCGGTGTCAGCGTGTTTGTCGGCATCCAACGCGTCGTTGAAAAAGTTGCAGGCAATCTGGATGCACATGGCGCTTAATATGGTGAAGCCGGCCAGCCTCCAATCGAGCTGCACGCCGGGGTAGTGGCCTGTTTGCTGAAATTTATACACAATCATGCAGCCTGCCCATACGGCTACGATGCCGGCGGGCAGGGTTTTGGGGCGTGCTGCCAGGAATACGGATTTGATTTTATTCATCGTTTGCGGGGGAATTTGCGGCGGCCACCGGCTGCCCGCCGGAAGGGCTCGAAGAGTGAGTCGAGGCCGCTGTTTTTTATGAGAAAAGTTTGCTCCATGAGGCGCCCGAGCTTACCTTTGGGCCAGCCACGCTGCCAGAACCAGTCCAGATACTCGGTGGGCAAATCCATGAGCGGGCAACCTTCCGGCGGGTAATTCGCCGGGCCATACATGCCGTAAGGCATATGCATGGCTGCTATCTCTGCCAGCAGAGCGCGCAGCTCATCTGCCGTGGGTATGGGCGCGTCCTGCATCAGCGTTTTACGCTCCAGCTCAGTTCCTGCCCGGCGTACATGGGGACGACCTGCTGCCCGAAGCTGCGGTAGCTTGTCGGCACCGGCATGGGGGTGTCGCACAGTGTGACTTTTTTCTGCACCGGGGAGAGTCCGTAGAGGCGGCAGGCGTTGTCGCTCACAAAGGCTTGCAGCTTGTGAAGGGCGCCGTGCTCTGCAAAGAGGGCGGCGAGGCGCGGCAGTGCCAGCGGGGCTGTGAACACGCCTGCTGCGCAGCCGCATGCTTCTTTCTTGCAGCGGGGATGCGGGGCGGAGTCGCTGCCGAACATGAGGCGGGGGTGTCCGCTGAGAGCCGCCTGCAGCAAGGCATCGCGGTCTCCCGGGCGTTTGGCAATGGGTTTGCAGAAGAGGTGGGGCTGCAGGGCTCCGCCCGCCACATCGTCCAGCGTGATAATGAGGTGTTGCAGGGTGACGGTAGCGCAGAGGTTCTCGAACTCGTCCAGCAGCTGCAGCGCGGACGCGGTGGTGATGTGCTCCATGCAGATGCGCAGGCGCGGGTAGCGTGTGGCCAGATTGCGGTATACGGCTAGGAACTCTGCCTCGCGATCCATCACAAAGCCATGGCTCTCGCCATGCACCAGCAGGGGAATGTCCATCTCCTGCATCATGCAAAGCGTGCTATCGGCATCTGCCAAGTTGGCTACGCCTCCTTCGCTGTTGGTGGTGATTCCGGCCGGGTAGAGCTTGTAGCCGAAGAACCCCGGTGTTTCCTTCGCCAGAGTGAGTTGCTGCTTTGTCTGTGCTGTGAAAAAGAGCGTCATATACCGGGTGAAAGGGGTGGCACCCATGGCTGCGGAGATGCGCTCGCTGTATGCCAGCATAGCCCCCGGGTCTGTGACAGGCGGCACCAAGTTTGGCATGATGACAGCTCCGGCGAAATCCGCCGAGAGCGGGGCAACAAGCTTCAGCATGTCACCATCGCGCAGGTGCAGGTGCATGTCCAGCGGTGCATTGAGCGTAATCTCCATGGCGGTATTCTACCAGATTTTGCGCGGCTTCGCAAGCTTTACTGTTGACAAAGCGGTGTTGTGGGAGTAAAGTTGAGCCTGTTATGATACAAGAACACGTACTTCCGACATACGGGCGCGCCCCCATCACGGTGGCGAAGGGTGAGGGTTCCTACCTGTTCGATACGGAAGGTCGACGATATGTGGATTTCTGCGCCGGCATAGCCACATGCAGTCTGGGGCACTGCCACCCGGCCGTGGTACAGGCTCTCTGCACGCAGGCCGGTACGCTCATGCACTGCTCAAATCTCTACAACATTCCCCAGCAGGAGGAACTGGCAAAGCTTATCGTGGAGAAGATGATTGGTATTCCCGGTCGCATTTTCTTCTGCAACAGCGGTGCAGAGGGCAACGATGGTATCATAAAAGTAGCTCGCCGTTTCGGGCATCGCCACCCGGCGGCAGATGGTTCGCCACGCTACGAGGTTATCACGTTTAACAAGAGCTTCCATGGCCGCACCCTCGGTGCCATGGCTGCCACGGGGCAGGCCAAGATACAGGTGGAGTTCGACCCGCTGCTGGTAGGTTTCAAATATGTGGATTTCAATGACTTGGAGGCGCTGAAAGCCGCAATCTCCAAGGAGACATGCGGCATCCTGTTCGAGGCGATTCAGGGAGAGGGCGGTGTGAACCCCGCCACGGCTGAGTTTATGCGGGGGGCTGCTGCTCTGTGCAAGGAGCACGATATGCTGCTCATGTTTGACGAGGTGCAGTGCGGTTTCGGGCGCTGTGGTGCCCCCATGGGCTGGCAGGCTATCTGCTCCGAGGTGCAGCCCGATTTGGTGTCTTGTGCCAAGGGGATTGGTGGTGGATTCCCCATGGGGTGCTTCTGGGTGAGCAACCGCGCTATTGATGAGCAGGGGACTGAACTTTCTTCCATTATGGGGCCGGGCTCCCATGGGTCCACCTTCGGCGGTACCCCTATCGCCTGTGCTACATCGCTGGCTGTGGTGACAGAGATTGTCAATCAGAATCTTCCCGCACGGGCCAAGGCCCTGGGTGAGAAGATTAAGGCTACTGTGGAGGGCTGGAATCTGCCCTGCGTGGACACTGTGCGTGGCTATGGGTTGCTGCGCGGTGTGGGGCTGAAAGCCGGTTCCTTTACCGTGCCGGAGGGTAACACTCCCGCTGGTTATGTAAACAGCCTCTGCCTGAAAGCCGGCCTGCTGGCTTGCCCTGCCGGCCCCGATACCCTGCGCCTCATCCCCGCTCTCAATGTGCCGGAGGTTGTGTTGGCCGAGGGGCTGAGCATCCTGAAAGGCGTAATGGAGAGCCTGAGCTGATGCTTCAAAATACGCTTTTCCTCGCGACTGCCATATAGTTCCGAGGCACAAGGCACCCCTTTTTTAACGAAAAAATGGTGGGTGGGGTGATTTTAGGCTGGATTTTCGGCAAAAAGCGCGTATAATGCGCGCGCTATGTCAGAAAATACACAAGCAGTTGCTAATACCGCTCCGGGTTCCTCCGAGGAGGAACTGATTGCCGTGCGCCGTGAGAAGGTGGGCAAGATTCGCGAGCTGGGGGTAAACCCCTTCGGCGGGCGTTTCGATGTCACCACAACTCCGGGGGAAATAAAGGCGAATTTCGAGGAGGGTAAACAGGTGAAACTGCTTGGGCGTATCAATGCCTTGCGCGATATGGGCCGCACGCAGTTCTTTACCGTGGCAGATGTGCAGGGCAGCATCCAGTGCATGCTCACCAAAAAGGCCTGCTCCGAGGAGGCTTGGGCGCTCTGGAAGCTGCTGGAGCGTGGCGACTGGGTAGGTGTGGAAGGCGAGACTTTCATCACCCGCACCGGAGAGCCTTCCGTGCGTGTGGATTCCTTCAAGGTGCTTTCCAAGGCCCTGCGCCCCATGCCCGATAAGTTCCATGGCTTGGCCGATATGGATACCCGCTATCGCCGCCGCCACCTCGACCTGATGAGCAACCCCGAGAGTGCAGACCGCTTCGTAAAGCGTTCCCTCATTATCCAGGAGATTCGCAATTACCTCACACAGCGCGGTTTCCTGGAGGTGGAGACCCCCATGCTGCAGGATATTGCCGGCGGTGCTGCGGCAAAGCCTTTCGAGTCCTACTACAACGCGCTGAAGAAGGCTGTAACACTGCGTATCGCTCCCGAGTTGTTCCTGAAGCGTCTGCTGGTGGGTGGTTTCCCCAAGGTTTTCGAACTGAACCGCAACTTCCGCAATGAAGGTGTGGATCGCCGCCACAACCCGGAGTTCACCGTGCTGGAGGTATATGAGGCCGGTGGCGACTACGAGACGATGGCTGCCATGATGGAGGAGATGATTTGCACTGTGGCCGAAAAGGTGTTTGGTACGCTGAAGTTCGACCAATACGACGAGAACGGCAACGTGCGCTGGACGGTGGATTTGACCCGCCCTTGGCGCCGCGCAGACTACAACGACTTGGTGAAGGAGGTGGCAGGTGCCGATTGGTTCGACCTTACCCCCGAGCAGCGCCGCAACCGCGCCGAAAATGAGCTGCATCTGCAGATTGGCGCGGAGCTGGACGACACCGCAGTGACCCAGCAGGTGTATGAGAAGCTGGTGGAGGAAAAGCAGGCCAACCCGCTCTTTGTGTGCCATGTGGCGCGCGACCTTGTGCCCTTGGCCAAGGCGAATCCCGAGAATCCGGAGGTGGTGGACGTCTTTGAGCTTGTGATGAACGGTCAGGAACTTTGCCCCGGTTACTCCGAGCAGAATGACCCCATTGAGCAGTTGGAGCGCCTTAAGCACCAGGCCGGTGAGGAAACGCAGAAGATTGACTACGACTTCGTGGAAACTCTCGAAAGCGGTATGCCCAGCGCCGGCGGTATCGGCATCGGTATAGACCGCCTTTGCATGCTGCTCACCGGTGCCTGCTCCATCCGCGACATCATCCTCTTCCCGCAGCTCAAGAATCGCGGTTGAATATAAGGCCTTAACACACGCTACCCCCTTTCTTCGTATTTGCGATGAAGGGGGGTATCATGTTGTAGGAGTGCTTCGGACGTCTACTGCAAAAAGGCGCCGTGGTTGGCACCACGACGCCCTGAATACATACACGTTTCAGCACAAAGTTTTAGAAGGAGAGCACGGCTTGGATGCCGGTGATGAGCTCATCGCTGCTTCCGGCATCGTATGCCGGGTTAGAGATGTATTGGATGTGGGGTACAAGCTTGCAGTAGTCGTTCACTTGCAGACTGTACATAGCCTCTGCAACGAAATCCCGATTATTATCCGTGGGGGAGGTGCCTTTGAACACACCGAGCGCTACGCCCAGAAAGTCATCTTCCCGGGAGGGGATGAGCTTCACGTTTGCTCCGCATGAGAAGTCGAAGCAGTTGCCGTATTCCTGCCGTGCAGCAAAACCGGTACGGGCGTAGATGGTGAGCTCATCGCACACGGTGTATTCCACACTGGCAGCAAGGCCGAAGTTGCTGTGGCGGCCGTCTTCGTCCTCCACTTGACGGAAGAAAGGATTGATACGTAGAGTGGCCGCCCCATCTGCGATATGGCGTCCGTACTCACCCACAACAAGGTAGGAGCGCCCGCTGCTGCTAAAGGGGTTGTGGCCGTATGTGTTTGCCTCTCGGGAGAAAGCGAGCATGCCGTAGCTTGTGGGGGATATCTCTGCTTGGAGTACGGCTCCGGCGTTGGCATCCGGCAGGCAGAGCACGGTGGAGTTCACAAAACCGCTGTTTACAAAGGAACAGAAGGAATCGTTCGCAATGCCCACACAGTCAAAGTAGTTGGTGAGGTTTACCATGCCGGCTATGATGCAGGCTCGCTTTCCGGCAAAGTAGTGCATGACAGCCAGCTCGGGCAGCACGAAATCATGCGGCCCGTAGAAGTCGCAGTGCGGGTATGTGGAGGTGCCGAAGGCATCCGCAAACTGAGTATCGCTACGGGATGAGCGTTTATCCAGCCCCCAAGAGCCGGAGAACTCTGCGCGAATCCAAGTGCCACCGTTCATGCTGTCTGCCACAATACGTTGGTTGAGTGCGGCATGAATGAGCGCCATGTGGGCGTTGTTGTTGAAGTCGCTGCGACTGTTTTTTGCATGCCAGTAGCCGTAGGCGAGATCGGCATACCACTGGGTGCCGTACTTTTCTTGGGCATTTACCTTGTATGCCGGATCTCCTTCTTCCGGGGTGAACATGTTGATGCTCTCCAGCAGGTCGCCGGGGAGAGCTGTGTCCTGAGCGAAAGCTGTGGCGGTAGCAAAGGCGGCTAGCGCGAGGGCGAGGATATGGTTGTTCATGTATGGTGTTTGGAGGGTTGTGTTATTCGGAATCTTTCTTGTGGTGGTTGGTGCAGCCGCCACAGCAGGAGCAGCTCCCGCTGCAGCCGCTTTTCTTGCGGCGTATGACGGAGCGGAGCGCCAGCCAGACGAGCCCCGCAAGCACTAAGAGGATGATGTAGTCTGCCATATGGGGGATGGGGGTTAGGATTCTATGGTAAGCGGCTCGGCCTCCTCCACCTGCCGCAGGTGCGGATTGGGGCGCAGAAGCATGTAGAAGATGCCCGCCGCCAGCACGCAGGCGGTCACTTGTCCGGTGCCAAAGACGCCTTCCGTGAGCCAGAGCCCGAACTGGTATACGAGGTAGGCCACCACGTAGGCCCACAGGCTCATGAAGCCGATGGCGAACCAGGTCCAGCGTGCGCTGTTCATCTCTCTGCGTATGGCGCCACAGGCGGCAAAACAGGGGGCACACAGGATGTTGAAGAGCATAAAGGAGAGCGCGCTTAGCGCTGTGAAGGCTCCGGCTGCCTGCATATTGCCTGCTACTCCGCTAGTCTCGTCCGTTTCCTCCACTGCCGGGAAGATGAAGGCCACAACTTTGTTGAGGTAGGCCGCGATACCTTGCTCGCTCGGTGCGGTTGTTTCAGCGGGGACTTGCTCCGTCTCCTCAGCCGTGGGGGGGATCGGGGTAGAGTTTCGCACCTCTGCATCCGCTTGCCATGCCAGTAGCGTGAGGCATGTGAGCGCATTGGTTTTGCTCAGGTCGCGGGTACGGGGCAGGGGGGCTGCGTCTGCGTCCTCGGCCTCAGCTGTGTGTGCGGCGGGGTAAAGCACGCCGAATGTGCTCACAACGTTTTCTTTTGCTATGAGCCCGGTTACAGTGGCCACGGCGGGTTTCCAATCTCCCCAGCCGAGCGGCTCGAAGAGGGGGGCGAAGGTGTTACCGGTGTCTGCCAGCATGCTGTGGTTGATGGGGGCTCCCTCGAGCCCCTTCTGCTCCGGTAGGTAGCGGAGATTCCAGTTGTAGTTGGAGAGCACCCAGATAAGGGCAGAGGCAAGGAAGATGACGGTGCCTGCTTTTTTCACAAAGGCCTTGCAGCGTTCCATGGCACGCAGGTTGATGTTTGCCCCGTGCGGGATGTGGTAGGCCGGCAGCTCCATGACAAAGGGTGTGTAGCTTCCCGCAAACATATGGGTCTTGCGCAGCATGAGCCCCCCCAGTATCACTGACCCGAAGCCCATGAAGTACGCCACCGTGGCTATAGTGGCTGTCTGCCCTACCATGGCGCCTATGAGCGCCAGTATCGGCAGCTTGGCTCCGCAGGGCACAAAGGTGGTGAGCATCACTGTCATACGGCGGTCTTTCTCGTTTTCTATGGTGCGTGTGGCCATCACTCCCGGCACGCCGCAGCCCATGCTTACCATGAGTGGTATGACAGATTTGCCCGAAAGGCCGATGCTGCGGAATAGGCGATCCAGCATAAAAGCCACGCGTGCCATGTAGCCGCAGTCCTCCAGCAGAGACATGAGGAAGAAGAGCACTGCCATCTGTGGCAGAAAGCCCAGCACTGCTCCCACGCCGGCCACAATGCCGTCCGCAATGATGCTTTGCAGCTGCGGGCTGCAGTTGAGCGTGGCGCGTCCCAGCCAGGTGATGCCCAGAGAAACGAGACTCATGGCGATGAACCAGAACCAGAACTCGGTGCGGCTGCCACGGCCTGTCATTTTCATAGGGTTACGGGCGAAATCTCTTGTTTTGCTGCCGTAGTTGTTGGCTTTTCTCTGCCCGCGTCGGGCAAAGCAGAGCAGCAGCAGTACCGCGTTGGCGGCAAGCAGCAGCCACATAAGCCCGTTGTGCAGCGCTCCCGGCAGGTGCGGGCACATGTGCTCCAGAAGAAAAGGGGCTATCACCACATACAGCCACGCGCCGTTCATGCCTTGGTCGTGCAGGCGGCGCAGCATGGTGGGGAATACTAGCACCATGGCCAGCACGGCGCTGAACATGGTGAGCGACTCCGCTCCCGCAGGGGTGCTGCCTATGAAACCGGCCAGCCAGCCGCCCACCACTGGACCAAAGAGCACATCGTTTGCCCAGCTTGTTCCCCAGTCTCCTATAGTATTGATAGAGAGGTAATATATGGCATACATGACAGCCACAAAAATAAGGGGGCCGAGCACGCGGTGCGTCAACACGCGGTCTGTCCGCTGCGAGAAACTCTCCGTCTGGTTCTTGCGGGTGTATACCTGCGGCACGAAGTCGCAGATGGCATCGTAGCGCCCACCGGCAATGATAGAGGCGATATCGTCCCCCAGTGCAGCTTCCACCGCCATGCGCAGGTCTTCTATGTGGTGTTTTTCGTGTTTGCTCAGTGGGGCAAGCAGTGTTTCATCCCCTTCCAGCAGTTTGACTGCCTCGAAGCGCGTCACTCCGTGCTGCTCGCGTATGGTAGCCAAGGCTTTTTCTACCTCTGCGGGGTAGCTCAGCGGCTTGCCGGGGGCAGGGGGCTCGTCCAGCATGTGCGATATCAGCTCGGCCATGCCCACATGGGTTATGGCGCTCACTTTCACCACCGGGCAGCCCAGCCTGGCGCTCAATGCTGTTGTGTCTATGCTCTCCCCGCGCTCCTCCACCAGGTCTATCATATTCAGTGCCACCACCATCGGCAGGCCGGTCTCCAATAGTTGACTCGTGAGATAGAGGTTGCGCTCCGGGTTGGTGGCATCCACCACGTTCACCACCATATCCGGCTTTTCTTCCAACAGGTAACGGCGGCTTACCATCTCCTCCGGCGAGAAAGGGGAGAGCGAGTAGGTGCCGGGCAAATCCTGTATCTCTACCTCCTCGTGCTCTTTCAGGGCTCCTCCCTTACGGTCCACTGTTACGCCCGGCCAGTTGCCCACATATTGGTTCGCTCCCGTTAAGTCATTAAACAACGATGTCTTGCCGCAGTTGGGATTGCCGGCCAGTGCTATTCTTTTTTTCATGTGTTTGCTAAAACTAACTTTGATCGAAAATTATTGCACTACGATGCACGCTGCTTCTTTTCGCCGCAGCGAAAGCTCGTAGCCCCGCACCGTCACTTCTATCGGGTCGCCCAGCGGTGCCACCTTGTTCACCACCACCCCGGCTCCTCGCGTGAGCCCCATGTCCAGAATACGCTGGCGCAGCGGCCCTTCACCCGCCACTCTCTTCACTGTCACACGCTCGCCCACTCGCACCTGCTTCAGGGTTTTTACTGTAGATGTTGTCGTCATACTGTTATGGTGTAACTTACACGTCCGGCAAAGTTTAGTCTAAACTAACTCTTCTGTCAAGACATTTTTTGTTAAAGTGGCAGGAAATGACACTCCTCCGCGGAAGTTTTCACACTAAAACGCCCTCCGTATGCACGCACACACAGAGGGCGAAAGCCTTGCGGCTGCGTAAGCCGTATCAGAAACGATAGGTTGCACCCACGTTCATATTATGCTCCGTGCTGTCGTCCGCGGCATCGAAGCTGTAGTTGCCTTGCAGGCTCCACTTCTCGCTGAGCTGATACCCGGCACCAACGCTGACACTGCCGCCCAAACGCCCGGGATTGGTGCCGTTGTACTTCCTGTCCTCGAGGTAAATATATGGATTGTGTCGCATGGCATCGTTGTACAGGCTTACCTCGCCCCACATGGTTGTTTTGGGGGTGGCCTTGTAGGTGATACCGGCGCCGATTTCCGTACGCAGATTCTGCATGGAGCTGATTCCTACCTGCTCCACTTTGGCGTCCTCGGCGGCGTAGTATTGAATGCCGGCAAAAATGGAAGCCGTCGCTTTGGGATTCAGCCTATGCAGGTAGGATACACGTGCATCTATCTGCAAGTGCTTCTGCTCCCAGTCGGTGGCGGCTGTATCGGTCTCGGAGCTGCTCTCTCCTATTGTGGCACTCCAATCCAGCGCAATGTTGCCGTTCTTGCCCACAGCCCATTCTCCCGCGCGTCCATAGAGAGCCAAATGTGCTGTCTCTTGGTCTATGCGAGCCTGTTGGAAAGGCGAAACTTTACCCCAGTCGTAACCGAACGCCAAGCCTATGCTGCTACGGCTTGCGGTTCTGTGGTGCTCGATGCCGATCGCTCCGCCGTAGAGGCTGTAATCCGCTCCCACTCCGCCGATTCGGGCACTCTGTCCGTATATTGTACCCCAGGCTAGTGTGCGGGAGGCGGGAATCGGAGTGTTGAACAAAGAGCCCTTCCCATCCGCCGCTGTGTCAGCTCGAAGCTCCGAACTGTTGTTTCGGTGGCTCCACAGCGTGTTCACAAAAGCTTGTGAGCTCTTGAATAGCCCCCAGTTCGCGGTTATCATGTTCATGGTGTCATCCGTTACTAAGTAGAGATACAGGACGTTTTGCACCCACTCCGTATCATGGAAGTCCACTTTGACTCCGGCTGTGTTCTGCGCTCTTCTTGCAGCTGCTCCTCCGCCGGTCACTGTTACATTTGCCTCGTTCCAGTTTGTTGTGTCCACGCTGCCTCCTCGGGCGTCTATCAGCATATATCGCCCGCTTTTCAGCGTGCGCGGTACATTCAAATTCAGCGTGATAGCCTGTTCCACGGACACATGGCCGCTAGTGGTTACAATGGCTTTGTTCAGGTTCGCCTGTGAGACACTGTAGTGATGCGTGCTTGTGGAAAGAACATTCCCGCTCTTTGTTGTGATACCGGATCCGGTGGCTATCACGATGTTGTCGAAGAACGCAATCTCGTTCACCGTGCCGTTATAGGCTTTGTCGGCAGAGCCGATATACAGCGTAGAGGACGCGGCCTCTGCCCCGTCGCATACACCCCACACATCGCGATTCACCGTGCCACCCAGCAGATGCACCGCTAGATCTCCCTCTATCTTGCCGACTCGGTATGTCCCATCATCCAAGGTTACAGAGCAGGCGCCTATGATATCTTCTACCGTGCCTCCGTTCATGGTTATGTTGGTATTGCCTCCCACATTGCCGCTGTAGACTCCAAAGACCATGTTCGATGTCCCGCCGTTGAGGTTGATGTTTACATTTTTGCCTACATAAGCCTCGTTCTGAAAATCTGAGCGGATTGCTATGATGTTATTGGTAGACCCCCCGTTGATATTGATGTTTACGTCTTCCCCAACACGGGCTTGTTTCTCCGTAGATGAGGTAATACCAACGATGTCACCTGAAGTCCCTCCGTAGAAGTTGATGCTTAAATCTTTGTCTACATATGCCTCATCGAACATATCAGACTCAATGCCCACGATACTGCCAACATTGCCACCATTCATGTTGATGGTGGCGTTTCCGTCTACCGTTCCCCGCTGGACGGCTTTCGCGTATCCGTAGTATTGTGTTCCATCTATTACGATAGGAGTTATATTCCCGTCTATATTGACTATTGAGTTACCCCCGATATGTGAACCGCATACGCCAATCAATGATGTCATTTGACTCTTTTCATCGCTTACGATTACATCCCCGGTTGCGGAGCCGCCAAGCGTGCCGATCACATGGTCGACTGTTCCTCCCTTTACCATCACGATGACATTTCCTTGGTCGGAAGTATCTCCAATGACGTCACCATCCCACAGTCCCCGTAAGGTTGTTACAGTGCTTTCATTGGTGGTAATATAGACATTATTAGCCGTTCCATAATGAACACCGTACAATTCTTCCACCTCGCTATCTTTAGCGTCGATGGTAACATCTTTATATACTGTTCCTCCATATGTCCCACGAAGTTTGCCGTTTATTGAAGCTTTGTTTGTATTGATTATGATGTTGCCTTTTACGATATCTCCATTGATTCCATATATGTCGGTAACCGTTCCCCCATTCGTGACGTTTATTGAGACATCATTCTCTATAGTTGTAAAGTTTTCTCGGAAGTTCTCGGGCCATCCATTGGAGTCAGATACTACGGTTCCGCCAACTATGTAGCCGACTTTGGCATTATCCTTAATATTTACGGTAATAGAATCTATGGCAGCTGGTCGATATGAAGCTGTTAATTCTGGATGCAGGCGGTTTCCGGCATATATCGCTGAAACATATCCACTGGATATATTGATAGTTACGGAACCTTCTATGGGAGAAGCCAGCCAAGAGCCACCTGTTAATATCCCTGAGATAGTTCTATCAACATCCATACTAATGGTAATGTTTTGGAGTTTTGTTTGATCTACTTCCGAATCCCCATGAACAGACGGTGCAATGTATGTGCTGCCAATATCTCCGAGAGCATCTCCGGCTCCAATGGTAGCTGAGGCATCATAATAGCCATCGTTATCATCATCAGAAAGAGTATAAACAACATTATTTACAGTTGTTGTTGTATAAGGAGGTGTGCTTTCCGCGTGCACGAGTGCGCAGCTTTGGGTGGCCAGTAGGGCGGAGAATAAGAATCGGGGGAGGTGTAATTTCATGGTGAAGATGAGTTATGAATTGAAGATTTGTTGGTTGCGTATTGGCATAAGGTACCTAACATACCTAAGTATACGCTTTCGGAAACCGTATGATAGCATGTACAATTATTTGTGAGCAAGCAGATTAAAAAACTGTAACCTGCACTCCCGGCGAAGAAACGCCGGAGCAAAAATTCTTTTGCGTAAAATCCCAAAATATGCTTGACTTACGGTTTCCGAAAGGGTAGAAAACATGAACAAGATAACATCACAGGAATGGGCTGCACTGGCAGTATTGAAAAGCACGGGGGTGGACGTATTGGAGGCCGCACTGGTGGCGAAAGAAGCATTGGAGGCCGGCCGCGGACAGGTGAGGCGCGCGAGGAGGTGTATAGCTGCCGGGGCGGAGGCTCTGCTGCGGCTGGAGAAGACGGTAAGCTTTGAGAGAGCCGTGGCGGCTGCTCTGGAGGCGCGACATGACAGGCGGCCGCGTACTGTATGGGACTTTCGATATTT
>JAZNTO010000120.1:0-31617 GCA_045591805.1 Akkermansia sp. | reverse complement strand
CAGCAATATGCCCCTGGGGGGCGGCGGGAGCCCCCGCCGGTGCGGTGCCGGAGCATTTTCAGCAGCGAGCCCGGGAGCTGTTGTCAGACAGCGCCGAACTGCTACCCGCCGAGCACCAACTGAATGTCATTTATTTCCACGGCAAGGACAGCAAGCCGGTGGCCGACTATGAGCGGCGCCTCAGCGAGTTGCTGCTCTACCTACAGCAGTACTACGGCAAAGAAATGGCGAGGAACGGCTACGGGGCGCGCTCTTTTGGCCTGTCTCTGCAGGAAAACGGCAATGTGAAGATACACCACATCTGCGGCGAGCTTCCGCACGCAGCCTATGCCTACGGCAGCGGGCACAATCTCTGCCTGGCAGAGGTGAATGCCTATCTGGATGCAGAGCCGGGGCGCCGCACAAGCCAACACACTATCGTCATCATGCCCACGCATTATAACGAGCAGTACAACGACATGAACCCCGGCGGCGTGCCGTTCTATGGCTTGGGTACGAACTGTTTTGCGCTGGATTATGCCCACCTCGACATCCGGCATCTGGGGCAGGACAACAAGCTTGGGCATCTGCTCACCAAGTGGTACGGAGGTCTGGCGCACGAGCTGGGGCACGGGCTGAACCTGCCGCACAACAAGGGAACAGCCGGCGACAACGCCGCACTGGGCACAGCGCTGATGGGGGCGGGCAACTACACCTTCGGCCTCCGTCCCACCTACATGACGGCGGCCAGCTGCAACATACTGGCGAACTCCGAGCTCTTCGCCCCGCGAGGCTCCGACACCAAGTTCTACACGCAGCACCAACAACCCACCATACATCAAGCCTCCCTCAAGCGCGTGGGGAACACACTGGAGCTGCGGCTGAACACAAGCGCCGATGTAGTGGCAGCGAATGCCTATGTACAAGACCCGCCATACCAGGTGAACAGGGACTACGATGCCGTGCCCTTCGTCTGCCGCATGAGCGAGGATGAGGCCGGCACCCGCACCGCTACGCTGAGCATTCCGCTGGCAGAATTGTCTGAGCTGAGCGGGGTATACACCGGGGAAATAGCTCTCGACCTCCTGCTGATAACCAAGGAGGGAAGCCGTTTCCGCCGGCGTGTACCTTTCGAGCTGAGCAAGGTACCGGATGGTGGCAATATCGATATGGGCGCCCCCGTGCTTTGGCGCGGCTACTGATGCCATGAGAAAAGCGATTGCAGTAGATTTCGGCGGCACGAGCATCAAGATAGGCGTGACGCAGGGGGCGGGTATTGTGGCAAAAGCCGAGCCCCTGCCTACGGCGGCGTTCAACAGCCCGGCCGGCATCATCTCGGCCATGTGTGCCACGATACGTGAGCTGCTGCAGGCGCACGCGGATTGTGCCGCCGTGGGGCTTGGCATGCCGGGGTGGACAGATTTTCACCGCGGTGTGCTCTACCAGCTCACCAATGTGCCGGTGTGGAACCACGAGGTACCGGTGCGCGATATCATGCAGCACGAGCTGGGGCTGCCCGTGGTGCTGGACAACGATGCCAACTGCATGGCCTATGCCGAGTGGCAGCTGGGGGCAGGACGCGAGCTGGAGAGTCTGGCTTGTCTCACACTGGGCACCGGTATAGGCGGCGGCATTGTGGTGCACAACCGCATGCTGCGCGGGCGCACGGTATCCGCTGCAGAGCTGGGCCAGACCAGCATCCACTGGTGCGGTCGCACAGGCCCCTTCGGGAATCGCGGTGCCATAGAGGAATACATCGGCAACAACGAGTTTGCAGCAGATGCCGCCAAGACCTACTGCGAGGCCGGTATCCCCCGCACCCCGGCGGAGTGTACCCCCTACCTGCTGGCACAGGCGGCACTGGGTGGCTGCCCCATAGCCCGCGAGCTGTACGCCGGCTTTGCGGAAAAGCTCGCCACACTCATCATGAACCTCATGTACGCCATCGTACCCGAAGCCGTCATCATAGGCGGCGGTGTGGCAAAGGCCGGGCACTTGCTTTTTGCCCCGCTGCAGGCGCGGCTGAAGGAACAACTCTTCCCGGTGCACTATGCTGCGCTGCGTGTCTTGCCGGCACATTTCGGGGCGGATTCCGGACTCATCGGCGCCGGGCTCATGGCCGCACACTACGCCGAGCATAAATTATTCTAACTTTTTTTGAACAAGAGCAGACATCTAACCGTCACATAACCTAGCCATGAGTACACCTCCGAATTTGCCTAAAGTCCCTCCGGCTCCGGCCGCTCGCCCGAACATGCCAAGACCGAATATCCCTGCCCCGGCTGTTCCGAAAGTCGTGCAGGATCCCACATGGTGGCGCCTTGGCAGCGTGCCTTTTCTTGTGCTGGTGCTGGTAGCGGCGGCGGCGGACTTGGCCTGGCCGCGGAGCAACGGCTTGGGCATGGGAGCGGGTATCGGGTGTTTCCTGGCTATCAATGCGCTGCTACTGCTCCGGAAAGACTTTACACGCGGGGAGTACTGGTTCCTGCAGGTTCTGGCGGCGCTCAACATGCTGGCACTCTTTGTCAGCGGCGATATTTTCAACTGGCTTGCCAGCGTGGTGCTTCCCTTCTTCATTGTGCTGATGCCGTCTGCCACCTCTTACACCGAGGAGAATGTAAAATACCGCAACTGGTGGAGCTTCTGGCTTGCCCGCCGCCGGGAAGGAGAGGAGAAAAAAAGCCGCTTTGCCGCTCTGCGAGCCATGCTGCCCCTGCTCATCTGCATCCTTATCGGCATCATCTTCTTTATCACCTTCCTGTGCATCTTCGCCAGCGGGAATCCTGTGGTGGAGCTGGTATGGAACACTCTGGCGGATTGGTGGAACCGGCTCGTAAAGTTCCTCTCCATCAGCCGCGACTTCTGGATGCACGCAGCTATGTGGCTGGTGGGCATACTGTGGTTTGGCATCTACTGCTTCCGCCGCCCCGCCCGTTTTGCGGCACCGCAGCCCACTCCCACGGCCCCTCCCGCCACCGGCAGCACCATGCTGCCCTACCTGCCGCTCTGCGTGCTTATAGGTATCAACGCGGCTTTTGCCGTGGCAACCTCCACAGATATTGCATTCCTCTGGTTCGGTAATGTACCGGAGGGTATCTCTCAGACCACCTACCTGCACGAAGGTGCCATTTCCATCACTTGGGCGTCTGTGCTGGCGGCCGGAGTGCTCATAATTCTCTTCCGCCGCAGGGGCTCGGCACGCAGCTCGGTAGCCTCCCGCATTTGCGGCTACCTGCTGGTGGCACAGACTTTCCTGCTGGCCATCAGCGTCTACATGCGCCTCTACCACCAGATAGAGGACTACGGCTTTACCGTGCGCCGTATTCAGGCGGCAGAAGCCATGCTCATGGGGCTGGCCGGGCTGGGGATTCTGGTGCTCTACATGGCACGCACCGGCACCCTGCGCCGCTACGCCGGCATCTGTATCGGTACCCTGCTGCTCATGCTCTTTGCCTTTGGGGTATACAGCCCCGCGAGGCTCGCAGCCAACCTCAATATGAGCTACCTGCCCTCGCACCCTCACTGGAAGTTTTCCTTCTCAGACTTCCGTAGGGATTGCTTCCAGGTGCGCGAGAACCTCGCCTTTGCCGAATACGTCTACAACTCCGAGATGCAGCAAGCCGCTTCCCGGCCGGAAGATAACGACTTCCCCCACGTGGAGTTCCAAACAAAACTCCATAATGCCGCCCTCAGTGTAGAGCACCGCGCCGCACGCGGCTCCTGGCTCACCTTCACCCTCGCCACATACGAGGATATCCCCGCCGCAGAGCGCATCCTCGGCCGACCCATCTCCCTGCGCATGGTGCAAGAATCCGAGGAAATTGGAAGTTAAAAGTTGGATTTTGGATGTTGGAAGTGTAGAGCTAGGCGCGCAAGCGCGCGGAGTTTCGACTTTGTAGCTCATTGCCGTATAGTAAAAGCCGCAGTCTTTTTCGGACCGCGGCTTTTGAGACATGAAAGACTGTGGGATTTACTCGGCCCAGGTGAGCACGACCTTGCCGGACTTGCCGGAGTTCATCACATTGAAGCCCTCGGCGAAGTCTGTATAGTGCATGCGGTGGGTGATGATGGCGGAGACATCCAGCCCGCTGCGGAGCATGGCATCCATCTTCTGCCAGGTGGCAAACATCTCGCGGCCGTATATGCCCTTCATCTTGAGCCCTTTCCACACGAAGGTGTTCCAGTCGATACCGGAGCCGCCGGGTTGGATACCCAGCAGCGAGATATTGGCGCCGTAGGCAGAGTGGGTAATGATATCCTTGAGGCACGCGGGCGCACCGCTCATCTCCAGACACACGCCGTAGCCCTCGTCTATGCCCAGCTCCTCGCGAGCTGCGGCAATGCTGTCGCCACCGATGACATTCACGGTGCGGTCTGCGCCGAGCTTTTTGGCCAGCCCGAGCTTGTAGTCGCTCACATCAGTGATGGTGACGGTACGTGCACCGGCCTTCTTGCAGACGGCAGCGGCCATGGAGCCAATAAGCCCGGCACCGGTTATCAGCACATCTTCGCCCACGAGATCCCAAGAAAGGGCGGTGTGGGTGGCGTTGCCCAGCGGGTCGAGGATAGAGGCTATCTCCATGGGCATATCCTTGTGGATACGAATCACGTTCGATTGCGGAATGGAAAGGTATTCTGCAAAGCAGCCCGGGCGGTTCACGCCCACGCCCTTAGTGTTCGGGCAGAGGTGGAAAGCGCCACGGCGGCAGTTGCGGCAATGCCCGCAGACGATGTGCCCCTCGCCGGATACGACTTCGCCGGGTTGGAACTCTGTCACAGCCGAGCCGACACTCTCGATAACGCCGCAGAACTCGTGTCCCACATGCATACCCACGGGGATGGTCTGCTGCGCCCAGGAATCCCAGTTCCAGATATGCAAATCCGTGCCGCAAATGGCTGTCTTGTAAATCTTTATAAGGACGTCATTCGGGCCGACTTCCGGCATCGGCACGTCCACCAGTTCGAGGCCTTTGCCGGCCTGAGTCTTAACGAGAGCTTTCATGTGCCAAGAGTCTACGCCTTTCCCCTGTACTTGACAAGCCCAATCTGATAAATTACTGTCATGAGAGCAGCTCATAAAAAAACCGCATTCATGCCGCAGTTTAACCTTGACACGGAGGGGTGTTTTCTGGCTCTCTATAGAGTAAGCAAGGCCCCTGCGGGCACCGGAACATTTTAGCACATCTCCATAGTTTTCCACAGTATGTCAAAGACGCTTATCATAGCAGAGAAACCCAGCGTAGCCGGAGATCTGGCACGCGTGCTGGGCAAGATAACAGGTAAATTTAAGAAAGACGAGAGCTCGGGGGGATATGTGAACGACTCGCTCATCATCACCTCTGCTGTGGGTCACCTGGTGGAGCAGAAAAAACCACAGACGGAAGATGGCAAGAGCCTGCCGTGGAAGATGGAATACCTGCCCGTGATGCCCAAAAGCATGGAGCTGGAGCCCATCTCCAAATCCGCCGACCGACTGCGCAAGGTGCTGAAACTGGCACGCAGCAAGGAAGTGACAGCTCTGGTGAACGCATGCGATGCCGGGCGCGAGGGTGAGCTCATCTTCCGCAATATCATACGCTACGGCAAGATCAAAAAACCGCTGAGCCGCCTCTGGATGCAGAGCATGACGGACGATGCCATACTGGAAGCCTGGAACACGCTGAAGAGCGATGCCGCCATGTCGAATCTGGCAGATGCCGCCGTGTGCCGCTCGGAATCAGACTGGCTGGTGGGGCTCAACAGCACACGTGCCCTCACAGTGCTGCAATCCGCAGCCGGAGGCTTCAATATAACCCCCACCGGGCGCGTGCAGACGCCCACCCTCGCCCTGCTCGCCGCCAGGCAGAAGGACATCCTCTCCTTTGTACCGGAGACCTACCACGAGGTGCGCGCCACCTTCCGCGCGCAGGCCGGCAGCTACGAGGGACGCTGGTATGACCCGGAGTGGAAGAAAGACGAGAGCGCGCCGCAGCGCACCCGCGAGCGGCTCTGGGATGCGGAGACAGCCGCTGCCATAGCCAAACGCTGCGAGGGGCGCCCTGCCGAGGTACGGGAGATCAAGAAGCCGGTCTCCATGCCCGCGCCGCTGCTCTTCGACCTGACCTCTCTGCAAAAAGAGGCCAGCAACCGCTTCGGATTCTCGGCCAGCCGCACCCTGCAAATTGCCCAAGAGTGCTATGAAAAGCACAAGGTGCTCACCTACCCGCGTACGGATTCAAAGTACCTGCCGGACGATTACCTGCGCATTGCCACGCGTACAGTAGCAGCCATTGGCGAGAACATAGCCGAGCTGGCTCCCTTTACCGCAGATATTCTGGATAACCGCCGCATACGCCCAAGCAAGCGCGTGTTCGACAGCAACAAGGTGAGCGATCACTTCGCCATCATCCCCACCGGTAAGTTTGCAAACCTCAGCGGGGATGCAGCCCGTATCTTCCACCTCGTTGTGCAGCGCTTCTTGGGTGTATTCCTGCCCAATGCCGAATACGAAGACACGGAGCGTACCAGTATTGTGAGCAGCCCCGGCGCGAAGGATTACTTCCACACCCACGGGCGTATCCTGCTGAAAGCCGGCTGGAAGGCACTCTACAGCTCCGCCTCCGGCAAGAAAAAGGACGAGCTTTGCGCCGTGGCGGCCGGAGAGAGTGTGCACACAGAGAAAGCCACCTCCATGGCGGATCAAACGAAAGCCCCCGCAGCCTACACGGAGGCCACCCTGCTCACCGCAATGGAGACAGCCGGCAAGCTGGTAGAGGACGAGGAACTGGCCTACGCCATGAAGGAGCGAGGCTTGGGCACCCCGGCTACGCGCGCCGCCATCATCGAGGGGCTACTGACGCAGGAATACATAGCCCGCGATGGCAAGGAGCTGGTGGCCACACGCCGCGGCATGGAGCTCATCGACCTTCTTTGCAAGATTGGCCTCAGCACGCTGAGCAGCCCGGAGCTCACCGGCGAGTGGGAGTACCGCCTCAAGCTCATGGAAAGCGGTAAGCTGGGGCGAGACGCCTTCATGAAAGACATCCGCACCTACACGGCGGAAATCGTGGAGGCCGTGCGCGACTATATGCAAAACGGCCGCAACCCGGATTTGCAGATACCCTGCCCGGCCTGCGGCAACAGCACACTGAGCAGCCGCGTGGATGCCGTATCCTGCACCGCCTGCAAGTTCCGCCTGCGCCGCATGCATGCCGGGCTGGGGCTGGGGGATGAGCTCATGGCCGAACTCATCACCAAGCGCGAGCTGCCGGTTATGGAGGGCTTCCGCTCCAAGTTCGGCAAGCCGTTCAAAGCCGGGTTGCGTCTGCTGGCACCTGAGAAAGAAAACGGAGCATGGAAGGCCGAGTTTTACTTCGATGATGACAAACCCGCCGCAGCCTCCGCCGCCGGCAGCGGCGTGCAAAACAGCCTCGGTAAAGCAATGGTAAAGGACCAGGGCGAGCTGCCTCTCCTGGAAAACGACAAGCAGTGGAGTGTACCGGATTTCCGCCAAAGCGGCAGCAAAACCGGCTTCACCATGTCCAAGAACATTTTGGGCAAGAACATCGACATCGAGCAGCTTTACCGCGTACTGGCAGAGGGTAAGAGCGAGCTCATAACCGGTTTCGTCTCCCAGCGCACCAACCGTCCTTTCGATGCCTATCTGGTACTGGATGAGCGCAAGGGTACAGTAGGTTTCGAGTTCCCGCCCCGCGAACCTCGTAAGAAAGACAGCAAGTCCGCTGCCGACAAGAAGTTCACCGCTGCAGATGCCACAGCTCAGGATTTGAGCAAAGCCACGCGCCACGGTGCCATAAAGGTGAAAGGCAAAGGCGAGTACGAGCTGCTGGAAACAGAGGAAGCCTGGCATGTGAGCGGGCTCACCTACGGGAAAAACCGCAAACCCATGGTGGTGCCGAAAGTCATGTGCGGCATTGCACTAAGCGCCGATGTGGTGGGCCGCCTGCTCACCAAAGGCAAGACTGAGCTTATCAAAGACTTCGTAAGCCACAAGAGCGGCAAGAAGTTCGATGCATACTTAGTGTTCACCCCTACCACAGGTCGCATCACCTACGACTTCCCGCCCCGCAAGTAAGCGCCTATGACCGCCGTTCTCCGCATATTTGCGCGAGCCGACCGCTTCACCATCGGCATCGTCATCAGCGTGATTCTGGGGCTCCTGCTCCCCTGCACCGGCTCGGTGGCGGTGGGCTTCGATTTGCTCACGGAAGCCGCTATCGTGCTATTGTTCTACCTGTACGGGGCAAAGTTGTCGCGCGAGAGTGTGCTGGCGGGGCTTCTCAACTGGCGCTTGCAGCTCATGGTGTTCGGATTCACCTTTGTATTCTTCCCGGTGGTCATGCCTCTGCTGCGGCCTTTGTTCGAGCCGCTGGTAGGCGGGGCGCTTTTCATGGGTCTGGTGTATGTGGCCTGCCTACCGTCCACGGTGCAAAGCAGTATAGCGTTCACCGCCGTGGCCGGTGGCAATGTACCCGCAGCGGTATGCGCCGCCTCCATATCCAGCCTGCTGGGGGTGTTTCTCACTCCTCTGCTGGCAGGTATACTCTTCAGCGGGGTAAGTGCGGGCAGTGCGGATATAGGGGCGGACACGGTGCTGAAAATTTGCTACCAAATTCTGTTGCCCTTCGTGCTGGGGCAAGCCAGCCGTCCCCTCTTGCGCAACTGGGTAGCGAAACACCAAGGGCTTATCAAGTGGAATGACCAAGGCACCATCTGGCTGGTCATTTACACCTCTTTCTCCGGAGCCACAGCAAATGGCTACTGGCAGTTGTTGGAGCTGCACTACCTGCTGGGGCTTATCGTGGTATGCAGTATTTTCCTCTGTATCACCTTCGCCACCACCTACTATAGCAGCAAGTGGATGGGCTTCCGCAGGGAGGAGCGCATTACCATCGTCTTCTGCGGTTCCAAGAAAAGCCTGGCGGTGGGCGTACCCATGATGCTGGCCATTTTCGGCAGCCCGGACAATAATCTACTGCTGCCGCTCATGGTGTTCCACCAGATACAGCTCATGGCCTGTGCCCAGCTTGCACGACTCTGGCAAAAGAAAGCAGAGAATCCGGCATGAACAACACTTTCACCAACTGGAGCAGCACGCACCTGCTCACCATGGGCACCATAGCCCTGCTCTGCGCACTCCTAATTTGCTACGGGCGACGCCTGCGAGCACAGGAGCGCCTCTACTTCGGCCGCAGGCTGGGGCTGGTTATGCTGCTGTATTTTATAGCGGAGTACAGCTGGCGCTTCGGCGTTTTCGGCTTTACCGCCTGCGTGGAGGAGCAGATGCTGCCTCTACACTTCTGCGCCTGCATGACCCTAGTGTGCATCGTGGCTCTATGGTGGCGGGTCCCGTGGGCCTGTGCACTGGTGTATTTCGGTGTGCTGAGTGCCAGTATACAAGCCATCATCACCCCGGTGCTGCGGGCGGAGGTACCCAGCTTGGTGTTTTTCAACTTTTTCATATCGCACAGCCTACTGCTCATGGCGGCACTGGTACAGGTATTTGTGCTGGGCTGGCGAGCGCGGCGGCGCGACCCGCTACTCTGCGTGCTGCTCATGGATGCCTACGTGCTGGCGATTCATCCCATCAACCTGTGGCTGGGCAGCAACTATGGCTACACCACGCAAGGCCCGGCCGGTACTATACTGGCACAACTCGGCCCGGGCCCCTGGTACTACCTCAAGCTCCAGCTGCCGGCACTGGCTTTGTTCTATTTCATGTACCTGTTTGTCAGGAAAAAATAACCCCGCGCGCTCAACATGCAATATCCCTTTGTCCGTTGGTCGGAACCCCATATCATTGCTCTGGTACTCACGGTGCTGGTTGCCGTGCTCGTACTGTGGCTGGGTAGCAGACTGCAAACGCGCGGGCGGCATATCCTGTGCCGCGTACTGGGCAGCATCGTGCTCTTTCAGCTTGTCAGCGAGTTTATATGGCGCGCATTTTCGGATGCCTACGGCACCTGGGAGCACAACCTGCCCCTGCACTTCTGCACATTCATGAGCCTGTTTGCTTTCATCGCCCTTTGGTGGCGTGTACGTTGGGCCTGCACCGTGGTATACTTCGGCGTACTGGCCGGCAGCATACAGGGGCTTATTACCCCGGCTATGGCAGATGGCTACCCGAGCCTCGCTTTCTTCGTGTTCTTCATAGCCCACAGTTTGCTGCTTGTGGTGGCTCTGGCCATACCCGTGCTGCTGGGATGGAGAGCTCGCGGCTGGGACGACCTGAAAACCCTGCTTATCATGGATGCCTATGTGCTGCTCGTCCACCCCATCAACCTGTGGCTGGGTACCAACTATGGCTACACGCAAGGCCCGCCCATCCCCGGGACTCTGCTGGACTACCTCGGCACCGCCCCATGGTATTACCTTTGGGCCCAGCTGCCGGTGCTGGCTCTCCTGCGGCTGCTCATGCTACCCGTACACGACAGCTCCGAAGCATAAAAGGAAGCCTCATCTGTCCGCCGCCCGGTCAACCGCTGCAGGACTGTTAGCTATACCACTTGACTCGGGAGGGGTTAGAGTGTACGCTTGTCTACGCAAAACAACCCAATTCCCACAAAAATGAAGACACGTTTATTGTTCTTTATCGGTGGCGTGGTCGCTGCGACTTTCGCCAAACTCGCTTCGTGTTGTCCCAAAGCCCGCTCCATGGCAGTGAAAGGACTGGCCAAGGGTATGCAGGCCACGGAAAAAGCCAAGGCTCACTTTGGCAAGATAAAAGAAGAAGCTGAGGAAATATGCAAGGAGGCAAAAGAATGCGCAGAAAAAGAACGCTGCTGCACCGCCGGCAACACATGCCATGAGCAGAGCTGCGAGGTGCCGCAGCAAAACGCCTGAGCCGGCTTGCAGAAAAAACTCTGCTCCGTATCGCGAGCCGCTTCGGCTCGCGATCATTTCCATTTTTCCGCCACAAACTGTGCGTCGGCTTTATTTTTTTCGCATTTTTTCAGATTTTTGCTTGACTTGCTTTGTTTAATATGCCAAACAATTATCAGTTTCTAACTTTATTAACCCATCAAACATATAAAACAGTCATGAACAAGCTCATACTCGTCCTAGCCTCATCCGTAAGCCTGCTGATGCTCAGTGCGTGCCACCATTGGCACCACTCGCACCACTACCACCGGTACAGCCGCCCTGCGATGCACCATAGCAATTACCATGTACCGCCTGCACACCGGCCACACCATGTGCGCCCCATGCACCCGCACCGTCACCGGTAATCACGCAGCCCGAAAAACCTCATTCCCCCTGCCACATAGCAAGCGGCTGGGGAATTTTTATTGATGTCCGACTCGTAAGCGGAAGAGGATGAAAACGAGAGAAGAGAGCGCGAGGGCGAAAGTATAGTAGAGGTGCGGTATAATGTCCCAAGCAGCAATCCCCATGAGCGAAGCCCCCATAAGCAGCTGGGCGCCGTAGGGTAGAATACCCTGCACAATGCAGGAGAAAGTATCCAGCAGACTTGCCACTCGCGGAGCCGGAATCCCGAAACGCGAGCCAACCCTACGGGCTATATCTCCCACGGACACAATGGCTACAGTATTGTTCGCGGTGCAGAAGTTTGCCAAAGACACCATGAGAGCTATGGCACACTCTGCCCCACGGCGGGAGGACACATGCGCCGTAAGATGCGCAATGATGTAGCGCAAGCCGCCATTGTAGCGGATAAGCTCCAGCATGCCTCCGGCCAGCAGGGTTACAATAATAAGCTCCCCCATGCCGGACATACCGCTACCCATAGCCCCGGCCCAGTCTGCCAAGGAGAGCTGCGACTTACAAAGAGCGGCCACCCCGGTGCTGAGCAAGCCCAGAATAAGCACGAGCATCACATTCATCCCGCACAGAGCCGTAACCAGCACCAGCAGATAAGGCAACACCAGCCCCCACTCATACTCCCCGGCCGGCACCACAGCCCCATGCTGCATGCCCATGAATATGTACACACCGAACACAAACAGCGCCGCCGGCAGCACGATGGCAAAGTTTGCCAGAAACTTATCCCGCATGCGGCATTCTTGGGTACGGGTGGCGGCTATAGTGGTATCCGAGATAAAGGAAAGATTGTCGCCGAAAAAAGCACCGCCTACCACGACGCCGGCCATCAGCGCCGGATTCACCTGTGCTCCGGTTGCCAGCCCGGCAGCCATAGGCATAAGCGCCACGATGGTGCCCACCGAGGTGCCGATAGCCAGAGATATGAGACAAGAGGCTAGGAATATGCCGGGCAAAAGCATGCCGGGCGGCAGCACGGCGAGAGTCAGATTCACCGTAGCCTGCACCGAGCCTATGTACTTCGCGGCTCCGGCAAAAGCACCGGCAAGGATAAAAATCCACACCATCACCATGATATTGCGGTGAGCAGCTCCGGCGGAAAAGCGCTCGACGCGGCGCGACAAAGTAGCCGGCCTGCACACAACAAAAGCCCAGGCAGAAGCCGCTACAAAAGCCACGGTTACGGGCATTTTGTAGAAATCCCCCAGCAACACGGAGCTGACCACATACAGGAGAAAGAACACCAACAAAGGACTGAGCACCAAGAGGCCTCGCACATGATTTCTGACAGGCAATTCCATAAATTATTTTGTTTCCGTTACACCGATTCTATCCAGCACATCCAACTGCTCGATGAGCGCGCCCGGTTCCAGCCGGCCGCGCAGTAGTGCGCGGTAGGCAGCCACCAGAGCGGCCACCTGCTCGGGGGTCTCCTCCAGCAGTTCAAGCCGGAAGCAGCGCAATCCCATGCGACGCATGCCCTCCACATAGCGAGCGGCGGTCTGAGCTTTGCCATTGAAAAGCGTGTTGCGGCAGCCTTCATCGCTACGCAGGTAGTGCATGGCGTAGGTGCGATCCATCACCCGCACGCGGTGGTGCTCGCAGGGACGCCCGCAGTCCAGAAAATTCTTACCTTGCGACAGGAAAGTGCAGAACACGCAGTGCTCTGTATGGAACATGGGGATGTGCTGGTGCAGTGTCAGCTCCAACAGGGGGCCGCATCCGCTGCGCAGCAGGTCTGCAAGCTGGTGTGCATTCAAATCGTAGGATACAGTAACACGCCGCATACCCTGCGCCCGCAGAAGTTTCACACTCTCAGGGTTCGCCGCATTTAGCGAGAAATCCGCCACCTGCGGCAGCCCCTTATCCCGGAAATACAGTGCCGCTCCCAAGTTGCGCACCAGCACACCATCCGGCGCAGCCTCGTGTATGAACTTGAAGTAGCCGGCCTCGCGCGGCTTCATGATGCGTAGTGTTGCAATCCACACCGCTGTGCCGGGATACTCCGCCCGCAGCTTCTGCACCACGGGGGCATAGCGGTGTAGGTCGGTAAAATCCAAGTAAACAAGTTTCACCCCGGCGGCGGCGGCGGCGTAGGCCTGTTCCTCCTCGCGGCAAAGCACAGAAAGGCGGTACTTATCGCTCGCCTCGATGGGCGGAAACTCACCGCACCACCCCCGCCACGCAAGCGCGGGACGCTCCGGCTTGGCGGCTGAGGGAGGCGGAAGCATCTGCACCAGCTCACGGCGCATGCGGTTGAGCACGCTCAGCGGCAGCATAAGCCCCGCCTCCAACGCATAGCTGCACTGCCCCAAGCTGTAGCCCGTGCCACCCAAGCGGCCGAACTGAGCCTCCAGCACCTCCGGGGTAAGCGGGCGTTTCTCCGCCGGCTCCAGCGGCTGCCCGCTGCCCACTGTCACCCCGCAGCAAGTTGCAGTAAGCTGCGAGCCCATGCGCCCCTCGAAATGAATATCCAGCGTCTGCGCCGGCTGCTCCGCCGCGCGGGCAAAGTTGCACCAAGTGGCATGCAGCTGCTTATCCAGAGCGGGGTCAGCAGTCTTCCACAGCAAATCGCCGGGGCGCACAAAACGCCAATCGATACGGCTGCCCTTGCCGTGGAAGAAAAGGCGCGCGCCCTGTACCTTCCATATGCGGCCCCCCTGCTCCTCGTTGCGGTCCTGCCCGGCATCCACCACAAAGCCATCCCCCGGCGCTATGGGCATAGCCGGTACACCTGCCAGCTCCACCCAACCCTCGCCCACGCGCACAATGCGCCCGGCCAGAGCCCCGCGTTTCTTGCCAAAGCGCCCATGGGTAAGCAGCGGGTGGTTCGTCCCCTCCAGCCAGCCAAAGGAAAAGCCGCGGGAGAAAGACATCTGCATGGCATACAGCGCTGCCGCTTGCTCCGCCTGCGCCACAGGCTTTCCGGACAGCGCCGCATCCAGCGCACGGCGATATGCCCGCGTCGTGGCTGCCACATACTCCGGACTTTTAAGGCGCCCCTCTATCTTGAAACTCCGCACCCCGGCCTCCAGCATCTCCGGCACACGCTCCAGCGCGCACAAATCCTGAGGCGAGAATATATAGCGGCGCTCGCCCAAGTCTCGCATGCGGCCATCCACCTCCAGCTTGTAAGGCATGCGGCATGCTTGGGCACACTCCCCGCGGTTCGCACTGCGCTGCCCCAGGCTCTCGCTGGTAAGGCACTGGCCGGAGTATGCCACACAGAGCGCACCGTGGCAAAACACCTCTATAGGCTTGGGCGTAGCCTTGGCACAGGCGGCTATTTCTTTGAGCGACAACTCGCGGGAAAGCACAATCTGCTGCGGGTCGAACATCTCATCCACCCAACGCACAGCCTCCGGGCTGCTAACCGTCATCTGCGTGGAGATATGCAGCTCTATCTTCCAACGCCCTTCGCTGCGGTAGCGGTGCACCAGCGCCGCCAGCCCCAAATCCTGTACAATCACAGCATCCACCCCCGCCGCATCCAGCGCGTCCAGATACTCCAGAGCCTCCTGCATCTCTGCCGGAAAAATCAGCACATTCATCGTCACATACGCCCGAACACCGTGCGTATGGAGAAATGGTACCAACACCGCCAAATCCTCCCGCGTAAAGTTGTCCGCTCGCATGCGCGCGTTGAAGCGATCCAGCCCGAAATATACAGCATGCGCACCATTCGCTACAGCAGCACGTACACAATCCCAATTCCCCGCAGGGGACAGTATCTCAGCAGTATATTCCGGCATATCCGCACCCATTCTCCCCTATAAATCCTCTTTTGGCAAGCCTAAACTAACCTGCGCACAAGCTTTTGTCATACGATACCGCTCTGCGACTGATTCTTGATTTCTGTTTTGACATTTTACGCCCCTTATGCTATAGTTGGTGCGATAAGACCATGGCAATTACTCTTTCTCAGAATGCTATCGCAGCACGGGCAGCCAAGTTTGCAACGGAGTGGAAAAATACCGAACGCGAAGAGGCAGAGGCTCAGGAATTCCTAATCGATTTTTTTAATATTCTGGGAGTCAGTCGCAAAAAGGAAGCTATCTTCGAGCACAAAGTTAAATGCGCAGATGGAGGCAGCGGCTATATTGATTTATTCTGGAAAGGCCATATTCTCATCGAGATGAAATCTCGTGGCAAGGATATGCGCAAAGCATACGAGCAAGCTAAGCGCTACGCCGATGCTCTGCCCCAACACGAAATGCCGGACGTCATCCTCATCTGCGATTTTGAGAACTGGCATCTTTACGACCTCACTCGCAGTGCTGAACTTACCACATTCACCCTCGATGAACTGCCTCAGCATATACACCGCTTCCATTTCCTTGCAGGGTACGGACAACGCAAGTTTCAGGAAGAGGACAAAGTCAACGCACAAGCGGCTGAATTACTGGGCAAATTGCATGACAAATTAAAAGGAAGTGGTTACGAGGGACACCCGCTGGAGGTTTATCTGGTTCGCCTGCTTTTCTGCCTGTTTGCAGACGATACCGGAATCTTCTGCAAGGACATCTTCCGTTCTTTTGTGCTGGACTGCACGGCAGAAGATGGCCGCGACCTAGCCGCACGTTTGGCAGAACTATTCCAAGTGCTCAACACGCCGGAAGATAAGCGATTTGCCGCACGAGATGCTGTTATAAAAGAATTTCCCTATATCAATGGCGGTCTTTTTGCGGAGTTTCTTCCCATGCCTGCTTTTGATACAGAGATGCGCCGAGTCCTGCTCGATTGCTGCGCGTTGGATTGGAGCCTCATCTCCCCCGCCATATTCGGCTCCATGTTCCAATGTGTCATGAAACCGGAAGAACGTCGCAACCTCGGAGCCCACTACACCAGCGAACGCAACATTCAGAAACTCATCCGCCCGCTTTTTCTGGATGCCCTATGGGAAGAATTCGGCGGCATCAAACTCCGCAAAGATGGAGCAAAGGCAACAGAACTGAAGAATTTTCACAAAAAAATTGCACAACTACGCTTTCTTGATCCGGCGTGCGGCTGCGGCAACTTTCTTGTCGTTACCTATCGCGAACTTCGCCGCCTAGAGCTGGAAATCATCAAGGAATTGGAGCATACAGGCACCCAGTGGCTCTTGTCTGTCAATGAAATGTGCGTGGTCAATGTAGACCAGTTCTACGGCATCGAGATAGAGGAGTTCCCTGCACAAATAGCCCGCGTGGCGATGTGGCTTATTGACCACCAGATGAATATCGAGGTTGGCAATCACTTCGGACGCGCCTACGCCCGCATCCCGCTAAAAGCCTCTGCTGGCATCGTTTGCGGCAATGCCCTGCAAATAGACTGGGAAAGTGTTGTGCCTAAAGATAAGCTCCACTACATTCTGGGCAATCCGCCTTTCTCCGGCGCGCGGTACATGGACAAAGCGCAAAAGGAGGATTTGATGCAGGTTTTCGCCAAGGTGAAAAATGCCGGAGATTTGGACTTCGTGGCAGCTTGGTATAAAAAAGCAGCGGATTTCATGGTAGGTACGCAAATCGAAACGGCTCTGGTCTCTACAAACTCCATTGCGCAAGGGCAAGCCGTGGCTATCCTCTGGAAACATATCCTACATGACATGGGTGGCCATATCAATTTCGCGCTGCGTACCTTCAAGTGGAGCAACGAGGCTCGCGGAAATGCGGCCGTGCACTGCGTCATCATCGGCTTCAGTATGCACGATTCGCCTCGCCCGAAGTTAATCGTAAACGAAGATGGCTTCCCGGAAAAAGCCTCTCATATCAATGGTTACTTGGTAGATGCCGGAGATATCTTTATCGAGAACCGAACAAAGCCGCTCAGCGACGTACCGGAAATGGGTATGGGAAATCAGCCTATTGACGGAGGTAACTACCTTTTTACAGAAGAAGAGAAAGCGGAGTTTCTCCGGATAGAGCCGGCGGCAGCACCATATTTCAAGTCTTGGCTGGGGGCTCAGGAGCTCATCAACGGGCAAGTTCGCTACTGCCTATGGCTGGGTAAATGCAGCCCCGGCGAATTAGGGAAGTTACCGGAATCCATGAAAAGGGTGGAAGCGGTGCGTCAGTTCCGTTGTAATAGCAAGCGAACTTCTACTCTCAAATTAGCGGATAAACCAAGACGCTTTCAAACAGAAAACATGCCGGAAGGGTCATATATAGCAGTTCCCAAAGTGTCTTCGGAGAAGCGGAAGTTCATACCGATGGGATTTTTAGATGAGAAAACGCTGTGTAGCGACTTGCTCTTCCTCATCCCCGGAGCCACTCTCTACCACTTCGGCATTTTGACCTCCACCATGCACATGGCTTGGACTCGTGCCGTTTGCGGACGTCTGAAAAGTGATTATCGATATTCCAACAAGTTGGTCTACAACAACTTCCCCTGGCCGGATGCAGACGAAAAGCAGCAAGAGAAAATTGCCCGGCTGGCTCAGGGTGTGCTGGAGGCTCGAGCCCTGTACCCCGACAGTTCTCTGGCCGACCTATACGACCCAAACAAGATGCCGGATGAGTTGAGCGACGCCCACCGCAAACTGGATGCCGCCGTAGAGAAAGCCTACGGCCGCCGTTTCACCTCCGACACCGCGCGCGTCGCTTACCTCTTCGAAAAATACAGCAAGTTGCTTACTGACCAAAAGAACTAATCAAGGGACGGGATCAACGCCATACCACTTCCCGGCTCAACAATTCAACCTCAAACTTCCCCTGCGGGCTGTTCCCAAAGTTTGCGGGAGAGGGCGTCTGCGGCAGCGGCTACTTGTGCACGGTGTTTGCTGGGAGCCACGGCCTCGCCCACAGCGATATCGTGCCACATGGCGCGGGCGCGGAAGGGGCCGGCCGGCTGCTCGGGATCGCAGGGTTCCACGATGTATTTGGGAGCGGTTCCGTCTATAGCCTGAAGAACTTCCAGCAGCTTGCCCTTGTGGTTCACCTCCATGAGATTTTCTGCATTGGCCAGGCTATCTGCCAGCAGATGCAGCACGACCTTGCGAGTGGCGTTGTAGTTAGAATCCATCATCACGGCACCAATGACGCTCTCGAAAGTATTGGCAAGGATGGAGAAATGCTCTCGCCCGCCGTTTTTCTCCATCTGAGGGCTCATGATGATATGTTCCCCCCAGCCAAGTGAGGCGCAAAGGCCGGAGAGGTGCTGGCGGCTCACTAGCCCGGAACGCAGCTTGGTGAGCGTGCCTTCATCTGCCTTGGGAAAGAGCGAAAAGAGCTCGCGGCTCACGACCAGCTCCAGCACGGCATCGCCCAGATACTCCAAGCGCTCGTAGTTGAGGTTGGTCTTTTTCTTCTGGTCGGAGCTGGGGTGGGAAAGCGCCTGCTTGAGCCAGGCGGTATCGGTGAACTTGTACCCCAGGGATTCCTCTATGGCTTCGAACTGCATGGGTGGAGCATAGCACAAAAATAACTGTTTGGCGAGTATAGGTGGCGTCATGACATGCTTTTGCGGCGTTATGTCTCGAAATGGCGTTTAACTCCCCGTGCAGTTGGGTTAAAATATATGAAAAGCATCTTCATACGCCCATGGCAGATCAGAACCAGAACAACAACGGACTCCCCCCCGCAACGGGCAACTCCCCAAACTGGGGATTGTGGATTCTCATGGCAGTGATAACCGGCATCCTCCTGCTGGCTTTCACCTCCGATGGCAGCTTGGGCAGCCCCGCCCGCGATATATCTTTGGAGGATTTCCGCAAGGATTACCGCAGCGGCAAGGTGGTGCTCACCGACCCGAAGAACTACCCCATCGAGATTGTGAGCAACGACAGCTCCAGCAATGCCGTGCTCAATGCCTATGTGTACAAGCAGGCACCGGCTTTCACCTACGCGCCTTTCTATATGCCGTTCACGGAAAGCGAGGAGCTGAAAACGCTGTTCAACCGCTACGGCATTACCAAAACGGAGGTAGGGACTAGCCCGGAGATACAGGGGGACAAGGTTATTTCCACGGAGTACTTCCGCAAACTCGGCGAGGAAGGCCGTATACTCGATACAAAGGATAAGCAACCCCTTATCGTCTATGCCGATGCAGAGCGTACGAAAGGTGTGGTAATAGGTGAGTACCGCAAGAACCCCGAAGGGGCAGTGAACCGCAAAGAGGTGGAGCCCGTGAGTGTGAGCTTCAGCCGCACCTTCCAAGGCGACCAAGTGCGCGACATGCTCGGCACACACGCCGTATACAAGGTGGAGAGCAACACTTGGGAGATGATACTCATCAACTGTCTGCCGGTGGTGCTCATCTTTGTCATCCTCATCTTCCTGTTCCGTGCCCAGAGCGGCGGCCCCAGCGGAGCCATGAAGTTTGCACGCAGCCGCGCACGCCTGCTCGACCCGAACCGCAACAAGATAACATTCAAGGACGTAGCCGGCATTTCTGAAGCAAAGGAAGAAGTGTGGGAAATAGTGGAGTTTCTACGTAACCCCAAGAAGTTCCGCAATCTGGGCGGCACCATACCCAAGGGCGTGCTGATGGTAGGCCCCCCCGGCACGGGTAAGACTCTACTGGCCAAAGCCATAGCCGGCGAGGCCGAGGTGCCGTTCTACACGATATCCGGCTCGGACTTTGTGGAGATGTTCGTGGGTGTAGGCGCAAGCCGCGTGCGCGACATGTTTGCCGAGGCCAAGAAACACTCCCCCTGCCTCATCTTCATAGACGAGATTGATGCCGTAGGCCGCCACCGCGGACACGGCGTGGGCGGTGGTCACGACGAGCGCGAGCAGACGCTCAATGCCCTGCTGGTGGAGATGGACGGCTTCAGCGAGAATGAGAACGTCATCGTCATAGCTGCCACGAACCGCGTGGATGTGCTCGACCCGGCTCTGCTGCGCCCCGGGCGTTTCGACCGCCAGGTAGTGGTGCACCTGCCGGATGCCGCCGGCCGCGAGCAGATACTGCGGGTACATGCCCGCAAGGTGAAGCTCGACCCCGCCGCAGACCTGAACCCGATAGCACGAGCTACCACCGGCTTCTCCGGTGCTGAGCTGGCGAATCTGGTGAACGAGGCCGCCCTCATAGCCGCCCGCCGCAACAAGCAAACAGTGACGCAGAGCGACTTGGAGGAAGCCCGCGAGAAGGTGCGCTGGGGACGCGAGCGCCGCTCTCTGGAGATTACCGACAAGGAAAAATACAACACAGCGGTGCACGAGGCGGGGCATGCCATCTGCCTGCTCAAGACAGAGCTGCGCAAGAGCCTGCCACTGCACAAGGTAACCATCATCCCCCGTGGTCCGGCACTGGGTGTCACCATGATGCTGCCGGATGAAGACAAGCACAGCGAGTACAAGAGTGAGCTTCTGGACTACATCGTCATGGCGATGGGTGGCCGCTGCGCGGAGCAAGTCGTGTTCGGCGATATCTCCGGCGGAGCACGCGGCGATATACAGTCCGCCACCTCCATAGCCCGTAAGATGGTGTGTGTGTACGGCATGAGCGAGAAGCTCGGCCCCATCGAATACGGCACGAACCACAACGAGGTGTTCTTGGCACGCGATATATCGCAGACCACGCGTAACTACTCCGAGCGCACCGCGCAGCTCATCGACGAGGAGATACAGCGCATTGTCACGGAAAACTACGACCGCGCCATCCGGATACTCACGGAAAACAAAGAGCGCCTGCTACTCATAGCAGACAAGCTTATAGAGTTCGAGACGCTCAACGGCGAGCAGATTGCTGAGCTGCTGGAAACCGGCACCATGAGCAACCCGCCCGTACGCGAGCTGCCTCCCGCTATGCCGGAGGAGCTCGATGCCCCCACCGATCTGCAGACACCGGACGACCAGCCCCCGGCTCCCGCAGATTATACCCCTACAAACTCTTAACCTCCTTTTCTCTGAACTATGAACAGCAAAGAACTGGCACTTGCCTGCGCAGCCGCAGCCGATGAGGCCAAGGCTACCGATATCGCCGTGTACGACCTGCGCGGCACTTCATCCATCACAGACTTCGCCATCGTCTGCACCGCCACCTCCACCCCGCACCTGCGCGCCGTGCTCGGCGGCATAGACAAGGAAGTGGGCGAGAAATACCAAGTGGAGCCCGTATATGCTGAGCGCACCCCCAATGCTCTGTGGTCCGTCTTGGACTATATAGACGTGATGGTGCACATCATGGCCGGCGAAGTGCGAGATTTCTACGGCCTGGAGAAGTTCTGGAAACAGGAAAACCGCGTGGACTGGTCGCCCTCCGCGGAGTAATAAATACCACGCCTTAAACGATTGAAACTAAAGCCGCAGCTCAGCAATGGGCTGCGGCTTTAGTTTGATTCGTTTAAGGCAGCGTCAAACGCCCGCTTCCTCGAGAATAGGCAGGAGTTTCTCCCACACCATCTCGACTGTGATGAGGTCTATGGTAGAGGGGGACACCAAGTTGATGGACAACGGTCCGCGGGTGATACTGGCAGCGGTGCGTTGGTCGAAGATAGCGATATTCGGCCGCCCGGAATATGCGGCTATGTGGGAGGGGCCGGTATCATTGCCCACAGCGGCAAGGGAGCGGCGCACCAAATCCGGTATATCCAGCAGGGAGGTCTTATTGAGCATACTCACCGCCATGGGCGAGGACGCAACAATAGCCTCTACTTCTGCCGCCTCCGCTTTGGTGCCGAGCACAACGGAGTGAATCCCCCGCTCCGCCAGCTTTTGCACCAGAGAAGAGAAATTCTCCACCGGCCAGCGCTTGTAAGGGTGCGTGGGCGAGCAGCCGGGAATCATGAGGACATACTTCCCCGGAAGCTCATGAAAGTATTTATTCTCGCCGTGAAGGAAAGATAAATCTGTCTTGGGCCAAGCTGTGGTGAATTCTTCCACCTCGCACTTGCCCCAGCAGAATGGTCGAGTTTTGCGGATATTGCGCTTCTCGTGCTTGATGGTGTTAATCCAGCAATACGGACGACGCATAAACCAACGCATCACGCTGTAGTACTTTTTCTCTGTGCGGGGATTGCCCTGAAAATCGATAATCGCGTCGAAGCCGCCATGCATCACCTCGCGGAAAATGCGCATCTGCTCCCGGATGTTCCAGTAGGACACTCTGTTATCCACTATATAGGAGCTGAACATTCCCGTCTGAGCGGCAATAGGTATCAGCGATTTATGGGTCATCAGCGTAAACTCCGCCTCGGGGTAACGCTCGCGCAGCTTCATGATACCACCGAGGGCAATGATGAAATCCCCCAGCGCACCGAGTTTGATAACAAGAATCTTTTTCATATATCAACGAGAAAATAAGGAATCAGAGATATGGGATGAGCTCCTCCGGAGAAGCCAGCACAGCCGTGGCAGACGGCTCCGCGGCATTCGCGGAAAGCAGGAAATTGCGGCCTACCCCCGCTGCGATGCCGGCCTGCACATCTCGCGGTTTATCGCCCAAGGAGAGAGAGGCAGCCATGTCGATATCCCACCGGGCAGCGGCTTTGCAGAAAAGACCGGGATTCGGCTTGCGGTTCTCGTGCACCAGCCACGGGCAATGCAGAATGTCCAGAATCGGTATCCCTTCCTCCGCAAAACGCTCCCGCAGGTACTGCGTAAAAACGGCGTAGTCCGCCTCGCTGAAATAGCCCCGCTCTATGCCGGATTGGTTCGTGACAATCACCAGGTCGTAGCCGGCAGCCACTGCGGCGCGACAGCATGTCACAATGCCGGGCACCCACTCAAAATCCTCCGTGCGGTAAACGTAGTGTCGGTCTACATTTATCGTTCCGTCACGATCCAGAAAGAGAGCGCGTCTTTTACTCATACATAGCCTTCTCCACGAGTTCGCAGATAAGGTGGCCGCAGGTAATGTGCTGCTCCTGAATATGATTCGTGACCCCGGCGGGCACAGCGAGGCAGATATCCGCCTGCTCGCGCATCTTGCCGCCGCCGCAGCCGGTAAAAGCCACGGTCGTGATCCCCATAGCCGCCGCCTGCTCGAAAGCCAGCAGCACATTGCGGCTGTTGCCGCTGGTGGAAAGCCCTATAAGCACATCCCCCGCTCGGCCGATTCCCTCCACCTGGCGGCGGAACACATCGTCATAGCCGTAATCGTTGCCAATAGCGGTCAGGATGGAGGTATCCACTGTAAGGGCTACGGAGTTCAGTGCCTTGCGCTCCATTTTGTAACGCCCCACAAACTCCGCGGCCAAGTGCTGGGAGTCGGCAGCCGAGCCGCCATTGCCGCAGAACATCACTTTGCCTCCGCTGCGCAGCGCCTTGGTGCAGGCCTCCGCTATGGCGAGTATCACATCCGCATTTGCCGCGAGGGCGTTCATATTTTCTGCCAGCGTGTTAAGCTCGGCACATATCCATTCTCTCTTCATACCTGTTGTTTAGCTGTTAATCTTTTCCACGATAGAGGTGGTGGAGAACCCGTCCACACGCGGCAGCTCCACAGCCTTGCCGCCGTAGGACTCCACAAGCTGCCCCTCCGGCCAGCGCTCCAGCGGGTAGCCTTCCTTGGCTATGACATCCGGGCGCAGCTTCTCAATGAGCGGCAGAGCAGTATCGTCCTCGAAGATGACCACATAGCTCACCGGCTTGAGGGCAGCAACCATGGCGGAGCGAGCCTGCTGGCTGTTGACCGGTCGGCTCGGCCCCTTGAGGCGGCGCACGGAGGCATCGCTGTTCAGGCCGACAAAGAGCACATCGCAGAGGTCACGGGCACGCTCGAAAGAGCTGAGGTGCCCGGGGTGCAGAATATCGAAGCAACCATTGGTGAAACCGACAGTCATACCCTGCTCGCGCAGCTCGGCGGCGAGCTGTGCGGCGGCATCCACGCTGAGCACACCGGCCTGCTCCTTATGCTCCAGCTTGCGCTTAAGCTCCTCGCAAGTGACACAAGCTGTGCCGAACTTACCCACCACAATACCGGAGGCTGCGTTCGCTATCTTCATAGCCTGCTTCATGGAAACACCGGTTGCCAGAGCCGCACCAAGCACTGCCAGCGAGGTATCGCCCGCGCCGGAAACATCGAACACTTCCTTTGCCTCTGTCGGAATCCACTTGTAAGATTCTTTCTCGTTGCCCGGGATGTAGAGCATGCCGTACTCGCTAAGAGTCACCAGCAGATTCCCCACGCCATATCGGCGGCATACCTCGCGCCCGGCTGCCACGGCGGCCTCCGCAAAGCCGGGGGCTGCGGGGTCGAAGCTCATGCCGGTGACCCCCTCGAACTCCTTGCGGTTGGGCTTCACGAGCGTAGCTCCGCGGTAAATCGTGTAATCCGTGGTCTTAGGATCCACGATAACCTGGCAGCCGGCTCGACGGCTCAGCTCGATGACGGCGGGGGTGAAGCGCTCATCGAACAAGCCCTTGCCATAGTCGGAGAGCAGCACCATGTCCGTGTTCTGCAGGCGCTCGCCAATCTTTGCAAGCAGCTTCTCCAGCTCGACATCCGGCACACGCAGCGGTTCCTCGCGGTCCACACGCAGCAGATGCTGGCGGCCGGAAACATAGCGAGTTTTCACGGAGGTACTGTAGCCGGGCAGCTCCAGCAGGGTATCCACCTCTGCGCCAAGCTCTACCATGTTCTCGCGCAGAGCGGCACCATCCGCATCCTGCCCTACCACCCCCACAAAGGAGGTTTGGCATCCCAAGCTGCACAAGTTGGCCACCACATTGCCGGCACCACCCAGCATACGCCTCCGCCGCTGTTCCAGCAACACCGGCACAGGTGCCTCCGGCGAGAGGCGGTTGGTCTTGCCGTACACGAAAATGTCCAGCATCATGTCACCCACGCACATCACGCGCATGGAAGGAAAAAGGTCTACGTAGGAATATAAATTGGCTATCGGCATACTAGTATTCTACCCGTTATTACTGCCCTACACTATACCCGATTCGCCCGCTCGCGTCAACCTAAAACACACTTCCACGCCCCCCGAAATGCCGAAAAATCCACGCTACCCGCAAAAAAAGCTCGCCAAGTGCCACCGGTGTGCTATACTGTGAGCAGGATTTCCCATTTTCACCAGCTCATATCATGATTATAGTGACAGGAGGAGCCGGATTCATCGGCTCGTGCATTGTGGCCGCCCTGCAAAAGGCCGGCAAGAAAGACCTCGTTGTGGTAGATTACCTCGGCACAGACGAGAAGTGGAAGAACATAGCCAAGCGCGAACTGGCCGCCTGCGTGCACCCGGACGACTTCGACACCTTCCTGGAGAAGCACCGAGACGAGGTGGAGGCCATCATCCACATGGGCGCCATCTCTTCCACCACGGAGACGGATGCGGATCTTATCAACCGCTCCAACTTCGTGCTCAGCTGGAAGCTCTGGGAGTACTGCCGAGACAACAAGTGCAGCTACATCTACGCTTCCTCCGCCGCCACATACGGCGACGGCGAGCTGGGCTTCTCCGACTGCGACACTCAGGAGCATCTCAATGCCCTGCGCCCTCTCAACTGCTACGGCTGGAGCAAAGCCGTGTTCGACCGCAAGGTGGCGAGAGAGCGCGACGAGAAGCGCCCCACCCCGCCGCAGTACGCAGGGCTCAAGTTCTTCAACGTCTACGGCCCGAACGAATACCACAAAGGCTCCATGAAGAGCGTTGTGGCACACATCTTCCCCATAGCCAAAGCCAACGAAGAGGTAAAACTCTTCAAGAGCTACCACCCCGACTACAAGGACGGCTGGCAGCTGCGCGACTTCGTATGGGTGGGAGACATAGTGAATGTGATTATGTGGCTGCTGGAGAACCCGCAGGTGAGCGGCCTGTTCAACATCGGCGCCGGGGAGGCTCGCTCCTTCTACGACTTGGCTGCCGCCACTTTCCGAGCCTTGGGACTGGAGCCCAAAATAGGCTACAAGGACATGCCCGAATCCCTGCGTCCCAAATACCAGTACTACACCAAGGCTGACATCAGCAAACTGCGCTCTCTGGGATTCTCCACCCCCATGACACCACTGGAGGAAGGCGTCCGCCTCTATGTACAGGAGTATCTGAACACCCCGGATCCCTATATGTAAATATATAGCGATAAAATGCTTGTTATAGTGAAAAAAAGTGCTTGACTTCCGCTTTCATAAATGTTACAAAAATTGTGTAGTTCGGGGTACTTACCCCAATATGAAATACTAACAACACACAATAGATACAACAACAATGCTTACTCCCATCGTTACTGTTGGTTCCTCCCAGGCTGACGCCGGTTGCTGCGACTGCTTCTCCATGAGCTGCGCTTGCCAGTACCAATAAGACAACAATTTCCGGAAAATATACCGGCGGGGCTGTCAATAACAGCCCCGCTGCTTTTTATAAGATATTATATTACAGAGATGGCTAAACTCTAGTTATGAAACAAATAGAAGAAAAGGCGATATTTTTCATACCGGTCGGACGTGAATTTGGAGTAGCAGAAGATTCTGCCCTCCGGCTTGTATATGCACCATTGGTCGGGCGTTCATTTCTGGTAAAAAACGAAGAAGTCCCCGCAATACAAAAAAAACTGAAAGAACTGATAGATACCCAAAACGCCGAAACTGCTAAAGACGAGCCGCTGGGCGTGCTATTTGACGAAAAGAGCAGAAAACGTTGGCTCGACTTTGCCATAGCTCCCGAGGATTGCCTGAATTTGACCATTCTTCCGAACCACCGCTGCAATTTCAACTGCACATACTGTTACTCGGCCGAAGGTAGATCCGCGGCTGAACTCTCCTCCGCACAAATTATAGCGCTATCCACTTGGGCATTGGAACAGTGTGCACAAAAAAAACGCCGATGCCGCATTCTTTTTCTCGGAGGAGGTGAACCGCTGCTCTCTTGGTCCATTGTCAAAGATAGTATCCTGAAGATACGTGATATCAGGAATAAATTAGGCGTGGATTTAGAATTTTCAGCCAGCACGAACGGATCCCTACTTACCGCTGATAAGATAGAGTTTTTACGAGATAACAAAGTAACCCTCCAAATCTCCTTTGAAGTACTGGAGGATATTCAAAACATACAGCGCGGGCATTACGACTTGGTGCATAAGAATATTTGTGCAGCATTGGAAGCCGGGGTAAATCTGGGGCTTCACTCTGTTATAACAGCAGCCAACATTGACCGCATGGAAGAGCTGGTGCACTGCGCGCATAAAAACTACCCCACGCTCACGAAACTCGGTTTGGAACCGGTTGTGGACTCTGTAGCCCTTGCAAATGCTTCCACAGCGGCGGAATTCTATAACAAGTTCTTCGAGAACTATATTAAAGCTGAGAAATTGTGTCTAGAATACGGCATTGAACTCCTGACCGCATACAGTAAGAATACCAACAATGTTCGAACTCACTACTGCGCCGGTCAAATTGTGCTAACCCCGCAGGGCACTTTTTCATCCTGTGAGGCCATAAGTAGTCCACAAGAATCCGGATACGACGAGTCCATATTCGGAAAGCTGAATGAACACAACGAAGTCATTTTTGACGAAGAGGCGTTTCGGAGGATCCGCCCGGCGCATCCCGGTTTTTTCCGGGAAAAATGTGACACATGCTGGGCTCGTTGGAATTGCGGCGGAGGTTGCAACTACAAACGCCGTTCATTCTCAAGCGAAGTTTTTGATGAGTATTGTCGCTTCAGTCGTCGTCTGATGCTGCACACACTGGCCGACAAACTGCGAGCAGATTATGCCCGCAGTTCACAAGGCAATACTCTGGATGAGGTCGTCCGTCAATTATTTAGTCACTAAACAAAGTATTTTATCCATGATAAAAGCAACCGATAACAAACCGGAAATTTATTCAATACCTGTAGGTGAATACTTCAACCGAGAGCCGGAGACCGTGCAAATTGCATACGCCCCGCTCTACGGAACATACACACTTATAGACGCAAAAGAAGCCGCAGCCTTACGAAATGAGTCTGATGCAAATAATGATTTTTCGCAAGCGCTGAAATCGCTGCGTCCTCTACCGCTTCTCCCGACACCCCCGACGACAGATGATATATGGGAAGTGGATTTACTACTCAATAATATATGCAATTTTCACTGTTCGTATTGTTACTCCGCTGCTGGACGTTCCAACAAACGCATGCCGGAATCCGCTTGGAAAAATACCGTAGATTTCATATTTGCGCGGGAGCGAAAGGAAAAATTACCGGTAAGCATTAACTTTTCCGGGGGTGGAGAGCCTCTTATCAGCTTTTCGGAAATTCGCCGTGTTGTGAGTTACATAGAAGAGAAACAGAAAGAAAGCGGACGCCGCTACTCCTTGGGACTGGTTACAAACGGAAGTCTGCTTACAGATGAAATTATCGAATTTATTCGCGAGAAAAAAATCAATGTTGTCGTTTCGTTTGAGGTTCTTCCGGAATTACAGAACCGGGAACGAGGCTCGTGGGATAAGGTAAGCGCCAATCTGCGTCGTATGCACGAATTGGATTGCCCCTTTGGTATCCGCTCCCCCCTAACCGAAGATGCGCTTCCGCACCTGCCGGCTATGCTACACATGCTGGCAGAGAAGTTCCCTTACATCCGAACACTGGTAGTAGAACCTGTGCATTCCCCGGAGTGGTATGGTACTCCCGATAAATTAAAAGCATATTTTGATTTATTTTACAAGACATATACAAAAGCAGTGGAACTCGCCACCGAACTGGGCATTAAGCTGGGAAGCAATACTTTCTCACTGCTGAAATACCGGCGAAAAGCCAAATGTATGTGCAAATTAGTTGTTACAGCAGAAGGCTCCATTTCACACTGCGCGCGCGTTGCAGCCTCCACCGAACCGCTGTATGACGCTTTTGTATACGGCCAGGCCGCCTCCATAGAGGACTCTCCTCTGAGTTTCAATCAGGAAATGTTCAAACACATCAACAAATACAACATTTTCGACCAACCGGAATGCGCCAACTGCTATGCCCGCTGGAACTGCGGTGGTGATTGTCGCTTGTTCCGGCAGACATATCCAACGGAATGTTTCGAAGTGTCCTGCGATTTTACACGCCGCTGTCTGGTGTGGGAAATGCTCCGTAACATACGCATCCAATTTGAACAGGCAAATCCCGACCGGAATTTCGAGGAATATGTGCGGAACTCCGTCTGAGCTCAGATGCGTGCTCTGCACCAATCGTTTCAGCCCTGTAGTATCGGCCTTGGCTGATACAGCGGGGCTGAGGTTAGTCGGCATCATACACCCACTCAGCCCGGCTGAGTCGGTGAGCGATTTACGGGGGAAAGCGCCGTCAGATATTCCTCTGCATCAATATATACCGGGAAACATCGACTCAACGATTGAGTACCTGCGCAGCATCAATGCGCAGATTCTCGTTGTCTACGGATTTCAACATATTATACACACAGCTCTGCTCGAACAATACCCAGGTGTCAACCTGCACCCCAGCCTACTGCCGGAATTTCCCGGCTTAAACCCTTGGTCGGAACAAATGCAGGCGTGCGTAACCACCGGGGGCTATACAGTACACCGGCTCTCTCCTCAACCGGATGCCGGTAAAATCCTATCACAAGCAAAGTTCACCTGGCCCGCCCCACCGGCAGAATTGAGGCAAATACGCGACTCTTCTCTCAAAAACTGCGGCGTTCCCCTTCTTATCAATACTTTACTCTCTTTCAAAACAACTTAAAACGATGAATCAACCACCCTGCCCTCAACGAATTCTCTTTGTCATCCCGGCGTACTCTATGTATCCGCGCGGATGCTATGTCATGCCGCTGGGAATCTTATATGTGTCTGCAGCGGCTAAAGCTGCGGGGCTGGATGTATGTTGCCTGAACCTAAACCATGAAAAAGGGGATGTCGGTGTTGCGCTCTCTCGCAAGATAGAAGAAACAGGCTGCACCATCGTAGCTATAGGTGGGCTTTCCGGAGAATTCAACGACCTTTATACCGTGCTAAGCCATGTGCGGCAATACCACCCAAAAGTCACCACCATAGTGGGCGGCGGTATCGTAACGGCTGCGCCTGAAGTTTCCATGCAGGCTCTGGCATGTGCCGATATAGGCATTATCGGCGAGGGGGATGAGACCATTGTCGAGCTGGTGCATGCACTGGAGAACAATACCCCCCTCTGCGAGGTAGCCGGTATTGTATACGAGCAGAATGGTAACTGGGTGCAGACAAAACGCCGCCGTGATGTACCAAATCTGGATGCCCTGCCCCTACCAGATTACGATGGATTTGAGTTCGCTCACTATCTTGCTACGAACAATATCGGCTATGGCAACAAAGGCGAACCCCTTTCGCCCGTCAACATTGTAGGAAGTCGTTCATGCCCCTACATGTGCAGCTTCTGTTTCCACCCTTCCGGTCGAACTTACAGGGAACGTAGTCTGGATTCTGTATTCGCAGAGATTGACTATCTGCTGGCTCACTACCCGGGCATTAATCATATCGCCATGCGCGAAGAACTCTTTGCCTCTCGACCGGAACGAATAAAGGAATTCTGCAAGCGCATTGCTGCATACAAACTGTATTGGAGCATTCAGCTGCGGGTAGACAACGTGAGCCGGCTTGTGCTGGAAGACCTGGCGACGGCCGGATGCTTTGCCGTATTCCTAGGAACAGAGAGCATGGATGATACTGTGCTGCATAGCATGAACAAGCGCGTCACGGCTCAGCAATCCGCCAAAGCGCTCGAGATGGCTGCACAAAGCGGCGTCCCTATCCGCACCGGCTTAATATTTGGGGATAAAGCAGAAACGAAAGGATCCTACCTCCGCACTCTTACTTGGTACAAACAGCAGGACAGCTACTCGGAGACTCAACGGCGACCGCTCATAACTGTGGATATGCTCGTGCCTTTCCCCGGCTCTGCTATTTATCGCTATGCTTGTCGCAAGGGAATCATTCCGGACGAGGTAGAATACCTCCGCCTAGGGTGCCCGCTGGTAAACCTGACCGAAATGCCCGAAGAAGACTTCCTGGAAATGATGCAGAGCATCCAAGCTATCAACCAGCGTTCATACTACTACCTCAGTCGGGGAGAATGCCGCCTCATTCCGCCTCCTCCGCAAGCCTAAAATCGGCTTCATTGCCATCCCATAGAGCGATGTTTAACCACCGTGTGCGTCAGCGCACAAGATTTGAGCTTGCTGCGCAAGCTCAGTGGGAAATTATTGCTCCGCACAGCGGAGCAATATCGCTGCGGCGTAAGCCGCAATCTCGCAGGAAGCGCGAGCTTCCTATCTCACAGAGCTCGACAGGGCGAAATCTCACCAAGTGGGCCGCAAGGCGAACGTGCAGCATAAAAAGCGAGCCGCAGGCTCTCCTAACTTATGAACCTGCACATGTGCGGGTGCAAATTCCTTTTTGTTCCTTTCCTCGGGTTTCGTTCGCGTTCGCTCACTCCACCCGAGGCTACCTTATACCACCCGCACAAGTGCGGGTTCTATGTCAAAGTCGGAGGCCAAGCGGTCTTAGGAAGACAATTAAACTCACCAACTCCTT
>JAZNTO010000119.1:0-8162 GCA_045591805.1 Akkermansia sp. | reverse complement strand
GCGCGAAGGGTATCGCCAAGGCTGCGAAGAAGGCCGACCGCGATGCCAAGGAGGGTGTTGTTACCACCGTTGTGGAGGGTAATGACGGCATTATCTTCGAGATCAACTGCGAGACAGACTTCTGCTCCAAGGGTGACAGATTCAAGGCTCTCGTGGCTGAGATTGCCACCGCGCTCAAGGCCTCTGCTGCAAAGAGCCTGGAGGAAGCTCTGAATGTGGCTATCAACGGTACCACCGTGGAGAAGTACATCGCTGAGCAGTGCGCCGCAATCGGCGAGAACATGAAGCTGCGCAAGTTCGCCCGCTATACGCTGGAGGGCAGCGGCAGCATCGTTTCCTACATCCACATGGGTGGCAAGGTAGGCGTGCTTCTGCAGGTAGCCTGCGGCAACGCCGCTACCGTGGACGCCGCCGACTTCCAGACCCTGTGCAAGGATATTACCCTGCACATTGCGGCCTGCGCTCCCAAGAGCGTGGACAGCTCCTCTCTGGATCCTGCCTTCGTGGCAGAGGAGCAGGAGATTGCCAAGGCTCAGCTTATCGCGGAGGGTAAGCCTGAGGCCCTGCTGGAGAAGATTCTTCCCGGCAAGCTCAAGGCTCTCTACAAGCAGAGCTGCCTGCTGAGCCAGGAGTTTGTGAAGGATGGCTCCATCACCGTAGAGAAGCTGGTGGCCAATGTGGCCAAGCAGCTCGGCGACTCCATCACCGTGGTGTCCTTCGAGCGCTTCCAGCTCGGTGCTTAATACGACCGTATTTCTCATGATACCGGGGCACGGAGCACACAAGCTGCTCCGTGCCCCTTTTCCTTTTCCGCTACAGCATGAATGCCGTTACAGTAAAAGATGCGCGTGTGTTTCTCTCCGGACGCGAAATTTTGCACAATATCAACTGGGAGGTGGAGCGTGGGGAGCGCTGCTTTATACTCGGAGCCAATGGTGCCGGCAAAACAACCCTAGTGCGCATGCTCATGGGCTACGCCTGGCCCGTGTTCGGCGCTACGGTGGAAGTGCTGGGCAAGCGTTTCGGCACGGTGAATCTGCAGGAACTGCGCAAGAGTATTGCTTGGGTGAGCCCCCTCATGCACCAGTGGCTGGGGGAGCGCGAGTGGACGGGGCGCGAGATGGTGCTCTCCGGCCCGGATGCTACAATAGGCCTCTACCGCGAGCCCTCACCGGAGGAGGAGGCAAAAGCGGCCGGGCTTATGCAGAGTCTGCGTGCAGAGCATCTTCTGGAGCGCACTGTGGCCACCATGAGCAGCGGCGAGCAGGTGAAAGTGCTCATTGCCCGCGCTCTCATGACTGATCCGGAGCTTATGATTCTGGACGAGCCAAGTGTCTACTTAGACATCGCCGGACGTGAATTTCTGTTGCGTACCATCGAGGAGTTGGCGGCTACGCACCCCCAGCTCACCATCATCTTCATCACTCAGCGCATAGAGGATATTTTGCCGGTTTTTTCACGAGGCATGATTTTGCGCCAAGGGGACATCCTTTCCTATGGCTCGCGGGATGAGGTGCTCACGGAGGCGAATCTTCGCGCCGCTTTCGACTTAGATATCCGCCTTATCCGTGCTCGCAACGGGCGGCTTTGGACGGTGATTGAGTGAGGGGGTGGGAAAGCCCGTTTTCTCACTGCCTTACGAGGGCTTTATGTATCTGCGGAGCTTTGCAGGAAAGCGTTTAGCTCTGCGAGAGCCAAGCGCTGGGTGGGGCATGCGCGGCGGCGATCTCCCAAGGCAAAACTGCAACGCTCCTTGCCGGAGAAGTGGTAGCTGGTGAGCCCCTTGCTGCGCAGGTTGTCTATACGGCGGCGCAGCTCGGTGTAGAAGAAGAGGGGAAGGGGGGACTCGGCGGCCAGAGAATCCAGCTCTATATCGACGGGTGGAGGCTGCCGGCGCAGGTGGGTGGCGATGAGCGGCAGGCCAATGCGGTTCAGCAGGTTGCGCATGCGCTCGAAGAGGTAGTCCAGCGGTACTGCATGTAGCGGGCAACTTGTCTCCAGGTATTGGAGCACGCCGGCGGCAATCTCCTCCTTGTAAGGCAGACGCGTGCCAGCGGAATCCGCAGCTTCTTGCAGCACATTCACGAGCCAAGCCAAATCATAATCTGAGAACACGCAGTAGCCGTTCTGCAGCAGAGGACGATTGTTTTTGAAAGATATCATTAGAAAGAAAGTTTGCGTTGCAGCGGGTCATTCTGGCTCTTTCGCTCCATGCGGCGGATAAGGTCGATAAACTCTTCCACATTCGCAAACTGGCGGTATACAGAGACATAGCGGATGTATGCTACGGGGTCGATGCTTTGGAGCTTTTCGATAACTTTCATGCCTATGATGGAGGAGGGCACTTCGCGCTGGTGGTCGCGGTGCAGCTCTGCCACAATCTCGTCTGCTGCAACATCCAGTTGATCCATGCTGACGGGGCGTTTCTCGCAGGCTTTTATCATGCCGCGCAGGATTTTCTCGCGGTTTAGCGCCTCGTGCACGTTGTTGCGCTTCACAACGCGCAGCTCCGTGCGTTCTATCTGCTCGTAGGTGGTGTAGCGGTATTGGCAGCGCAGGCACTCTCGGCGGCGGCGTATACAGGTGCCGTCTTTCGACGTGCGGGAGTCGATTACCTTATCTTCCATATAGCCGCATTGGACGCATCTCATGCCCCACATCATACCACAACTTCTGGGGGCGTCAAGGGGGGAGAAGTGCCATATATTATACTACAGTGTCTTGCAACTGTCATGCACCTCTAGCTTTTCTTAAGTATTCTGCCCGGGGGAGTTTGTGCCTACGCTGTGGCAGTAGAGAAAAAGTGTTCCTCTTGCGTTGGTAAACAAAGAGTTCGGCCGGAGAAAAGCGGCCGAACTCTACTTGTGAACTCTTTCCGGCTATCAGCAGTTGTACATTTTGGTGTAGTACTCGTCTGCCATGCGGTCGGAGTTGAAGGCCGGGTCTATATCCTCCATGGCGTTGAATACGATGTCGTTCCACGCATCGCGGTTGTCGTAGTAAAGCGGCAGCACACGGGTTTCGAGGATGTTGTAGAAGTTGTCGCGGTCGGAGCGGTCGCGAGCTTCGGGGGAGAGACCGGCTTTTGCCTCGGGGATGATAAAGCAGTTCTCACCATCGCGAGCGAATTCGCGTACCCAGCCATCGTTTGTGGAGATGGTGATGGCACCGTTCATGGCTGCGGACATGCCGGAGGTGCCGGAGGCCTCACGGGTGACGATGGGGTTGTTGAGCCAGATATCTGCACCATTTTTGAGTAGGCGGGAGAGTGCCAGCTCGTAGCCTGTGAGCACAACACAGCGCGGGTATTTCTCGCTGAGCTTGTTGAGCTGGTTGAAGATGTCCACCGCTGTGAAATCCGTGGGGAAAGGTTTGCCGGCCCAGATCATTTGCACAGGGCGGTTGGTGCGCTGTAACATGCGCTCAAACATGACCGGATTCTCCGTTATGAGCGCCGGGCGTTTGTATGCGGCAAAGCGGCGTGCCCATACGATGGTGAGAGCGTCTTGGTCGAAAAGATGCCCGGTTTGCTCGCCCACCATGCGGAAGAGGTCTTTCTTCAGCGCGCGCTTGCGCTCCATGAAAGCGCGTTTGTCGCGTGCGGCAAAGGCTTCTGCCAGCTCGGCGTCTTGCCAGTAGGGCACATTTTGCGCGTTGGTTACATGGGTGATGGGGCAGATATCGCTGTAGCCCTGCCACATTTGGCGGGAGACTTCGCCGTGCAGCTCGCTCACACCGTTTGCCATGTGGGAGAGTCGCAGAGCTGCCAGAGTGTAGTTGAAAGTTTGCTCGTGCGGGTCGAGCTTCAGCACGCTGCGCACCTGGTCCAACGAGAGACCATCGAAGAAGGAGAAGTTGGCCATGAGGTTGATATCCATCTTCTCGTTGCCGGCCTCTTCCGGGGTGTGGGTGGTGAAGACGAAACGCTTGCGCACTTCTTCCACGTTGCCGCCATTGCGGGCGAGCATGTTGAAAGCGGCACCGATGGCGTGTGCCTCGTTCATGTGGTAAATCTCCGGCTCGATGCCCAGCTCCTCGAAGAGTCTGGCCCCACCCTGTCCCAGTACGATGTACTGCGAGATACGGGTCATGGGGTTGCTGTCGTACAGACGCTGGGTGATGGAGCGGCTCACGGCATCGTTCTCCGGCAAGTCGGTGGTCAGGAAGAACATGGGAGCGGTGTCGAACACCTCCGGCCGCAGGTAATAGGCTTTCACCCACACGGGGGCATTGCAGATGTGAATCAGGAACTTGATGTTATGGTCCTCCAGGAAATTGTAGTCCTTGCGGCGGTACTGCACGGCCATGGAACCATCTTCTGCGCGGATTTGGTTGTAATAGCCATAGGACCAAAGAATGCCGACGCCTACGAGGTTCTGGCGCAGGGTTCCGGCAGAGCGCATGTGGGAGCCGGCTAGGTAGCCCAGGCCGCCGGAGTATATTTTGAAGACGTTGTCGATGGCGTACTCCATGCAGAAGTAAGCCACAGATTTACTGTATTTGGGGTCAATCTCGTACGGATGTGCGTACTGAGCCGGTAAAAAAGAGGAGGTGCTCATCTTTTGGTGTTATCTTTTTCGCGTTTCTGGTGTGTGGCGCGCACAGCAGTGGTAAAAGCGCGTTCCACAGTACATATTTATACACTAACACGGCGCTTCGGAAAAGAAAAAAATGCGCCATGTGAAAAAATCTTATACCGCGGCCCGCTCTGCAACTTTCCTGCTGCTAACAGCCCGGCAAGTTGCAGAGCTGGGCAGGTGTTATGCCTGTTCGGCAAAGCGCTCGCCGCTGCCGGTGGAGTCGATGTGTTCCACGAGTTGGAAGAGGTCGAGTGTTGCGATATCCTCCCTCTCGACAAAGGTGAGAAAATCTTCCAGAGCCTCGGAGATAAAAGCGGTGCGGCTTTCGCAGCAAAGGGCGCTCATGGCTGTTTCCAAGCGGGCGCGCTGAGCGGCGGAACAACGGAATGTGATAGATTTGAGCTTCATGACAGCAGTAGAATAGCAGAAGTGGCTTTCCGTGGGAAGCAGAGTTATCCGTATTGCTTCTAATGTTTATTGACCATTGTGGGTGAATGCAGTATGATGCGCAGCGTATGAAACAGATACGCAATATCACACGCTTTACATACGAGTTCACTTCCTTTCAGGGGTGGCGGGTGACTCTCTGCCGAAATCAGATGCATTTTACCCGCTATTTTTCGGACAAGCAATACGGCGGCGAGCAGGAATCGCTGGCTGCGGCAGTTGCTACGCGTAACAAGGTATTGGAGTCTCTTCGCTTATATCCGGACCGCCCGGAACTGGCTTTTGCAGAGTGTCGCGAGGAGCAGCCCGTTACCTGCTATCCTCGCGGTCTGCGGCCGCGAAAGATAGCTCGGGGGTGAAAGTGGCACCGGGAGCGGTGTGCTGCGGCTTCGCCCCCGGTGCTTTATCTTATGTGTGCTTGAACATCATGCCTTCGCTCTCTGCCACATGCTTACTCGGGGCGTGTGTCGCAAGAAAATCCATAGCTCGTTTCACATCCTCCATAAGCAGGGTGGCCATGTCCATGGTGAAACCTCGGCGTACCATGACGCGCATTACGACCACATTCTCCACATTGGCAGGCAGGCTGAAAGCCGGCACCTGCCAGCCACGGGTACGCAAACGCTCGGATAGCTCGAAGAGGTTATAGCCGGGGTCGTACCCCTTCTGCATGCAGAAGCATACGGCGGGGATATCTGTCTCCGGATTTCCGGTGGCTATAAACTCGAACTTACCCAGTTTTTTAAACTCCCGGTGCAGGTAATCCGCCACTTTGTAGGCGGCTTCGTGGATGCGCCGGTAGCCATCCCGCCCCAAGCGGCAGAAGGTATAGTACTGCGAGATAACCTGCCCGGCCGGGCGCGAGAAGTTCAGTGCTATAGTAGGCACGCTGCCGCCCAGATAGTTCACGGCAAAGGTGAGCTCCTTGGGCAGTTCCTGCACATCTCGCCACACAATCCAGCCGCAGCCTACCGGGGCTAAGCCGTATTTGTGGCCGCTGGCGCTTATGGATTTGACGCGTTCCAGCCGGAAATCGAATGGGATTTTCGGTGCTGTGAAGGGTGCTAGAAAACCACCACTGGCGGCGTCCACATGCACATCCACATCCGGGCCTCCGTTCTTGGCCAACTTGTCGAGAGCCTTGCAGATGTGTTCCGGGAACTCATACTGGCCGGTGTAGGTCACGCCGAAGGTGGGCACCACGCAGATGGTGTTCTCATCCACCCGCTTGAGCATTTCCTCCTCGGTCATACAGTAGGCCTTCGGGCTCATGGGGATCTCGCGCATCTCGACATCCCAGTAGCGGCAGAACTTGTGCCAGCATATCTGCACCGGGCCGCACACCAAGTTGGGCTTGGCGGTGGACTTTTTGCCGCGTTTGGCTCGCCATCGCCACAGTGCTGCCAGGCCTCCCAGCATGCATGCCTCGCTGGAACCTATGGTGGAGCAGCCTATGGGGGTGCTCTTTGGCGGGGCATTCCACAGGTCGGAGATGATACGCACACAGCGCTGCTCAATTTCTGCGCACTGCGGGTACTCGTCCTTATCAATCATGTTTTTCGAGATGCTGATATCCATCAGCCTGTGTACCCAGGCATCATCCCAGGTTTGGCAGAATGTGGCTAGGTTCTGGCGGGCGTTCCCGTCCAGCATCAGTTCATCCTTTATCAATTGGAAGGCGTCTTCCGGGCGCATGGCCTGCTCGGGAAACTTATCGGTAGGAAGTGGCTGAGCCACGTCCTTAGAGCCGAAGACGCTTACGGTTTCATTGTCCGGGGTGTCTTTTTTCATAGTCGGAGGGTGAGACTCTTCCCGGGTTGCGAATGTGCAAAAACGCATTTTTTTTGATTTGTCCCTGTTTTTGAGCCGGAACGCGGGCTGGAGGAGTCGCATATAGCGTGATGTGGAGGATACGTACAATTTCTGTGTTGGCGGCGCTGCTGCTCTGGGCTTGTGGCGAGGATGCAGGGCAGGGCGCTGCCGCACAGTTGCCGGTGTATACGGTGTCAGTGGCGCAGCCGCAGGTGGGCACCGTAGCTCAGTACAGAGAGTGGGTAGGGCGGCTGGAAGGGTGGGTCAGCGCTGCTGTTTTACCACAGGTGAGCGGGTACATAGCGGAGCGTTTGTTCACGAATGGCTCACCTGTCCGGCAGGGGCAAGTGCTCTACAAGATAGATTCCACTCGCTACGTCCAAGCTCTGGCAGAAGCTCAGGCAGCAGAGGCACGTGCTGCCGCTCAGGAGAAAGAAGCTGCACAGCATTTGGCTTATAATGAGCCGCTTGCGAAAAGTGGTGCAATCTCCCGCCAAAGCTATACGGATGCGCAGCAACAGCTCAGTGCCGCTCGTGCTTCCTTGGAGTCTGCGCGCGCTGCTGTGGCTCAGGCGCGCACCAATCTGGACTATTGCACGCTGAAATCCCCGGTGGCAGGCATTGTCGGCTTTGCTCAGGCGGATGTCGGTAGCTACGTTTCTCCCGGTGGTGCACCTTTGGTTTTGGTCAATCAGGTAAACCCTATTCGTGTGCAATTCAGCATCAGCGAGCAGGATTGGTTGAATCAAGGTGGCGTTAGCGGCTCTCTTCGTCCCGGTGCGAAGGTGGAGCTCCTACTGGCCAACGGTAAATCATACTCTCACCCCGCTACGATAGAGGGGGTGGACAACACTGTATCCCCCACGACCGGTAGTCTCTTGCTGGATGCGCGGACTCCTAATCCTCAGGCTTTGCTGCGTCCCGGTATGTTTGTGCGTGTTCGAGCGCAAGTCGCAGAGTATAAAGATGCCATGCTTGTTCCGGTGGAGGCTGTTGCCAGCATACAGGGCAAGGAGATGCTTATTGCTGTAGAGAAAAACGGAGCGCTCTCACTCGTTCCCGTTACTACCGGGGCGGAACAAAGGGGGATGCTGGTTGTCCGTGGCGCCATTACGGCTGAGTCGCGTATCGTGGTGAGTGGTACTCAGCAGGCTCTGATGGCAGTAAACGGACGAGCTAAGCTCAGAATTGTAGAAAAATGACTTTTTTAATCGTTCATTTTTCAATGTGTTGCGAAATTTGAAGCAAGAAAAAAATAATTTTTTCAAAAAATACGCTTGACGTGGCGCGGCGTTTCGTGTATACTCTGCGGCACCCCGTCAC
>JAZNTO010000118.1:0-22759 GCA_045591805.1 Akkermansia sp. | reverse complement strand
GCTGCATATCCACATCGGCATACACCACGCTCAGCTCACGCGCAAAAGGCACATTCTGCGCAGCCGGGCGACCATTCACAGCTATGTAGGCCGCGCCCCCGCACACGCCATCCTGCGTGCTCTCGCCCACACCGGCGCCGGCATGCACATAGGCCGCCACACAGCTGCCACTGCGGGCAATCACCTGCGTGCGGGTATAGTCCCCCCTGCCCGCCAGTGCAATCGCAGCGGCAGGATTCAGCACCACGCGAGCCCCCTGCATCGCCAGGCGGGTGGACGGCGGCAGCAGCGCCGTAGCATCATCGCCAATTTCCACACCGAACTGCAGCTCCTCGCTCACCCTGAAAATCAAATCCGTACCCACAGGCACACGGAAGAAGTTGCCGAACATGCCCACCTCATCGCGCGTCAGCATAGCAGCTGGGCTGAACTGACGCCGCTCATAGCACTCGCGCTTGTTCGGTATCACACTCTTCGGCACAAAACCACGCACAATGCCCCCCTGCACCACAGCCGCCACATTGAACAACTTATCGTCCAGCAGCAGCGGCAGCCCCACCACCGCCACAATCGGCAGCTCCGCCGTCTCGCCGGCAAAACGATTCAGACCCTCCTCCGCCGCTTTCAGCAAGGTGGGTTGAAAGAACAAATCCGCACAGCAGGCCGACGTCAAGCAAAGCTCCGGGAACACCACCACCGCGGCTCCCTGCTGCGCCGCCACATGCGTGGCCGCCACCAGCTCTCCGACATTGAACTCCACATCCGCCACGCGCACGCGAGGCACTGCTGCCGCCACTCTGTAATAGCCGTATGTGCTCATCCTGCTGCATATTCTGACACAATCGCCGCGAAAGTCAATCCGAAACGCCCGTTTTATGGCACAATTTCTGCTTGCAATATAGAAAAACACACGGCACAATGCAGACATGTTCAAGAACTTGTTTATGGCCGGGCTGGCAGCCCTCGTGGTGCCGGCATTCGCAGCTGAGTGGATGACAGATCTCGATGCTGCCAAAACCAAGGCAGCAGCAGAGAACAAGGCCGTACTGGTGGATTTCACCGGCTCGGATTGGTGCCGATACTGTATTCTCCTGAAAAAGAATGTGTTTGATACACCGGAATTCGAAGCATACGCGGCGGACAAGTTCGTGCTGGTGGAAATCGATGTGCCCAACAACGCAGCGCGCGTGGGCGGCCCCGAGAAGCTGGCAGCAAACCAGGCACTCTGCGAGCAATACGCCATAAGCGGCTTCCCCACCATTCTAGTGCTCAGCCCCGGTAACGATGTGCTGGGCGGCTTCGTGGGTGGTGCCTCGAATCTCGCAGCCACCACCGCTCCGCTGGATGCTGCCTTGGCCAACGCCAAAAAGCTGCAGGAGGCTGAGCAGCTTCAGGGAGTGGAGAAAGCCAAGGTGCTCATGGACGTGTACAAGTCCCTCCCCTCCGATTTGCAGTCCGCTGCCACTGCCATGCAGCAAAAAATCGCCGCGCTGGACCCGGAGAACGCCACCGGCATACAGGACATAGCCAAGGAGGGCGAAGTGCTGGCACAGCTCGGACAGGATCTCAAAGCCACCGGGCGCGATGTGGACAAGGCACTGGCTGTCGTGAATGCAGCTCTGCCCAAGCTGACCGGCACCAACAAAGAGGAGATTCTTGAGATCAAGTTCATGATACTGAACACCAAGCTCCACAGAGCGCTGCGTGCCGCTAAGACAGAGGCCGATGTACTGGCAGCAAAACCCATAGCAGATGAGATGCTGAACTGCCTGCCGGAGGCACTACGCGCAGAAGCCGCTGCCGAGTTTGAGCAGTTGTTTGCCAATCCTGCAGCTGTACTTACCCCCGCACGCCCCGATAAGCAGAAACAAGCTCCCCGCCGCTAAGTATGAAGATTTCCCATTTTCTTACTGCCGCATGCCTAGCCGGCCTTGTGCTGCCGGGTGCCGCACAAGAACCGGCTCCCATGCTGCCGCAGACCGACAATATACCCACCTGCGAGCCTACCGACGAGCCGGACAGCAGCACAGGCTTCTCCCCGGAAGCCATGCAGGAGTGGCAGGCTATCGAGCAAGAACTCATCGCGCAGGAAAACAACCCCGAGGGGCTGCTGGACGTGCTGAATGCCAACCTGCAGAAAGACCTGAAGGAGGAAACCAAGCAACTGCTCCGCGCTATCAAGGCACAAGTTCTCACCCAGTGGCTGGAGGAGATTTTCCTCACTGCAGAAACTGTGGCCGACATACAGAAAGCCAAGAAAGCCTCCGCCGAGCTGGTGAGCCTGATTGCAGATGACACCGAGAGAGCCGCTGCTCTGGCCGAGGTAGAAAATCGCTTTGCGGACCCCGCAGCTATGCTCCAGCAGGTACAGCAAGCGCGTGCCGAACAGGAATCCGCCGATGCAGAAGCACAGGAAGAGCCGCAACCCGAGCTTACCGAGGAAGATTACGCCCGCATAAGCGCTATTCGCACCGAGCTGGAGAAAATCTCCGGCGCCGATGCTCAGTTGAAATACCTCAGCAAGCTGCTTCCTTCCGAGTCCGAAGGGGTGCAGAGCTGGATTCAGCCGGAAATGGTACAAATTCTGCTCAATGAGATGCAGAAGGTGCAGGATGCCGGCATCAAAACCGTGGAAGACCTCATGAAAGTGAAAGCTATTTTCGCGAAAGTGATTCACTACTGCTACCCGGAGGCAGAAAAAGAAGCCGCCGGACAACAACTGGAAGCACAATTCGCAGACCCCGAAGCACTGCTGGAGCAGATAAAGGCTCAGGAAGCTTTCATGAATGCCACGGAAGAGCCCTCTACAGAGGAAGAAGACTATCCGGCAGAGGTATAAACAAAACACCGAACCTTACAAAACCGCGGCCGTAAAAAAGCTGCGGTTTTTCTTCATTTTCTTCTTGGCAGAATCGCAAAATACTGCTACAATGACGGTATGGTAAGAATACTCGCAGCAACAGATTTTTCCGAAGAAGGTAAGCCGGTGCTGGACTTCACCGCCAATATGGTGAAAAAGACCGGCGGCAAGATGTACCTGCTCCATGCCGTGGAGCCCTGCATGATGGATGCCGCCGGGTGCATGGCCGCAGATGACATGCTGGGCGGTTTCTCCGGCCTGCCCCCCATGGAATGCGCAGACCAAACAAGCACAGTACTGGCTATGGCAGACAAGCGAGCACACCTGCTCGCAGAGCAAATTGGGCGCGAGTGGGGGATTCCCATCTACGGCAAAGCCGAGGAGGCGGACGATATCGTGGAATGTGTGCACGACTTCTGCACCCGCCACAAGATAAATATCCTCGTCATCGGCAACCGACACCACTCCCTGCTCTCCTCCCTGCTGCTGGGCAATACGGCAGAGAAGCTCGTGCGCTCAGCCAAGATTCCCGTCACCGTAGTTCCCTGCGGACCGGCCGCAAAAGCATGAGGCTTATCTTTATCGGAGATGTAGTAGGCGAGCCCGGGCGGCTCGCTCTCTATCGAGCTGTACCCGAACTGCGAGCGGAGTACAACCCCGCCTTGGTGGTGGTAAACGGCGAGAACGCGGCCGGGGGGCGCGGTATCACGCCTAGGCTCTGCGAGGAGTTTTTTGCCCATGGGGTGGATGTCATCACCCTGGGAGACCATGCGTGGGATCAACAAGAGCTTGTGGAGTGGATAGAGCGCGAGCCCCGCGTGCTGCGCCCCCACAACCTGCAAGCCGGCACCCCCGGCAAAGGCAGCATCCTGCTGGATACCCCTGCGGGCAAGCTGGCTGTGCTCTGCCTGCGTGGGCGTACCTACATGACTCCCGGACCGGAAAATCCCTTCACCACCGGTATGCAGGAGGCCGAGCGCCTGAGGACAGAAGGAGCCAACGCCCTGCTGGTAGACATGCATGCAGAAACTACGAGCGAAAAAATCGCCATGGCACATCGCTTGGACGGTGTGGCGAGCGCCGTGCTGGGTACACACACGCATGTACAGACGGCCGATGCCCGAATCCTGCCCGGAGGCACAGCCGCCCTTACAGATGTAGGCATGTGCGGCTCGCGAGATGGTATCATAGGCCGCGAAGCCGCAGATGTGCTCTACGCCTGCGTATATAGTATGCCCTGCAAGCTACCCGTGGCCGGCTGGCCTGCACGGGTGAGCGGGGCCGTCGTAAGCATCGATCCTGCTTCCGGCAAGGCCACGGACATTCAAGCCTTTAACAGAGATTATGATAGATGAGCAACGTTTCGGCGGCATAGCCCGTCTGTATGGTCTGCAGGGTGCAGAGCGGCTGGCAGCTGCGCGCGTGGCCGTGGTCGGCATAGGCGGGGTGGGCTCCTGGGCGGCAGAGGCTCTGGCTCGCAGCGGGGTGGGCTCCATCATCCTGCAGGATATGGATGACCTCTGCATTACCAACACAAACCGCCAGATTCATGCGCTGGAGGGCAACTACGGCCGCATGAAAACCGAGGCTATGGCCGAGAGGCTGCGGCAAATCAACCCTGCCGTAGAAGTGGTGGAGCTTGTCTCCTTCTACACCGTCTCCTCCCCGGAGCGATTGTTTGAAGCGCAGCCGGATGTTGTCATCGACGCCATAGACTCCATGCGCCCCAAGACCCACCTCATCGCCGAGTGTCGGCGCCGCGGCATACGGCTCGTGACCTGCGGCGGAGCCGGCGGCCGCACAGATGCCTCCCGTATCACCCTGGCAGACCTCGCGCGCACCTGTGGCGACAACATGCTCGCCCAACTCCGCAAAAACCTGCGCCGCGACTACGATTTCCCGCTCTTCGATCGCTGCCCGGACATCGGCATCCCCTGCGTCTACTCCCCGGAGCGCCCCGTTTTCCCCCGCTGCGACGGCTCCGTGAGCTGCGAGCGAGAGGCCGGACAAAAAGGCGGCATCGGCTGTGCCTCCGGTTTCGGCTCTGCCACACATGTCACCGGCACCTTCGGCTTCATGATGGCCGGCAAAGCCTTGGAACTCCTCTGCACAGAGTATACTGCCTCAATTCAGGCTTGCACCGCCGGGGGGATTGTGTAGAATAGAACGTATGAAGACCTGCCTTGGCAGTTTATTGTTGTTACCCACGCTGGCAGCCGTAGTGCTGACAGTGGTGTACCACGCGTCTGTCAACGCCGAACTTCGCTTTGAACCCAGGGATTCCAATACAGAGTACATCAACACTGCACGCTCATACCGCCCACCTGTTCAAAAGCAGAAACCGCGGTCGATAGTAACCCCGGCACCCCTGCCCAAGATGCTGGATGATGACATACCGGAAGAAGTAGACCCATGAGCCTCGAGACCCCTGTCATCGGCTATACCTTAGGAGACCAAGCCGGCATAGGCCCGGAAGTGGTACGCGCTGCGCTGCGGCAGGCACCAAGCGGAGCTCAGTACCTGCAAATCGGACAGCAAATTGCCTGTACTCCCGGCTGCCCCACAGAAGACACAGCACGAGCTGCACTTGAGCACTTGGAATTGGCTGCTGAGGCTCTGCGCAGCGGGCATGTCGACGCCGTAGTGACTGCCCCCATCTGCAAGGAAGCTCTACACAAGCTTGGGTTTGCCTACCCCGGTCAAACAGAGTTTTTTGCAGACCGCTTGGGGGTACGGGATTTTGCCATGTGCCTCACAGGGCGTCACCTTACTGTAGCCCTGTGCACCACACATGTGGCACTGGCAGATGTGCCCCAACTGCTGCGAACAGAAGAAATTGTACGCGTTGGCCGCCTGCTGGCGCGTTTCCTGCTGCGTACCGGCAAAAGCCGCCCGCGTATAGCACTGGCCGGGCTCAACCCGCACAATGGAGAGGCCGGAGCGTTCGGGTGCGAGGAAAGCAGACTTATTGCCCCTGCTCTTCCGCTGCTCCGGCAAGCCGTACCGGAGGCAGAGTTCCATGGTCCCTGTGTGCCGGATTGTGTGTACAGGGATGCCGCGCAAGGTGGGTTCGACGGCATCGTGGCTCCTTACCACGACCAAGCGCTTATACCGCTGAAACTCATCGACTTCGACAATGCCGTAAACGCCACCATAGGACTGCCCCGCCTACGGGTTAGCCCGGATCATGGGACAGCTTTTGGCATAGCCGGCAAGGGGCTCGCCTCGGCCGCCAGTACGCTGCGCGCGTTTGAGGTAGCGCTCAGCAGTGTTCGCTAAAAATGCTTCGTCGCTCCCCGCTTTCAGAACCATTTGAACAGGTTCGTTCGCCTTGCTCTCACCGAGCGATAGCGAGATTTCACTGAGGGCGAACCGCCCGAAGTTTCACCGAGCGAAGCGAGATTTACTCGTTTTGCAGGGCAAAACTCGGAGATTGCGCTCTCCGAGCGCAGCGAGATTACTGTGCAACTTATTCCCAAAGTGGATGTTTTTCCCAGAACTCAGGAAACCCCATTTTGTGGAGATTCACCCCACCATCTTGATATGAATGCAGTAGATGTTCGACTCGTTCTTTCCAGTGAGAAGTAGGTGCCACATAACGCAATAATCTCCTACATATAAACAACATACATGCAGTGCTTGAAGAATTGACAAAATGGACGGAAGAAGAAGTATCCCGTGGTGCTATCCACTTGCCAATTTTAGGATTATAACAAAAAAACCACAATTTATCCTCTGAGTATGTTGGAAGATGCGGTTTCGAATGGTACAATTTATTCCAAACTCTGGCATGATGGGCACAGTCATTTCGTAAAACATTCAACGCATGTAACCATGATGAAAGAGTAGAGGCTTTCAGCTTCCACTCAGAGGCTATTGCGTTTCTAATGTATTTAGGAGAATAATCATAAAAATATGCAACGAACCCCATTTCTGCCAATGCTATAGACATCCAGAGAGGGGGATAATCATGACAGTCACCGTATTTTATAAAGAAATGATCCAAATACTCAATCCCACGCAACAAGATATTTCCTCTCTTATCTTTCTTAATTTTGACCCGTTCCCATTTCAACAAATAATCTTTCCAGTAGGGAAAATAAGCCGAACTTGCGTAATCGAACGGACTTTTGCCATCTGTGTGTCGGTAAGCCAAATGGCTACGGAGCGCGATTTCGATTCTTTCGATGGCATCCAGTATAATCAAGCGCAGCTCCCGGTCAAAGCGATAATGGAGCCATACTTTTTCTAGGGTCGTACCCGGGGTTAAGGCGGGAAGTATGTTACCCATGTCATCTCTCAGCCGAAACGGGTGCCAATACGCACTCAAGCGATAGTAACCGACATTCTTAAAGCGTTGTATCAACTCTTCTCGATCGGCCACTAGACCTCTGGCTATCAGAAGGTCAGCCTGTTGTTCATACGACAAGTGAGTTTTTGTGTAGCGCATAAGAAAAATACCTCCCCATGTGCGCGGTCGAAGGAATCAACGGATTCCAACCCTAAGCGGGGGAGGCTTGTCTGAGGGAATTAGACCACAGAGAATAAATTAAGTCAAGAAAAATATAGTTTTTTTCGTGCATTATGGATTAAAAGCGATATTGCTCCGCTGCGCGGAGCAGTAACTTCCCCACTGAGCTTGCGCAGCAAGCTCAATCTCGCTGGCTGCCGATAGGCGGCCAATCTCGCTTTTGGCGGTACGCCAAAAATCTCACTGCGCGCGAAGCGGGCAATCTCGTTTTCACATATAGCGAGATTCCGCCCTAGCGGGCGGAGCGAGATAGAAAGCTCGCGCTTTCTGCGAGATTGCGGCTTACGCCGCAGCGATATTGCTCCGCGTTGCGGAGCAGTGACTTACCTACTGAAGCTTGCAACGCAAGCTTCAATCTCGCTGGCTGCCGATAGGCGGCCAATCTCGCTTTTGGCGGTACGCCAAAAATCTCACTGCGCGCGGAGCGGGCAATCTCGTTTTCACATATAGCGAGATTCCGCCCTAGCGGGCGGGGCGGGATAGAAAGGTCGCGCTTTCTGCGAGATTGCGGCTTACGCCGCAGCGATATTGCTCCGCGTTGCGGAGCAGTGACTTTCCCACTGAGCTTGCGCAGCAAGCTCAATCTCGCTCTCACTCTAAATTTACCCTCTGAGAAACATCGCTCCGTTGGATGACAATGATTGACGATTGGGAATCCGAGCGGGAGCGAGATTTACTCGTTTCGCGGGGCAAAACTCGGTGATTGCGCTCTCCGAACGCGCCGAACTGTACACTTCCTACTTTAAAAATTCAACATTCAACTTCCGCAACCGCCCCCATCCGGCGCGGAGCGCGGATGGGGTGCGGGATATGACTAGCGGAATGCGGATTACTCCTGCGGAGTATCGGCTGATGCGGAGTCCGGAGCTTCGCCATCCTCGGCGGGGGCGGCATCGTCCTCATCTTCGTCCGGGATGACAAGGGTAATCTCCTGTATGGATTCCTTGCCATTGAGTGTAATGAGCTTCACGCCCTGAGTGGCGCGGCCGGTCTCGCGGATGGAGTCCACCTTCATGCGGACGGATTGACCGCCGGAGGTCATAATCATGAGCTCATCTGCATCTGTCACCGTGGTGGCGGAGACGACGAGGCCGGTCTTGTCCGTACAGTTCATGGTCTTGATACCGATACCACCGCGGCTCTGCAAGCGGTACTCAGAGAAGCGGGTGCGCTTGCCCAAACCATTCTCGGAAACAACAAGCAGGGAGTGTGCAGCAGGTGCCGGTTCCTCGATCAGCGTAGCGTCAGCCTCTGCGGACTCGTCCCCGGCGGTGGCAGTTTCGCCCTCGGGTACCACGGCGAGCGCCACTACATAGTCCCCCTCGCGCAGCTTGATGCCGCGCACGCCGATGGTGTTGCGCCCCTGGGTACGCATGTCGCTCTCGTTGAAGCGGATGCTCATACCATTGTGAGTGACGATGATGACATCCTGCTCTCCGGTGGTGAGCACAGCGTTCACGAGGGAGTTCCCCTCCTCCAGGTTGATGGCTATGATACCGGCTTTGCGGTAGTTCACAAAGTCATTCAGCGCGGTCTTTTTCACCGTACCGTCCATGGTAGCAAATACCACGTTGCCGGAGCCCTCCGCGAAGGTGATGTCCTTGCCATCCTCGCTCACCTTGCGCTCCAAGCGCAGTATGGCGGCGATACGCTCGTCCGCCTGCATATCCAGCAGGTTCTTAATGGAGCGCCCCTGGGCACTGCGGGCAGCCTCGTCTATCTCATACACGCGCTCCACATACACACGACCTGTGTTGGTGAAGAACATGATATAGTCGTGATTCTGCGCGGCAAAGAGGTGCTCCACATAGTCGGCTGCATCTTTCTTGCTCTTGGTCGTAGCGGCCTTGATTCCTTTGCCGCCACGAGCCTGCAGGCGGTACTCGTCCGAGTTCGTGCGCTTGATGTAGCCACTGTGCGTGATGGTCACAATCATGGAGTCGTTCGGGATGAGATCCTCGATAGCCATATCGCCCTCGAAGGGGATGATGTGGGTCATGCGCGGGGTGGCGTATTTTTCCTTGATGGCGCGCAGCTCATCCTTCACGATACCGAGCACGCGGCTCTCGTTTGCCAGTATATCCAAGTAGTCTTCTATCTGCTCCAGCAGCTTCTTGTACTCATCGGAAATCTTGTCGTTCTCCAGAGCGGTGAGCTGGTAGAGGCGCAGGTCGAGAATGGCGTTTACCTGACGTTCGGTGAACACGTAGTCCTCCCCCTGTACGGAGGGCTGGCTGCGGATGAGGATGCCAAGCCCCTTTGCCAGAGCCACGGGGAAGCGGAAAGCCATGAGTCGGTTGCGAGCGTCCTCGCGGTTGCGGGAGTCGCGGATGATGCGGATAAACTCGTCCAGATTCGCCAGCGCGATGAGGTAGGCCTCCAACACCTCGGCGCGATCCTCGGCCTTGCGCAGCAGGTACTTGGTGCGGCGCACAATAACCTCTCGGCGATGCTCCACATAGAAGTTGATGGCGTCTTTCATGGTGAGCACCTTGGGGCGCCCCTCGTGAATAGCCAGCATGTTCACGGCGAAGGAGGTATCCAAGCTGGTGAGCTTGTAGAGCTGGTTGATGACCACCTGCGGGCGGGCATCGCGCTTGAGCTCAATCTCGATGTAGTCCGTCAGGTCGCGCATGCCGGCGATGTCGGTTATAACCTTGTCGCGAGTCAGCTCGGCAATACGCTCCTGCAGCACGGCGCGGTTCACCCCATAGGGCACATCGGAGATATGCAGGAACTCGCGGCCGTTCTCGTTGGAGACGACCTCTATCTTGCCGCGCATGCGCACACTGCCGCGACCGGTGCGGAAGTAGCTGTCTATCCCCTTGTAGCCGAGCACATAGCCGCCGGTTGGGAAATCCGGGCCCTTGATATAGGCACGCAGCTGCTCGCTCGTGATGAGGGGATTGTCGATATAGGCGCACACGCCGTCCACCACCTCGCCGAGATTGTGCGGAGCCATGTTGGTGGCCATACCCACGGCGATACCCTGCCCGCCGTTCACCAGCAGGTTCGGGAAAGCGGAGGGGAACACCACGGGCTCGCTCGTGCTGTTGTCGTAGTTCGGCTGGAAGTCCACGGTGTCCTTGTCCAAGTCGTCCATGAGGGAAAGCCCCAGGTGGCTCAGCTTGGCCTCCGTGTATCGGTAGGCAGCGGGGGGGTCGCCTTCCGGCGAGCCGAAGTTACCCTGGCCGAGCACCAGCACATCTCGCATGTACCAGGGCTGTGCCATGTTCACCAGCGTGCCGTAGGCGGAGGCATCGCCGTGCGGGTGGTATTTACCGATGGTGTCACCCACGATACGACCGCACTTCACCGTGCCTTTGGAGGGCACCAGCCCCAGCTCATGCATGGCGTAGAGCACGCGGCGCTGGGAGGGTTTGAGACCATCTCGCGCATCCGGCAGGGCGCGGGATATAATCACGGACATGGAGTAGTCCAGGAAGCTGCGGGAGACCTCCTCTGCCACGTCTACCGGGCGGATTCTTGATTCGCTCATAATTCAGTAAAAATCGGTTAGGGGTTACACATCGAGGTTGCGTACGTTGAGGGCGTTATCCTCAATGAAACGGCGGCGGGGCTCCACCAAGTCGCCCATGAGAATGGAGAACATCTTGTCGGCCTGCACGGAGTTATCATCGTCCAAGCGCACGCGCAGCAGCTCGCGCTTCTCGGGGTCCATGGTGGTGTCGTACAAGTCCTTTGCGTTCATTTCGCCCAGACCTTTGAAGCGAGTGATGGTAACACTGCGGCGGCCGATATCGAGCACGCGGGTCAGGATGTCGGGCACGTAATGGATGAGGGTCACAGTGCCGGACTTCTCCACCAGTTCGAATACGGGCTCGTCATCATTGAGCATGTGGTCGGCGGCTATGCCGAACTCCTCCAGACGCGCCAGCACGCGAGTGATGGCTTTGGCCTCGTGCAGCTCGTGCAGCAAGGCGCGGCGGCTGGGTCCCTCGCGCACCGGCAGCGGGTTAGCTGCCAGCTCTTCCTCCGTGGGTTCACCGAAAAGGAAGAGGTCGCGATTCGCCTCCGAGAAGGCGCTCAGGCTGTCCATGTCTGCAAAGTACTGCACCTCCTCATCGTTGCCGCAGCGCACTTTCACCAAGTACTGCGGGAAATCCCCCGTCGAGGTGCGGTGGCGCAGTAAGTCGCGGAAATCGCCGCCATGGCTGGCCACGCTCCCCTCGTACTTCTGCAGGGAAATGAGCGTCTCGAGGATTCCCATAAGGGAATCGGCATCGAACTCACGGCTCTTGTCGGGCGTACGCAGCAGCACATCACCACCACCCAGGGAGATGAGCTTGCGGTTCAGCGATACTTCATCCTGCACGTACTGCTCGACCTTGCGGTGAATCACGCGGTAGAGCGGTGGCTGGGCTATGTACAGATATCCGGCACGCACCAGCTGCGGCATGTGTCGGCAGAAGAGCGTGAGAAGCAAAGTGCAGATGTGGGCGCCGTCCACGTCGGCATCAGCCATCAGAATAATCTTGTGGTAGCGCACCTTGGACAGGTCAAAAGACCCCTCCCCCTCGCCGTCGCCTATTCCGGCACCAATGGCGGTAATGATGTTCTGGATGGTCTCACTACCCAACGCCTTGTCCAAGCGGGCTTTCTCCACGTTCAGAATCTTACCGCGCAGCGGCAGAATGGCCTGCGTGCGGCGATCGCGGGCAGTCTTGGCGGAGCCACCTGCGGAGTCACCCTCCACGATGAAGAGCTCGCACTTCTGCGGGTCGCGGTTGGAGCAGTCTGCCAGCTTGCCGGGCAGGCCACCGCCCACGGTCATAGCGCTCTTACGCACACTTTCGCGTGCCTTGCGGGCGGCCTCGCGAGCACGGGAGGCTATGAGGCACTTGTCTATGATAACCTTTGCTACGGCAGGATTCTCCTCGAAAAACTCCTTGAGCTCCTCATACACCACGCTGCTCACCACACCTTCGATTTCCGTATTCACCAGCTTATCCTTGGTCTGGGAGGAGAAGCGGGGGTTGGGCATCTTGACGCTGATGACAGCCACCAGCCCCTCGCGCACGTCGTCGCCGTTCAGGCTGGGGTCTTTGTCCTTGAGCATGTTGTTGCTCTTGGCGTAGTTGTTGATAACGCGGGTGAGCGCACTGCGGAAGCCGGAGTAGTGCGTACCGCCGTCGCCGTTGAAGATGGAGTTGGCGAAGCAGAGAATCTGGTAGCGGTCGCTGTCGTTGTACTGCATCACAACGTCCACGATTACATCGTCCTCCATAGTCTTGCCATCGTACTCCACCTCGATGTGGCGCACGCCGTTCATGGCTATAGGCTCGGGTGTCACCAGTGTCTTGTTCTCGCCAAGCTGGTTCACGAACTCTTTGATACCATCCTTGTAGTAGAACGTCTCGGTGCGCTCCTGCCCGCTTCGCTCATCCACCAGTTCGATGACCAAGCCGGGATTCAGGAAAGCCAGCTCGCGCAGACGGCGCCCCAGCAAATCAAACTTGAACTCCGTGGTGTCGGTAAAGATGGTCGGATCCGGCAGGAAGGTGATGGCCGTGCCGGTCTGCCCCTCCGGGCAGGAGCCTACCACGTGCAGCTTCTCTGTGGTCTTACCGCGCTCGAACGTGATGACGTGGCGCGTGCCGTCGCGCCGCACCTCCGCCTTGAAGAAATCGGAAAGCGCATTCACACACTTGGCACCCACACCGTGCAGACCGCCGGAGTATTTGTAGGCGCCCTGCCCGAACTTACCACCCGCGTGCAGGTTCGTGAGCACCAGCTCCACCGCCGGTATGCCGAACTTGGGATGCATATCCACGGGAATGCCGCGGCCATTGTCTATCACGGATATGGTGCCGCCCTCGTGAATCCGGATGATAATCTTGCTGCAGAAGCCGGCCAGATGCTCGTCTATGGAGTTATCAAGCACCTCGAACACGCAATGGTGCAGGCCGCGCTCGTCCGGGTCGCCTATGTACATGCCCGGGCGCTTACGGACGGCCTCCAGCCCCTCCAGCTTATCAATCTGCGCCGCGCTGTACTCTTGCTGTGCCCCGGTCGTGACTACCGTCTCGGTGTCCTCGGGGGCCGTGGTGTTTTCAGTCATACGGCGGCCATTATACGCGCGTATACGCGCGCGTCAACTATATATTGCGTCATTTATGCCATAAAACACCCTGTAGCGCGCTGCAATACACGCCACCTATTCCCCCTGCCCACAGCAGAAACAGCGCGCATACAGGGGCATACAGAGGGCTTTGCGCGAAAAATCACGGAGCATTAGGGGAGCGCACCAAGGGAATGACAGGGCAGAGCTGCATTTCCGGGAAGCGGCGGCCTGAAGGCGAGCGCAGTTCCCCGCGGCGGATGGTATAGTGCACCTTTCCGGAAGCATCTGCCAGGGAGTTCCCGCGGCGCTGCAGACCATGCAACACAGTGACTACCGGCACAGCATGGGGAGCATGCTGCTCCACACGCACGACATTGAACCAGAAAGCGGTTTCTCCCTCCCCACCGAAATCCTGCTTCAGCAGCAAGAGGCCATCCCACTCGCCCGCCCCCTTGCGGCGATGTTGAAAATAGCCTCCGGGATAATCCGTACCGTGAGGGGCAGCCGCGGTTTTCAGCTCGCAGCGGGTGTAGGGCTCGCCCTCCGCATCCACCAGCGCGAGGGGGCTCTGCTTGCCCATTTTCAGCACGCCGTATTCAGCCCCCAACTCATCGAACGTATGGTCGGCCGTAAGAGCCAGCATGCCTCGCCGGTAGTGCAGCGGAGCGGTAACTTTCGCACGGGCATAGCCCACAAACCAAGGCTGCGACACATGTACCGCCGCATACAGCTTCGCCTTGGCGCCTTTCTTCCCCCGCAGGGTGTAGGGTATGACCAGCAGCTCCCCCCGGCAGGCATCGCCATCGGCCATATATATACCGGCCGGATTCTGCCGGCTCCATTCCTCCGGCCCCGGCTGCAGTGTCACTCCGTTCACGGTAGAAGTAGTGCCCTGCCACGTCACCTGCACGCAGGGCGACTCAAAATAGACAATCCGAGTAGGCTCAGGCGGCGTCTTTGCTGTGCAGGCCGCCAGCAGAAGCATAGGGAGCAGCCGGGCGAGTGACTTTCTCATGCCTTGCATGATACGCCAAAACAGTTACCGCGTCAAGCAAAAAGCCCACTATAACAAAAGCACACGCAGATGTACATAAAAAACGCTTGCCAAAGTCTCGGGAATGCGTTACTCTAACTCACCTCTCATTCTCGACCTACAAGTTTATGAAGCACGTCCACTTCCTCGGAATCTGCGGCACCGCGATGGGTGCTGTGGCCTCTGCCATGGCTCGCAAGGGCTACACCGTCACCGGCACGGATGCCAACGTCTACCCGCCCATGTCCACCTTCTTGGAGAGTGAGGGAATCCGGATTTTCCAAGGCTACAAGCCGGAGAACATACCTGCTGATGCGGATTTGGTAGTCATAGGCAATGCCATGAGCCGCGGCAATGCGGAGGTGGAGGCGGTACTGGAGCGCAACATGCGCTATATGAGCCTGCCGGAGACCATGAAAGAGTTTTTCCTGTGGGGGCGGCACAACTACGTGGTGACAGGCACACACGGCAAAACTACCACCACCAGCATGCTCGCCTGGCTCATGGAGGCGAACGGCCTGAACCCCAGCTTCATGATAGGCGGCATCGCTCGCAACCTGGGACGCGGCGGCCGGTTCACGGACTCCGACTTCTGCGTGCTGGAGGGGGATGAATACGACACCGCATTTTTCGACAAGCGCTCCAAGTTCCTGCACTACCTGCCGGAGGTGGTCATCATCAACAACATCGAGATGGACCACGCCGACATCTACGCCAATGTGGAGGAAATCAAGCTTTCTTTCAAGCGCCTGCTGCGTGTAGTACCCCGCACGGGTGTGGTGTTTGTGAATGCGGACTGCATCCACTGCGCGGACGTGCGTGCCTACGCTGCCGAGGAGCTCAAGATGGTGAAGATACTCAGCGTAGGCATGGCCGAAACAGCAGATGTGCGTATCACCGACATCGAACGCCGTACGGATGGCAGTTCCTTTGTGCTGGAGGGGGAGACCTACAGCATCCCCATGATTGGCGATTTCAACATACGCAACGCCGCCATGGCCACTTGCGCCGCCCGCAATGCCGGGCTCACCCCGGACCAAATTCGTGCCGCATTCCTGAGTTTCGAGGGTGTAGCACGCCGCCAAGAGGTGCGTGGCACCGTGAACAGCGTCACCGTGGTGGACGACTTCGCCCACCACCCCACCGCCATACGTCAGGCCGTAGAGGGGCTGCGCCAACGCTTCCCCAAGAGCCGCCTCTGGGTGTTGTTCGACCCGCGCAGCAACACCACCATCCGCAACCTTTTCCAGAATGAGCTGGCGGACTCCCTCGCCACGGCAGATTTCGCCGTCATATCCCCCGTAGAAAACCACAAACGCCTGCGCCCGGAAGACAGACTGGACGAAGAAAAGCTTTGTAGCGACATCTCCGCCAAAGGCACAGAGTGCTACCTCGGCAAGGGGGTGGACGACATCGTGGCGCATGTGGTTACACATGTGCACCCCGGCGATGTTCTGCTGGTTATGAGCAACGGCGGTTTTGGCGGCATCCACACCAAGTTGCTCAGCGCGCTGGCTCAGTAATGCGTACCAAAAGGCTCATTGACGCTCCCGCTCCGAGCGGAGGGAGCGCAGATAGGCCATACGTTCCGTAATGCGCAGCTCCATGCCGTTTGTAGTGGGGTGGTAGTACACGCGCCCCTCCGGCAGGTAGGCTTGCGGCACAAAGTGCTCCTCCCCGAAATCGTGGGCATATTTGTAGTTGGTGGCTTCCTCCGAGACGCCGCGCAAGCGGGCGAGTTTCTTGCGGGTGGGGGTAGCCAGATGGTCCGGCACAGCCAGCGTCTTACCCTCACGCACGTCTTGCAAGGCTGCGTCCATGGCTTTGTAGGCGGCATTGCTCTTGGGAGCTGTCGCCACGTAGACCGTAGCATGGGCCAGCGGGATACGAGCCTCCGGCATGCCCACCATCTCGGCGGCCTGCGCAGCCGCCATAGCCACCCGCAGGGCGTTAGAATCCGCCAGCCCTACATCCTCGCTGGCACAGATGACAATGCGGCGGGCGATAAAGCGTATATCCTCCCCCGCATTCAGCATGTAAGCCAGCCAGTAGAGAGCAGCATCCGGATCGCTGCCACGCATGGATTTGATAAAAGCGGATATCGTGTCGTAGTGGCCATCTCCGGCGCGGTCGTATTTGATGGCTTTTTTCTGGATAGACTCCTCCGCCACGGCCAAATCCACATGCACCACACCATCGGCCGCTGCCGGGGTGGAGAGCCCCGCCACCTCCAACGCAGTAAGCGCCTTGCGCACATCTCCGTCTGCTTTCAGCGCGAGATGCGCCAGCGCTTCCTCCGACACCTCCAACTGCATGTAGCCCAGCCCGCGCTCCGGGTCAGTGGCTGCACGGCGCAGCAGAGCTGCAATCTCGGTATCCTGCACGGGCTCAAGGGGGAAAATCTGCGAGCGGGAAAGCATAGCAGAGTTTATGGCGAAGTAGGGATTCTCCGTTGTGGCGCCGATAAAGCGCACCGTACCACGCTCCAGATGCGGCAGCAGTACATCCTGCTGCGCTTTGTTGAAGCGGTGCAGCTCGTCCACAAAGAGAATAGTGCGCTGCCCGTGCATGGCTTGGCGGGCTTTGGCCTCCGCTATCTTCTCGCGAATATCGCTCACATTGGACTCCACCCCGTTGAGCATCACAAAATACGCGCTTGTCTGCCGCGCGATGACATAGGCCAAGGTCGTTTTTCCCACCCCCGGCGGCCCGTAAAAGATAAGCGAGGAGAAGCGGTCCGTCTCGATAGCGCGGCGCAGCAACTTGCCCGGGGCGAGCAAGTGCTGCTGCCCTGCGACCTCCTCCAGACACTCCGGACGCATGCGCGCTGCCAGCGGCATACACGGCTCGGCCTTCTCCTGTTGCGGCGCCTCATTGCGCCCGAATGGGGTGAATAAATCCATGTTGTGTGCGTGGGTATCCTACCACGCCAACCACCCGGCGGCAAGTAAAATCTACTGGCTCGTCCTTTATTCTGCTGCTTCCATGTATAAAGCCCCGCGCCGTTATCGGCGCAGGGCTTTGTCGAAAATACGGGTATGGAGCGGCTGTGGGCTTATTCCTCGCCCTCGGCGGCTTCTGCCTCTGCCTCCGCAGCAGCCTTCGCAGCCTCGAGCTTCTCCACCTCTTCCCGCCAGGAAGAAATAATCATGGTGGGGAACCCTTGCTTGAGCACATTACCCTCTGCATCCACCATGATAAGGTTCGGGATACCGGAGGCCTTTCTGTAGCCGGGCAACTTATCCACATTCTTAGCACCGCCGAATACGGCGGGCATCTTGCACTTGTAGCCCTCTATGTAGGCCTTCACCCCATCCGGAGTGTGGTCTGCCCCCACCAGCACGATTTCTGCGCGGCCATCCTTGCGCATCTCCTTGTACTGCTCCACAATGCCGGGCATAGCCTGCTTGCAGGGGCCGCACCAGCTGGCGGATTGCAGGTACATATAGACGAGAGCATTGGGGTTCACCTTACCGCTCACGCGCTTAACTTTCTTGAGCGCCTTAGCCACAGCACCGGGCTTAGCCTTGGCCTTCTTCTTTTTAGCCTTCTTTTTGCTCTTCTTGGGAGCATCTGTCTGCTCCACAGAATCAGTAGCAGTATCCTGCGCAGGTGCCACATAGGAACCCAACACGCACAGTCCGAGCGCCAGAGTCAATAGTTTGAGTGTTTTCATATTTGTACGAGTGTGAATGATTGTCTTGGAGAACGCAAAAAAATCGCGAAATCTACAGGAAAGTTTTTCCGAGCTGTTCCAAGCGAGCAGCCAGAGCGTCAGAACGCAGGATAAACAACCCACCGGGAAGCACCCCGCAGCGCAGGCTCTGCGCCAACTCCGCACATGCAGCAGGATTTCCGGAGGCTGCCCGGCGGTGCAGAGCCAACACCTCGGCATAGGCCTCCGGTTTCGCCGCGAGTGGGGCCTGCGGATTTAACTCTTGCAGCAGAGCCAACAGCAGCACCGCTTGCAAATCTGTACCGGCTGCCGCCATAGCCTGCAGCCAACGCTGCTCCGGTAGCGACGCCTCTTCCTTTTGCAGGAGACCGGCACTGCCGAACACCCGTTGTTTAGCGGCCTCCATTTCGGCCGGATTCAGCGTAATGCTCTGAGCCGCTGCCAGCGGCAACACAAGGAAAGGAAACAGCTTCATTTTTTTGCACGCTGCGCGCGTTTCCGGGAAAAGGGGTCGCTCACATTTGTCCAAGCCTCTTGCAGACCGGAAGAATCAAAAAAAGGCATTTTTCGCAGGCGTTCCATTTGGGCACTCACCTTGTTCTGCTCTATAGACCACAGCTCTATCTCGGCATCGCTCATTTCTATCGGCGCCGGCAATTTACCGAATACGGAGCAGATTTTTTTTGCGGCTTTCGCGGCGGATTTTTCATCGCTCACCTCAGCCAGAATGGCCTGTGCTTCTTTCAACGCCTCAAATTCCTTATCGAGGTCGGCATTGTTGATACCTCCTTTTTTCTGCAGCTCGATATCCGCCAACTCGTCCTCCGCTTGTTTGATGGCGGCGGCATCTCCGGCTTTTTGGGCCTTTTTGAGCTCCTCCTTTGCTTTCTTTTCCGCCTCACGCAATGCCTTACGCTGCTCAGTGCGGGATTTCGCATCATCATCCGCTGCGAGGCTCAACGGAGCAGCACACGCCACCGCTGCCGCCAATATAGCCGATATAGTACGAAGGTTACACATAATCTATTCCGCTTATCGCGTTATACCTTAGCATACAGCCCCCCACTTGTCAAACTCTGTTTGCGGCAAATGCGGAGATTCTGCAAGTTATTGAACCCGGGCGCCGCGCCGGATGTCAGAGATAGTGAACTCAGCACCCATGAAGAACAAAAACATAACCCGCTACACATACGAAAACACGGACTTTCAGGGCTGGAGAGTAAGCATCCAGCGCTGTGGGCGCATCATCACCCGCTATTTTTCGGATTTGCAATACGGCTCAGAGGAAGACTCCTACCGAGAGGCAGTGCACTACAGGGACGAAGTATTCAGCCAGATGGCGCGCCACCGCGATGACCTGCCGGAGTACATGGACGCCGAGCTGGCGCACCTACAGGATTTGCTGCGGCAAAAAGAAGCCAGCATCACGATTCGGCCGCGGCGGGGGTAGTTTGCGGAGCCAGAAGTGCCCGCAGTTCCTCATTGCCGAAGTATTGCGCCTTTTGCAGGCGGTCGAACTGAGCCGCAATCTGCAACAAAAACTCGAGCAAATCCTGCTTCACCCGGGCATTATTCTCGATGTATAGCCAGAGCATCGTCTCATCTGCCTGCCCATTGAGCGAGGCAAGCTCTGCCAGCACCCGCCGCAGCTTCGGCAACACTTCTGCAGCAGAAGCCTCATCGTCCACATCGGCAAGCAGCTCTGCCTGCGCCTCCAAGCCTTCGGACAGTTTCTCGCAGATTTCCTCCTCACTCGCAGCCTGAGCCACGCAAGCGGCCAAGCCACACAGTGCTGTAATGACGTGTGCACTCTTCATACACAGAATTCTAGTGCTGCAAAGCCCTATTGTCAAGCGGAAATGAGCTTTTCGCGCCATCCTATGCACGTTTTTTCTTGGCAAACGCCACGAGAGAAGGTAGAATAGTGGCAGAGACAACCCATATTCTGCAAAACATGTCACAGTCCATCCTTATTGTCATACCGGCTCGCTACGCCTCTACGCGTCTGCCGGGTAAGCCCCTTGTCAAAATTGCCGGCAAGGAGATGATTCGCCGCGTAGCGGATATCGCAGAGAGCATCTGCCGCCACAACGAGGAGTGTTCCTATGTGGTAGCCACGGATGACACGCGTATTCTGGATTTCTGCACCGCAGCCGGTATCCCCGCCGTCATGACCGCCGAAACCTGCCGCAGCGGCACCGAGCGCTGCTGGGATGCCGTGAGCCAGCAAGCTGAGCCGCCTGCATTCATCATCAACCTCCAGGGCGATAACCCGCTCTGCCCGCCATGGGTCATTCAGCAACTTATCGATGCCTGGAAAGCCGCCCCGGCAGATGTGTTCACCCCCTGCATCCACTTGGATTGGAACGAATACGACCGCTTGGTAGAGAGCAAGAAAACCACCCCCTACAGCGGCACCACCGTACTGGTGGATAAGGACGGCTACGCCATGGCTTTCTCCAAGAGCACCATCCCCGCCATCCGCAAGCCGGAGAAGGCACGTGCCACCCTGCCCAAGAGCCCGGTGCGCCGCCATGTGGGGCTCTACTCCTACACCTACCCGGCGCTCAAGAACTACTTTGAGCTGCCGGAAAGCGACTACGAGCTGGGGGCAGTAGAGGGGCTGGAGCAAATGCGATTCCTCTACAATGGACTGCGAGTCAAGATGGTAGAGGTAGACTACCGGGGGCGCAAGACCACCAGCGGTGTGGACTCGCCGGAGGATATCGAGCGCGTGGAAGCTATATTGGCAGAATACGGCGAGTATGAGCTCTGATTCTCCCACGCTAGAGCAAAACATCCCTCAGCACATTGCCATCATTATGGATGGCAATGGCCGCTGGGCAGAACAGCACAAGGTCGCCCGAGCCAAAGGACACGAGCGCGGCGGCGAGACAGTGCAGCGCGTCATCGACCTCTGCCGCGAAAAAGGCATTCAGTGGCTCACTCTCTATGCATTCTCCACAGAGAACTGGGGGCGTTCCAAGATAGAGGTAACCTACCTCATGAACATGCTCGCCAAGTATCTGAAGGAGCGTCTGCCCGAAATGATGGAGAAAAATGTGCGACTGCACGCCATTGGCGAGCTGTACATGCTGCCGAAAGGATGCCGCAAACAGCTGGAAGCAAGCATCGAAGCAACCCGCAACAATACGGGCGTCAACGTTGTTCTGGCGCTCTCTTACGGCTCCCGCCAGGAGATAACGGAAGCCACCCGCCGTATCGCGAGTATGGTGCAGCGCGGAGAAATTGCCCCGGCAGACATTACCCCGGAGCTTCTGAGTGCCAACCTGTACACCGCCGGCATGCCGGATCCGGACTTACTCATCCGCACCTCGGGCGAGATGCGGATCTCCAACTACCTGCTCTGGCAGATAAGCTATGCGGAACTTTGGGTTACGGACGTGCTCTGGCCGGATTTCGGGCGCGCAGAACTGGACGCGGCTCTGGCATCTTTCCACTCTCGCAATCGCCGCTTCGGCAAACGATAAGAAAACTCTACACAAACACGGATTCCCTATATGCTCAAAGGATTTTTTTACAAGATGATGCTGGCAGCTTTCGTAGCTCCGGCATTCGCAGCAGAATGGATGACTGACTTAGACGCCGCGCGGACAAAAGCCGCACAGGAGGGCAAGGCTGTGCTGGTGAACTTCACCGGCTCAGACTGGTGCGGCTACTGCATCCGCATGAAAAAGGCCGTGCTCGACACGCCGGAGTTCGAGGCCTATCTGGCAGACAAGCTGGTGCCGGCGGAGGTGGATGTACCGCGCTACCCCATACCGCAGGAGGAGCGCGAGCGCCGCATGGCGCTCTGCCGCGAATACGGGGTAACCGGCTTCCCCACCTTTCTGGTGCTGAATAGTGCGGGGGAAGTTCTCGGTGGGTTCAGCGGAGCTCGCCCGGACGTGGCCTCTACCACGGCCGTGCTGGATGAGGCTCTGGAGCGAGGCCAGCAGCTCGCGGCCGCTCGCGAGCACGAAGGCGTGGAGCGAGCCAAGGCTCTTTACGAAATTTACAAGGATTTTCCCGGCAACTTCAAAACAACAGCAGAAACCCTGCGCCGCGAAATCGCCGAGTTCGACCCGCAAGACACCCTCGGCGTGCAAGCCTTAGTTGCTGCCGATGCTCAAATGAATGAGCTCATGCTTGCGGTGCGCGCTCACCACCGCAATTTCCAAAAGCAGACAGAGATTTTTGAGGCCTACCTTGCCAAGGCCCATCCTCTGAACTATAACCGTATTCTGGAGCGTAAGCGCGCTGTGGTGGTGTTCCCCTGTCTCAACGCCATGTTGCTGAATGCAAAAGATGTAAACGATGTGCTGAAAGCTCGGGACTACGTACTGGGCGAGGCAGAAAAGTGCTATCCGGAGGAGATAAAGGCGGAGATGATACAATCCCTGCAACAAACCTTTGCCGACCCGGAGGCCATGTTCCGCAGCATTCAGGAGCGCCGCCAAGGCCGCAGGTAAGGTGCATACCATGAGAATCTGGCAACTTCCGCGCGAGAAATGGCAGCTGCCTGTCGGCGGTGCCATCGTGGGGATTCTCAATGTAACCCCGGATTCTTTCTC
>JAZNTO010000117.1:0-2153 GCA_045591805.1 Akkermansia sp. | reverse complement strand
TCGCGAATACCCTTGGCGCACTCTACGATGCGGCCCAGCTCTGTGGGGCACTCGGGGTTGCCCATGCAGAAGTTGTCCAACAGGGCAATTTTTTCCGGGTTGGTGCCGGCGAGCACGAGCTGGCGCACGGTCTCGTCCACCGTGCCGGTGCCCATGGCATAGGGGTCGGTCTTGCCCCACTCGGGCAGAATGGCCAGAGCGAGGGACATGAGCTTGTCTGAGCCGTCGATGTCGATGACAGAGGCATCCTGCGGAGCGTCGGCGCTAGCACCGGCCAAGGGCTTAAGCACTGTGTTGCCCTGTACCTCGTGGTCGTACGCGCGGATGATAGGCTCGCGGGAGACGATGGCGAAATCGCCAAATACCTGTTTGAGGTCGGCTGTCAGGTTGCTGTCATCCAGTGCTACTCCCTGCATGGCGGGGCAGGGGGTGAAAGTGGAGGTCAGGTACTTGGTGGGAGCATCGTGAAGCTTGGAGTTGTCCATTTCCACTACCAGTTCGCCGTTGTGCCATACGCGCAGCACGCCGCTGTCGTTGGACTCACCCAGCACGGTCATCTCTGTCTGGAAGGTATCCGCCAGGCTCTGCAGCTCAGGCAGTTTTTCGGGCTTCACTGCCAGCACCATACGCTCCTGAGACTCGGAGAGGAAAATCTGCCAGGAAAGCATGCCTGTTTCCTTGAGCGGGGCGCGCTCCAAGTACAGGTCGCCGCCTGTTTCGGAGAGCATCTCGCCGGCTGCAGAGGAGAATCCGCCGGCGCCGCAGTCGGTCACGAACTCGATGAGGCCACGCTCGCGCGCTTCCAGTATAACGTCCAGCGTCTTTTTCTCTTCGATGGGGTTGCCTATCTGCACGGCCTGTTGGTCTTCGGTGGCGGATTCTTCGCCCATAGCGGCGGAAGAGAAGGTGGCGCCGTGGAGGCCATCCTTACCGGTGCGCCCGCCGATGACTACTACAGCCAGCCCGGGCTTCATTTCTTTGGCGATATCCTGCTGGGGGATGACGCCTGCCGTTCCGCAGAATACGAGAGGGTTGTAGATGTAGGTGGGGTCGAACTGGATGGCGCCGCTTGTAGTGGGGATACCCATACGGTTGCCGTAGTCGCGCACGCCGTGCACCACGCCGCGCATGATTCCCAGCGGGTGGATGATGTTGTGCCCTTCCACCATGCTTTGTGGGGTATCGGGAGCCCCGAAACAGAATACATCCAGATTCGCAATGGGTTTGGCACCCTTGCCGGCACCCAGAATATCGCGAATCACGCCGCCCAACCCCGTGTTGGCTCCGGCATAGGGTTCGATGGCGCTCGGGTGGTTGTGCGTCTCTGCCTTCAGGCACACGGAGAGCTTATCGTCCAGCTTAATGAAGCCGGCGTTGTCCACAAAGCAGCTGAGCACAAAACCGGGCTTCTGCGCCATAATCTCCTTGGAGGGGCGCTGGATGAAAGTTTTGTACATGCTCTTTATTTCCTCGGTCTCGCCATTCACCGTGTGCTGAATGGTGGCAGCAAAGATACGGTGTTTGCAGTGCTCAGACCAGGTTTGGGCTATAACCTCCAGCTCCACATCGGTAGGCTCGCGGTCTATCTCATTGAAAATCTGCTGCACCACCAGCATGTCTTCTGTGGAGAGAGAGAGCTTCATGTCCTGGCTCAGCTTCGTAAGTTCCGCCTCGCTCAGGTTGCGTACGGGTATGTGTCTATACGTTGCCATAATTCAAAATGATAAAATTGCCATTTATTTGACGCTCCAAGTGTGGATGGCCGGGTTGCAGACATCGTTGCAGAATCTGGCGGCGAGCGCCTCCTTGTCCCCGCTGCCGAAGATGTATATTTTCTGCGTGATGGTGAGTGCGGAGATGCTGAAAGGCAGTCCCTTGCGTCCGGCGTAGTTGGTCAGGATAGCCTCTTTCTCCAAATCCAGGGCGCCCTTTTTGATGCCGTAGGAAATGCAGAAAAGCTCGCCATCCAGAGCGGGGGTACCGCCTTCTTCCACCTTTTGGGATATGGGGTCTACCAGCACGCGGCGCATGTAATCTGCAGCGGCCTCCGTATCACCCTCGCACTCCACGGTGTAGAGGCGGGTGTGGTTGTAAGTCAGTTTGTCGCTGATGGGGGTGTAGAGCAGCTTGTTGGCATCCGTTGCGGATTGAAA
>JAZNTO010000116.1:0-3597 GCA_045591805.1 Akkermansia sp. | reverse complement strand
ATGGCGGTCTGCATCGCCATCAGTGGTGTTACCGCAGCCGCAGGAATTGCAGACCTGCGGAACGCCGCCCTTGTATTCTACCTCTCCACATGCCTGTTTGACTTGGATAGCGTAGCGGAAGAGCTTGCGGTTGTTAGCATTGCCACCTTTCATCGGGTCGTTGGTGACGCGACCATAGATGAAATAATCACCAGCGGGTAGCACAAGCGTGCGGACAGGGCGTTTCCAAGCAGAGGCTCCACTGTCGAAATCCTGCCACTCCGTGCCTTGCAAATCCATGTGGAAGCAAATGGAACCGGAAAACGCAGTGATAATAGCCTCATCGTTACTGAGTGCAGGAGCCGCATCAAATGCTGCCTGAATGGCATCGTCTGCCAATTCCGTATTGGAAATCAGCAAATCGCCATGGTCATCCACCGTCATGCAGACGGACAGCTGCGTGGGGCGGGTAAGCACAAGCTTATCGCCCTTCAGAACCAGCTGATTGGTGACAGCCGCCTGATTCATAAGGTCAACGCACACACCGGAATACACCGTATCCCAGTCGCTACCGGGCTTTTGCGGTTCGGTGAACGTGGTGCGAGTGAAACCAATGGGGCTGACTTCGCTCTGAGTGAACGTAAAATCGGGAGACACGCCCTCGGAAGTGGGGGCAACTACATTGTTGGTGTGTGATGTCGTATTCATTTTGATATTGGTTGAAAGAGCTCAAAAGAGCCATCAATGCGAATATATAAAGCAATATCACACGGTTTGCAAAACCTCCGTAGCATCTGTTGTCACTTTTCATGCCGTCAATAGACACACAACATGAAACGACAGAGGCCGGATAGAAAAGATGAGCAATGATGAGAGAGGAGATGGGTAGGTGGCAAGCCCCCGTTCTCAGGAGGAATGAGAACGGGGGCGAGAGAGGTTAGTCAAAGCAGATGCGGCCATCTACGGCGTCGATGCGGATAGTGGAGCCCTCGGGGTATTTGCCGGCGAGGATGGCCATGCTGAGCGGGTCGAGCAGGTCATGCTGAATGGCCCGTTTGAGGGGGCGGGCACCGTATACGGGGTCGTAGCCGTGGGTGGCCACCAGCTCGGCAGCGGCATCGCTGAGCTGCATCTTGAAACCGCGGGCGGCCAGTCGCTTGCTGACGCGTTGCAGTTGAATGCGGATAATGTGCTTGAGGTCGTCTGCCTGCAGGCGATCGAAGATGATGATATCGTCCACACGGTTGAGGAACTCGGGGCGGAAGTGCCCGCGCAGGGCATCGAGAGCTTTTTCATTGCGGGCAACGGCATCTTGCTCGTTCAGGATGAATTGAGACCCGATGTTGCTGGTCATGATGAGCACGGTGTTGGTAAAGTCTACCGTGCGGCCTTGCCCATCGGTGATTCGTCCGTCATCCAACACTTGCAGCAGCACGTTGAAGACATCGGGGTGGGCTTTCTCGATTTCATCGAAGAGCACCACGCTGTACGGGCGGCGGCGCACGGCCTCCGTAAGCTGCCCACCCTCATCATAGCCCACGTATCCCGGGGGTGCGCCTATGAGGCGCGAGACGCTGTGCTTCTCCATGTACTCCGACATGTCGATGCGTACCATGGCGGCCTCGTCATCAAACAAGAACTCTGCCAGGGCTTTAGCCAGCTCGGTCTTACCTACGCCGGTGGGGCCCAGGAAGATGAAGGAGCCCAGCGGGCGGTTTTCATCTTGCAACCCGGCGCGGGAGCGGCGTACGGCATCTGCCACGGCCTTGACGGCATCTTTTTGGCCGATGAGGCGTGCGCCGATGCGCTCCTCCATGTGCAAGAGCTTTTCACGTTCTCCCTCTGCCAGACGCGCGGCGGGGATGCCGGTCCACGTGGAGACGACTTTGGCGATATCAGCCTCTGTAACCTCCTCTTTCAGCAGGCCATCACCACTGCTTTGCAGGCGGGAGAGGGCAGCGCGGGCTTCTTTGGCGGCGTTTTCAGCGGCGGGGATTTCTCCGTAGAGAATCTCAGAGGCACGGCCTAAGTCGCCACGGCGCTGGGCTTGCTCAGCCTCGGTGCGCAGGGCGTCAATTTTCTGCTGGGCGTCTCGGGCGCGGGTGACGACCTCTTGCTCGCTCTTCCACTGCGCTTTCATAGCATCTACCTTTTCTTTGGTATCTGCCAGCTCGTGGGTGATTTTTTCGAGGCGTTGTTTGGAGTCGTGGTCCTTTTCTTTGGCGAGGGCTTGGCGCTCCATCTCCAGCTGCATGGCGGCGCGGTTGAGCTCGTCAATTTCTGCGGGCATGCTGTCCAGCTCAATCTTGAGGCGTGCAGCGGCTTCATCTACCAAGTCAACGGCTTTATCGGGCAAAAAGCGGTCCGTAATATAACGGTTGCTCAGGGTTGCGGCTGCTACCAGGGCGCTGTCTGTAATGTGTACGCCGTGGTGTACCTCGTAGCGCTCTTTGAGACCACGCAGAATGGCGATGGTGTCCTCCACGCTCGGCTCAGCCACGTAAACGGGCTGGAACCGACGCTCCAACGCGGCGTCCTTCTCGATGTACTTGCGGTATTCATCCAGCGTGGTGGCGCCGATGGTGCGCAGCTCGCCACGTGCAAGTGCGGGCTTGAGCAGATTGGCGGCATCCATGCCCCCCTCGCCACCGGCACCGGCGCCTACAAGGGTGTGCAGCTCGTCAATAAAGAGAATGATTTCACCGTTGGAGGAGGTAACCTCTTTGATGAAGGCTTTGAGACGCTCCTCGAACTCGCCGCGGTACTTGGCACCGGCCAGCATGGAGCCGATGTTGAGGCTTACCAGGCGCTTGCCTTTCATGCTCTCGGGCACATCGCCATCCACAATACGGCGGGCCAGCCCCTCAGCAATGGCGGTTTTACCCACACCGGGCTCGCCGGTGAGCACCGGGTTGTTCTTGGTGCGGCGGGAGAGTATTTGCAGTACGCGCCGAATCTCGCCGTCTCTGCCGATGACGGGGTCTATCTTGCCTTGTCGGGCCAGGGTGGTGAGGTCTGTACCGTATTTCTCCAACGTCTCAAACTTGCCTTCGGGGTCTTGGTCCGTCACGCGCTGGTTGCCTCGCACCTCTTTGAGGGCTTGCAGGTATTTTGCCTGTGTGAGCCCGCAGGACTCCAGGGTGCGGCGCAGCTCTTTGTCGGCCTCAAATATGCCCAGCACCACGTGCTCTACGCTCAGGTAGTCGTCTTTCATGCGGGTACGCTGCTTTTCTGCCTCGGTAAGGCAGGCATCCAGCTCCGGCCCTATGCCGGGGCTTTGTGCTACGGCTCCCGTTTGCCGGGGCTTCTTCGCCAGCTCGCTTTGCAACGCGGTGCTCAGCCGTGCCGGGTCTACTCCCGCTTTGTTGAGTACGGACGCCAGTACGCCCCCTTGCTGCTCTACCAGCGCCAGCAAAAGCTCCGCAGGGTAAATTTGCGCTCTCCCCCCGCTTTGGGCTTTCTTTTGCGCCGCTTGCAGCGCTTCCATCAGTTTTGTGGTAAGATTATTGTTCATTAGGCAGGTAGGACAGTCGTGTTATGCGAAGTGTTCAAAAATAATTATGCGAAGTTGTAAGGCGGGGAGAAAAAGGTAAAGTTGGGGGGGGGAGTTACTGATGC
>JAZNTO010000115.1:0-26656 GCA_045591805.1 Akkermansia sp. | reverse complement strand
GGAAAGCGCCCATAGTCTTTTTCCAATTCAGTCCGTATAGCTGCAACATAGTAGGTATCTCCCGCGCGGTAAAGAGTGGGCGCTCTATCATACGAGCTGTTCTCTCGGGCGGTATACCCCTCCCGCAATTTGTCCATGGATGCCGGAGTTGCCACACACTCGAACCGCTGCCCCCAAGCTGCCACTGCACGGTAATTCCTGCTCACGCAGGAGACAAACAGCAAGACAAGTACGACCGGGGCAACTATGTGCCATTTGTGCATATCCGAAGCTTATTTCTGCGCACCACGTTTCTGTACCTGTTCCAGCAAATAGTCAACCCGTTCCGGAGCCTTCGGCCGAAGGCTGTTGAGACGAGCCACCAAGCCAATACAGGGCGACAGATTCCGGCTTATGTTAATAATGCTTTTTGTCAGCTTAAAGAAAGCATCATTTTTGAGAATCGTTTCAACTTTCGGAGAATGAGCGCCCTTACCTTGTTTGAACCATGTTTGCAAGCAGTAGGGATGTAAGGATTTTATTTTTTTTATTAGTTTTTTCACCATTTCCGGCTTATTCTGCCTGCGAGCAGAAAGGATACCCAGCACAATCATAGCTTCCGGTTCTTCCGGATTCAGTTGCCGCAAATCCTCGGCCAGCGTATCGGGCGAGTCCTGACGTACGCGAACACCTACTTTCTGATTGTACTTTTTCGCAAGCTCATCAAAGGCCTCCATGCTCAGAGTAGGCTTTTTATCCTGCGGCTCGTTTTTCGCTTCCTTGTTTTTCCCGGCAGGAACCTCCGGAGCCGGAAGCGATTTCTCATTTTCGGGCGGAGTCTCACTCGCCGCCACCATACTCTGCACCGTGTCAGGCGGCGGCTCCGCCTTGCCTTCCACCGCACGCAACAAGCGCCAATCCCGCAACAGGGGACAAAGCTCCCCCCAAGCATTCAACACATAAAAACTCACCGCATCGGGCATCATCTCCGCGGCTCGCGTGAGGGGATTGTACCTATCCGCCACAGACCAATCCGCCACCACCATACAGATAGAGCGGCCGCTTGTACGGGCAAAATACAGGGCATCCAGCAAGGCACGCTCTGTCGCATACTCCGTCTCACAGCCAAGAGTGCGCACCACATCCGCATTTCCGAGCATTGCCAGTAATTCGCGGGTGAGATGCCCTCTATCCCCGGCTGTCTCCTTGGATAATTTATGCACAATGGGCAAACATTCCCCCGGCACAGCGGCAGCCGCCACATTGCGCAGAAACTGTATGATATAAGGCGACAGCAGACCGGAAGAACTCAATACCACATCGCTGAAAAGCAACTTCTCGCGCAAGGAATCTACGGCCTTGGGAATGTAGGCTTCGCGTACAGCGGACCACGCAGCCACCGCCCCCTCCCGTGTCAAGAAGCTAACCTGCACTCCTTCGTATACGCTCAACGCAGCAGCAAGAGCCAAATCGGCCGTGAGAAATCTCACAGCCTTGCCGCACTCTGCGCAGCGTATAGCAATACGCCGAAACACCGTATCGGCCTGAATCGTCCGCTCCGGCGGCAAACTCTTCTGTATATCCCTCTCCTCCGGCAAGCGAGGTTCCAGCTTGAAAAGCTCCGGGTGTTTCTCTATAAAATTCCGGGCTTCGCGAGCCTCCGCATGGTCTGCCTCCAATTTCTTTATTTCGGAATCAACAGATTGAATAACAACAACCTTTGCCTGCTGAGCAAGCAAAAAATCACGCCCTACTTTCTTCACCAGAAAACAGGTGTCCACATACGAGTCGGGAGCAGCTACGTTTTCCATGGGTGAATTATAGCAGTTTTTTCTTGCTCAATGCAACACAAAACTTCGCTTTCATCTGCTATTGGTATGCTTCATAATCAAATCGAAAGCTTCTTTATCCCCGAATCCGCTGCCCCGAAATTTCTGCACCTGTGCGCGCAGAGGCTCCTCTATGCCACGGCAGGCACCTGCCGCCAGCAGCATGCGCAACAGCCTCTTATCCCCGGTGGTGGATGCCGCTAGGAACGCCCCGTATACCGGCTGGTCGTCCACCTCCGTGCTTTCCGGCGGCAGCACCGGTTTTGCCCCGGCTGCGAGCAGGAGCTGCACGATTTCCACATGCTGAGCTCGGGCACCACCGCTGCCCCAGTGGCAGGCTTCTCCCAGAGCGGACTGCATAGGCTTGCCGCGCCAGTAGGGCTTGGTGTGCAGCAAGTTCACATCTGCCCCGCTTTCCAGTAGAGACTTCACAGCCTCGACCTTGGCAGAGTGAGCCGCCACCATAAGCGGAGTAGTGTTCTGCCAAGTGCAGGTGTGGCCGGAATCCGCCCCGGCGGCCATGAGCACGCGAATCACCTCCGCATGGTTATTGAGCGCAGCAAGCCAAAGCGGCGTCTGCCCATCATCAACCAGCTCGGCCTCAGCATCTGCCCCGGCCGCCAACAGCAGCTGCACCACCTCTGCATGCCCGCAGATAGCAGCATAATGCAGCGGGGTATAATCATCCGGCGCGTCATCGGCATTCACATCTGCACCGGCTGCGAGTAGCAGCTTGGCAACCTCAGAGTGCCCGCTACGTGCAGCATAATGCAGCGCTGTGCCTCCCTGCGCACTCTCCGCCTGCACATCTGCCCCACGGGCCAGCAAGGTTTTAACGGCCTCCGGCAGCCCACTGTGTGCCGCATACATGAGGGGGGTGTACTCCATTTTGCCGACAGGCGCATTCACATCCTCCACTAGGGGCAGCAACTCCTGCACCATATCCATACGTTTTTCACTCACAGCGAGCCCCAACAGCTTGCCACCATGCGGCGGCCACTCGTCTGTAGCACCGGCTCTCCGCAACAGCTTTTCAATCTCCGCATGTCCCAGAATACGCGCATGGTGCAGCGCGTTGCCGCCGTATGCAGCCTCCACGGCATTGGCATCTGCCCCTGCTGCCAGCAGCAAACGCACCAATTCGGCCGAGGGGAGATGCACCGCTACATGCAAAGGTGGCACCTCGCCGGCCACAGCATTGGGCGATGCCCCATGCGCCAACAACAGGCGAACCATCTCCCGGCTTCGGATTGCCACAGCACGTTGCAGCGGGGAGAACTCCGCCGTAGCCACATTGGGATTCGCCCCGGCCTCCAGTAAAGCCTTTACAGTTTCCGTACTCCCGGAGCCCACAGCAAGCCCCAAGGGAGAAATAGCTATGCTCGGATTCTCCGGTATCGCATCCGGCGCAGCCCCTGCCTTGCACAGCAAGCGCACAATATCCGCATGCCCGCGCCCGGCAGCAAAATGCAGAGCGCTCATCCCCTCCGAGGCCTCGTCCTCCAGCGGCCACTCATTTTCTTTCAACACGTACGGGGTTGGCAGTCGGCGACCGCCTTCTTCACCCACCACTGCCTCAGGCCGAGCCCCGGCCTCCAGCAGCAGGCGCACCACCTCCGTATGTCCCTCCCAGGCGGCGTACATCAGCGGTGTATAGCGCCCCTCCTGACGCAAATCCGGCAAAGCACCGGCTGCAAGCAGCATCTTGACTTTCGGCACCGCCCCCGCAAAAGCAGCAACCTGCAGAGGCGTTGCAACATTGTACCCCGGGCAGATGGTATTCACCTTATCCGCGTGCTGATTCACCAGCTTGCGGAAAAACACATTGCCGCCGGAGTCGTTGCTGCGCTGCATCAGGCTTACCACGGCAGGGTCGTGCCGCTCCTGTGTTACACAAGCACCGAGCCACAAAGCTGTTATCGGCAGCAGATATATCCATTTCTTCTTCATCGTTTTTAAGCGTTTAAGGTGTTTTATTTCCTATTTTTCAGGCAGATAGCGCAGAAGACACGCCCGCATCTTACCATTCCACATGGAATCCGGAACAGACGAATCGTACTCGCAACGCAATTTTTCAAGAAGCCTCTGCTCGTTTTCTATGCATTCGGCACGCACAGCCTCCTCTATACCCTGTAAGCCCCCGGACTCACAAAGCAATTGCATCAGTTCGATGTTATTTTTTGCATAGGCTCCACAAACCGGCTGGTGACTTATGTTCGTCTGCTCAGGCGGCAACACAGGACTCGCACCGGCTGCCAGCAAGAGGCGCACTATTTCCACATGCTCCGGCTTTGCGGCACCATACGCCTAGCTGCAAGCCAGCGAGAGTGCAGACATCTGCTCCTTGTTGTCAAGGTGGGGATCCGGCAGCAATATATCCGCAGCAGCGCCGGACTCCAGCAGAGCTTTCACGGCATCGGTCTTCCCCTCTCTGGCAGCAGCCATAAGCGGAGTGGTCGCAAGCCAGGTACAAGGACGAGAAGAATCGGCTCCGGCTTTCATTAGCACGCGAATGGTGTCCGCACGATTATTGAGCGCCGCAAGCCAAAGCGGCGTCTGCCCATGCTCACCGAGCTCGGCCTCTGCATCGGCTCCGGCAGCCAGCAGCAACTGCACCACCTCCGCATGTCCTCGCATAGCAGCATAATGCAGCGGGGTATAGTCATCCGGCGCACCATTGGCATTCACCTCCGCCCCGGCAGATAGCAACAGCTGCACAACCTCCGTGTGCCCCTTATGGGCAGCCAAATGCAAGGCTGTAAATCCATCTTCATCTTCGGTCTCGACATCCGCACCGGCTGCGAGCATTTGCTGCACAGGCGAAGCACAACCATGCGCAACTGCTATCATCAACAGGCGCTCATCCGGCGGCCAAGCTGTATCCACCCCGGCCGCGAGAAGAAGTTTTTCAATCTTCTCATAACCAAGGATATGGGCATGGTGCCAAGCGTTGCCCCCATCGGTAGGGTTCACGGCATTCACCTGCGCACCGGCTGTAAGAAGAAGTCTCACCATCTCAGCCGAGCCCTTCAGCGTAGCCACCACCAGCGGAGGTGTAAATTTCTCCTGCGAAGCGTTCGGTGAGGCTCCGGCCTCCAACAACAGGCGCACCACCTCTGTATGCCCGTGCTGAGAGGCTATCATGAGCGGCGTTGCGTGCCCATCTTCGCACAATTCGACCTGTGCCCCGGCCGCCAGCAAAGCCTTCACCTTGGCAGGACTCCCTCCGGCAGCCGCCGCCTGCAGGGGTGTTCGGTATCTCTCATGATGCACAAAGTCATTCACAGCCTCAGGATATTTTTTCAACAACTCCAGAAAGGCTTTCTCTGTACTTGCTCCTCCATACTGAGCATTCACAGCCAACATATCCGCCTGTTTGCTGGACACTACTTCAGGCAAGGTGTTACAGCCACTCACGGCCAATGCAGGTATAATCGGTAATAAGCGGCGTATTGTGGAGAGAATCTTCATGGTCGAAAATTGGCGTATATCTACTATATAGTACGTTTCTCGCAGTGCCTTTGTTTCACATTTTTTTCATTTTTTCCATTTTTTTATGCCAGCGCCGCCATTTGCCAAGCTATGCCTCGATTACGCACACAGGGCTCTATCTGAATGTTCAATCCACTTATAAGAAAACAAGTCAAATAGCCTCCGCTTTCGTGCTTGCGTAAACGGGTAATATATGCTAGAGTAGGAGGCGAACATGAACACGCCCATTCTGCATTTTCTCGGCTGGGATGCCCCGGCCATCGAGCTGGTAGCAAACAAACTGCTGCGACTGAATGAAACAGAGCCTTCCACCTTCCGCCGCGCCACAGTGGTAGTGCCTACAGCCGAAAGCGGGCGCCGCCTGCGGGAGTACATGGCGGAAAAGGTTGGCAAACCCTTGCTGATGCCGCGTATTACACAAGCGACAAAGCTCGTGGCATGTACCGGAGGCATTGAGGAGGCCTCGGAATACGCAGCATGGATACGCGTACTTTCCCGGCACGACGCGCAGGCATTCTGGCCGACCCTGTTCCCGGCAAATCCCACCAACAAGCTGAACTGGAGCAGAGGCATGGCTCAACGTCTTATGCAGCTGCGCCGCCAACTGGAAGCGGCTTGCCTTACCCCGCAGCTCATACGAGCCGGGCTACATGAAACGGAAGACAGAGAAAGCCTCCGGTGGGAAGAAATGGGAGCTATCTTTGACTTGGTGGACGAGCAAATAAGGGAATGGGGCTACAGCACAAGGCAAAGCCTGTACGATGCAGCGGCCGCTCAGGCAGCTCTTTCGTACCGAGATAAGCTACTCATAACAGCCTGTCTTCCCCAGATAACAGAACAAAGCCGTAGGTTTTTGGAGGCCGTTCTGCGAGGAGGTGGAAAAGTGGAGGTCTACATCCATGCCCCGCAGGATAAGCAACATTTGTTCGACAGCAAATATGGCACACCGCTCAATGCTTGGAAACAGGAAGATATCGACATACCGGATGAGCTCATCCGCGTAACCGCCAATGGCGAGGAGCTTGCAACTCAAGCCTTGGCCGCCTGTCAGAACTATGAGCCGAAAGATATTACTCTGGGGAACTGCGACTCCGCTTTCGCGCCGATTCTCCGCAACGCATTCTGCTATGCCGGCTGGCCGCTCAACATGCCGGAAGGTCGTTCTTTCCATTCCACAGAAGCCGGACAGCTGACAAACCAGCTGCTACGCGCGGTTCTCAAAGGGGGCGAATGCTACGCCACAGAGCCGCTTCTGCGCAACTTGGCACTGCAACGCAGCCGGCGCATGACTCCGGCCATGCAACACAGCTACTGCCTATGGCTGGACAACGCCATGCAAAAGCAAATGCCCGCCGCCACGTCCGATTTACTGGCACTGGCCGGCAAAGAAACGAAGCACGAGTTTATCTTGCGCTACACGGAGAGTGTGCAGGAATTACTTACCGAGCTCAAAGATTCCGCGCAGCTTCCCGACACCCTCACCGAACTGGGGCTCAGGCTGGAAAAAGCATACTCCGGGGGAGAATATGCGGAGGCCATGCGAGAATTTGCAGAAACAGCCGCTGCCGTGGCAAAGATTATCCGCCGGGTTCCGGAGTTTTGCAAAGCTGCGGAAGCGCTCAGCATGCTGCAAGCGCTTGTACAGCAACGCGCCTACGACTCCTTAGGACTCGTAACCACGAAAAAACACGAAACCGCACTGGATGCTTCCGGCTGGTTAGAGCTTCCTTTCTGTTCGGGCAAAAAACTGATACTGTGCGGGCTGCATGAGAACTGCGTACCGGAGAGGCCTTCCATAGATCCCTTTCTGCCCGAGTCGCTTTGCAGCAAGTTCCCGCAGCTTCCGGATATGGAGCAACGCACCGCACGCGACAGTTTCCTGCTTACAGCCCTACTCCGTGCCTATGGAGAAAACGTGTGCATCCTCACAGCCAAAACCACAGACGATGGCACGCCCATAGTCCCCTCCCGGCTTCTGCTCCGCTGCCCGGAAAGTACTACGAACGCTCTTTTGCAACGCGTTGCCGCTCTTTTCCGAGAAATACCCCCGCCGGAAACTCCCCGGCAGCTTGCCACCTGGCAAATGCGAACACCCTTGCAACAGGTAACGGCCCTGGAATCTATAGACCTGCTCGGCAGCAATATCGAGAATCCTTGGCAGGACAAAGATGCGCATTTTTCACCCTCGCGCTTGGCTTCATTCCTGAGTTGTCCGCTGCGCTTCTGGCTCAAAACCCTCCTGAAGATGGATCCGCAAGATACCTACGAACAGGGGAAGAGTGCCTGCAATCCTGCAGAATATGGTACAATCTTGCACAAGGTGTTGGAACTTCTGGTCGGGCAGTATCCCGTTCATACTCCCGGGCTGACCGCAGACCTCATTTACCAAACAGCAAAAAAACTGCTGGATGAACAATTCGAGAGCCGCTTCGGCAAAAAATTGTCTATGCCGCTTCTGGCTCAGAAAAGTATGATGGCCGACAACCTCGATATTTTTGCGGAACAACACTTGGCAGACCTCCTCGATGGGTGGGAGTGCATTCTGCGAGAACGCCATACGGAACAAGGCGAGGAGGGAGAAGCACCTTGGAAGTTCGAGGGAGATGCCGCTTTCCACATGACCATCGACCGCGTAGACCGTAAGCCCCACCCGGATGGCAGAGGATTCCTGTGGCGAATCATCGACTACAAAACGGGAGATGATACCCCGCGAAAAAAACACTTGGATGCACTAGCAAACGAACGTCTGGAAGCATTCCGCCTCTTTATGCCGGATTTCCCGCTATTGCATGAAATACAGGAAACCGGCAAAGAAACTAAAAAAACGAAAGACCTCTTCTACCGCTGGAAAGAGCTGCAACTCCCGCTCTACGCACAGTGGTTGATGGACACACAACATGTCAACCTGCAGGATATCGAAGTAGGCTACTACCTACTGCCACGCAAAACAAAGGAATGTAGGTACGAAAAATGGCAAATCTCCGCAGACCAACAAGAAAGCGCCATGCTTTGGACACGCAACGCCATCCGCCTCATTCGCAACGGGCTCTGCCTCGTCTCCGCAGAAAGCTTACATCTTACCGCCTACTCCGACTTCGGTGCGCTGGCACAAAACGGAGACCCGCGTACTATGATGGGACTACCGAAATTAACTATGGAAGAAAACTGAAACAAGACTTACGCTCATGGACTTATCGAAACTCAAAATATGCGGTAACCTTATCGATGCCTCCGCCGGAACCGGTAAAACCTACCAACTGGCTTCCCGCTTTATTTCGCTTCTTGCCCTAGGGGTACCGGCTGAGCACATGATAGCGCTGACCTTTACCCGAAAGGCCGCCGGCGAATTTTTGGAGCGCATCATCACCGAGCTTGCCAAAGCCGCAGAAAATGAGAAATACGCCCGCAGAATGTGGAAGCGTATCAACAGCACCCTATGTGGTTTCAATGTAGATACCCCGTCGGAAAAAACCGGTTGCGCCCCACTATGCCCCGAAGTTCAGCTGGATGAGACCCACGCAAGCCCCGAGTTCTACCTGGGCAAACTTCGCGAGGTGTTGCAAAGCCTCTCCTCCCTCAATCTCTCCACCCTGGACAGCTTCTTCAACAAAGTCGTCTCATCGCACAGCCTGGAGCTGGGATTGAGCGACGTATCTCTCTTGTCCGATGAACAACTCGAGCAGGTACAATTTCAAACCTTGCAATCTTTCTTGGCATACTGCAGCCGGGATGAAAATATGCGGGAACTATTCCCGGGCATCTTCCGGGAGATATCGGAAGACAAGCTCCATGACATGATGAAGCACTTGCAGAGCTACATTGCCTCTTTCATGGCGGTTTATCGCAACAACACAAACCAAGACCTCTGGGGCAATGCCAAAGCTTTTCATCTGCCCACTCCGGAGGAACTGCCCTACCCCGAAGTACCCACAGACGAGCTCATACGCCGGCATGAAAAAGAGATTGCCGAATTAAGCAAACACCAAGGATGCAAGGCTTTCGAAACCTTCATCAAAAAAATGAAGGAGTGGTCCTACGACGGTATTTCCCGCATAGAAAAAGCACTGGAGAAGGCAAAAGCCACGGACACACCGGAGCTACGCCGCCTGCGAGAGCTGGCAAAGCCCATATTCAAGCAACGCCGCCACGACATCCTGCGCCGCTGCCTAAACAGAAGCAAAGGTATGTGCCAACTGCTGCAGCTCTACAACGCTCATTACAAAAAGGAAGTATTGGCCACCGGCAAGCTGGAGTTCGACGACATTACGCGCTTCATGCCGATTTTGCTTCAAAACAATGAACTGGACATACAAGACAGACTGGACTTCAACCTGCGGCATTGGATGTTGGACGAGTTTCAGGACACCAGCCCCCAGCAGTGGGAGGCTCTGGAACCGCTTCTCAATGAAGCACTCTCCAAGAAGGAAGAAGACGAACTGGGCAACCACACGCTATTTGTAGTAGGGGACGAAAAACAGAGCATCTACGGCTGGCGCGGCGCCTCTCCGGAGCTGTTCAACATGCTGAAAAGCGAGAGCTTCTGGTCTTCCCACCTACATCAAACGACAATGGCTGCAAGCCGCCGATCATCCGTGGAAATCATGGATTTTGTAAACCGCGTCTTCAGCAGGGAGATAGCAGCGGGTATATTCCCGAAACATACAGCTGCCGGCGATCAGGCGGATAAACCGGGCTATGTACGAGTCAGAGCTCTGCCGGCTCTACCCCAAGACGAACAAGTAGAAGAAGCCTGTCGGGAAATAGGCCGCTTACTTACCCAAGAACTTCGGTTCATGGATGGAGGTATCACCGCAGCTATTCTTGTACGGCGAAACGAAGAAGGTGCACACATCCTCCAATGGCTCAAGCAACACCACCCGAATCTCCCCGTAACCCAACTGAGCGATACAAAGGTCGCTGCCACCACCCCCATGGGCGAAATGCTTCTGTGCTTCTTCCGCTGGCTCATGCACCCGGCAGATGCTTACTGCAGCGCAGTCCTGCGCGAATCCCCCCTGGGACGTATCCTGAAGCAGGAGGAAGATGAATACCTACCATGGGCAGCTTGGAAAAACAAACTGGAACGCGTAGGCTACGCCGCCATTCTCACAGAAATAGCCGGAAAACTCCCGCCCGTTTCTGCTGAGCAAGACGCAACACTGAAGGAATGGATTACAGCAGCCATGGAGTTCGATACTACCGGCGGCACCACCGAGGAATGGGTATTCTTTATAGAGTCCAAGAGTCGCCAAGACAATCCGCCCAAGAGCCATGTACATATCATGACCATGCACAAAAGCAAAGGGTTGGAGTACGATGCCGTAATCCTTCCCATGCTGGGTAGCAACAGCATTTGTGACCCAAAGCGCATGTCCTACCTTATAGCTCGCGACGAAAGCGGGCAAATCTCCGGCATCCTACTGCCACCCGGCAACAAAAAGCAACGTCAGGCGTGGCCGGAGCTGCAGTCCCATATTGAGGAATGGCAACAAACAAAGCTCAAAGAAGGGCGCAACCTCCTGTATGTGGCACTCACCCGCGCAGCCCGTGCAAACTACATCCTGCTGAACGGCAAAACGCTTAAAGAAATAAAGGATGAGCCCACCACCTATGGAGCCATGCTAAAAGAGGCGCTGAACATCCCCGACTGCGAACCGGTGGAAATCACAACAGTATTCGAACAGGCTCCGGACAATGCAGACTGGCACAAGAGAACAACGACACCGACAGTCAACGCGCCGGAAGAAGAGCCTATAACCCTGCTCCCGCCCACATACCAGCGAAAACACAGCACACCCTCCGCAAAAAAAACATCGGAAACACCGGAACCACTCAATCAGTCAGCAACACCGGATGCTACGGCAGCAGACTTCGGCACCGCGGTGCACGAATGTTTCGAGCAGATAGAGTGGCTGAGCACCGACGCCAAGCTGCCCACAGACACACCGGAGCAGCGAGTCGTGGCCGCTGCTATGCAGCAGCCGGAGGTGCGGGCGCTCTTCACCTACGCCCCCGGACTGGAGGCATACTGCGAACAGCCCATCGAAGCCATTTCTGCAAAAAATGAATGGATTTCCGGCACCATAGACCGCCTTATCCTGACCACGGATGCAGCGGGACGCCCCACCGGAGCCCATATCATCGACTTCAAGACAAACGCACTCCACCCCACAGACGAGGAGCAGGATGTCTACAAAGTACTGAAAAACAAATACACCGGACAAATGCACGCATACAGAAAACTCATCGCAGAGGGGCTTGACCTCCCGCCCACGGCTGTCTCCGTCTCCCTGATTTCCTGCCCCCGCAACTACAGGCAACACCCCGCACAGGTGGTTCCCTACGCCGACGAAGAACTGGCTGAGAAGCAACAGAGCTAAAACTCACTCCCATAGTGTCAACTTATGCAAATCGGGAATACAATTCCCGATTTGCATACTTTTTTCCTCATTCAAGAGCGCTATTTATGCAAAACAGGAACGCAATTCCCGATTTACATAAAAAGCACTTAACATACCGGAGCAAAAGAGAGAAAATAAGACCAAGCCATGGAGACAAACGAATACATACCGTGAAAAGCCCTGAGCACCATAGAAGAAATGTCGCGGAGCTTTCCGTGTGTCATGGTAACCGGAGCCAGGCAGGTAGGCAAATCCCCCCTCCTGCGGCGCATCATGCCGGAGGGGATGAAATACCTCTCTCTGGATGACTACTGAGCTCTGAAACGAGCGAAAGAAGCCCCCTTGGGATACTTGCAGGAACAGGGTACCCCTCTCTGTATAGACGAGATACAGTACGCACCGGAGCTACTGCGCAGCATCAAGTTGATAGTGGACGAAGCCGACCGCCCGAGCTTATATTGGCTCACCTGCTCGCAGCGCTTCCACATGCTGAAAGACGCAAGCGAAAACCTTGCAGGCCGCGTCGGCATTGTGGAGCTGAGCACCCTCTCCCAGCAGGAAGCAAATCGTGAAGCTTCGGCTCCGGATTTCTTCCCCACCATAGACCGCTTGCGAGAGCTCACCCCGGATCGCCGTTCCTGCGACATAAACGAACTCTACGCCCGCATATGGCGGGGCGAATACCCCGCTCTGCACCGTAATCAGAACCGCAACCTCAACCACTATTTCGACTCGTACCTGCAGACCTATCTGGAGAGGGACGTGCAAGCGCTCACACAAGTGGGAAACAAGGAAACGCCTAAGCTCTACTTCATGGATACGGGACTATGCGCTTGGCTGTGCAACTGGACCTCGCCTGCCACCCTGCAGACAGGGGCCCTCAGCGGCGCCATCCTGGAAACCTGGGTATTTGGGCAGCTGTACCGAGCCTTGGGAAATCGCGGCACTCGCTCCCGACTGAGCTACTACCGGGACAGCAACGGCTCAGAGGAGGATTTTCTGCTGGAACACGAGGGAAAAATCTACCCCATGGAGGTTAAGCGCAACAGCAACCCCACACACGAGGCGCTCAAAGCCGCGAGCGGCATTCCCGCCGGCAGCGCTGCAATGCAGCCCGGCATTGTTCTCTGCTCGGCGAGGGAGATGTTCGGTCTCGGCAAGGAACACTTTGCCTTCCCCATCTCTGCCATGCTGCGTGGTGGAAGTTTAGGCGTTCTTTCGAGGGTACACGGGAGAGGAGCGGGTGCAGAAAAGTTGCTGCGGGTAACTTTCTTGCTTGTATTCAAACAAAAAGCTGGTAGAATGGTGGCATAGACATCTTCTGAGTGTTATGAACAAGAAAGTAACTCCTTACATACAGGGCATTTGTTCGGCAGTGTTGCTCATTGGTCTTTCCGGTGTGGCAGCGGCTATCCTGATGCCGACGGGCGGTGGTCATGAGCAGCTCCCGGTTCCGAGTTCTCCGCAAGAAGCCAAGGCCATGGCAGATGCTGTGCTGAAGAGCAAATGTGCGGACTGCCACAGCGCGACTCCGGCATTCAATGGCTTCTCCAACCTGCTGTCGCTGGGGCAGGTGAAGCGCGATATCGAGGGGGCTCAGCGAGCTTTTTGCATGAAGCCGGATGCCGGCATCCGCTCCGCCAATGTAGACTTCCTGAAGATGGATCATGTGCTGCGCACGCGGAGTATGCCGCCAGCTCTCTATACCATGGTGCACTTGGGAACCGGTCTTACGGATGCTGATGTGGACATCCTGCGCTACCACTACAGCTCACGTGAGGCCATGAAACGCGCTTTCGCCCCCATCCGCCCGGAGGGGATGACACCCGCGGAACACACCGCTCAAGTATGGGGTCTGCCGGAGCCTGGTTCCAACCCGGATCAGGCCGCACTGGCCAAGGCTTGGGGCAAGGTGTATCTGGGGCACCGCCTGTACTACGACACCAGACTCTCCACCACAAACGAGGTGTCCTGCGCCTCCTGCCACGACCTCACCAAGGGTGGCACCGACAACCTGCCTAAATCGGAGGGTGTACCGGGACCGGACGGCAAGCCGCAGCTCGGCGGAGTGAACGCCCCCACGGTGTACAACGCAGAGGGTAACATACGCCAGTTCTGGGATGGCCGAGCCGCCGACCTGCAGGAGCAGGCAGGAGGTCCGCCCCTCAACCCTGTGGAAATGGGCTACAGCCACCCCGAGGACTGGAAGGCGATAGCCGACAAGCTTTCCAAGGATCAGGAATACCGCATTCTCTTCCCGCTCGTGTATGGAGAGAAAGGCATTACAGCAGAGACGATTACGGATGCCATAGCAGCTTTCGAACGCACCTTGGTGACGCCGGACAGTGCGTTCGACCGCTACCTGGCCGGGGATAACAACGCCATGTCCGAGCAGCAGAAGGCCGGCATGGAGGCTTTCCTGACCTACGGCTGCGCCACCTGCCACTCCGGCTCCACGCTGGGCGGGCAAAGCTTCGAGTACATCAACACCCATGCCCCGCTGAGAGCCCACGCCAAGGGCTACACGGAAGGGGCGTTCGGCCTGCGCGACTTCACGAAGAAAGAAGAGCACACGGATATGTTCCGCGTGCCGAACCTGCGCAATATCGCCCTCACAGCGCCCTACTTCCACACCGGCACGGTGGACAAGCTGGAGGATGCCGTGCGTATCATGTTCGAGTCTCAAACCCGCAAAACACCGACCGATGCACTGGTGGCAGACGTAACAGCTTTCCTGCAAGCCCAGACTGGCGAGTTCAAGGGCATACCGCTCGACCAACTGACGCAGAAAGACGTAGCCCCCGAGTTCGTGTACGAAGAACAACCCGGCGCCACGGAGACCTCCGCCACAGACGAGTGATGATACGCCTCTCTACACTCGCCAGCAGCAGCAAGGGCAATGCCACCGTCATTTCCGCCGGTGGCACCCACCTGCTGGTGGATGCTGGTATAAGCGCCACGCGCATACGCAAGGGGTTGGCGGAGTGTGGTCTGGCGGTGCGCGACCTAGCGGGCGTGCTTTTCACCCACGAACACACGGACCACACCTGCGGCCTAGGTATCCTTTCCAAAAAAGACAGCCTGCATATCTACTGCACTCGCTACCTTGGGCAAGATTTGCGCGGCATGGCAGCAACCTCCGCCTGTTTCACCTACATGGAACCGGGGAGTCCGGTGAAAATCGGCTCCCTTTGCGTAACCCCTTTTTCCGTGAGCCACGATGCAACGGACCCGGTGGGCTACCTCTTCGAGTACGAAGGGACGCGGCTCGGCTACATAACCGACACGGGGAAAATCGTACGCGGTATGGACACACTGCTCGCGGGCGTGCATGGGCTCTACCTGGAATCCAACTACGACTGCGAGATGCTCTACAACTCCGGGCGCCCCATGGCTCTCATCGAGCGAATTGAGAGCAACTGGGGGCACTTGTCCAATGAACAGGCCGGCGAGTTTGTGCGCCAAATAGCCCACCCCGGCCTGCAGCATATCGTGCTGGCCCACATCAGTCAGGACTGCAATACCCCGGAAAAGGCCCACAAGGCCATGCAGCAGACCCTCAACGAACTTCAACTCCCCACTCAGCTGGTATGTGCCCCGCCGGATACCCGCCTGCCGTGGATAGAAATAGCAGCCACATGATTTTTCTTTGAACAATTCCCACCAAAACAGTATCCCATAAATACCATGACTACAAAAACCATCCTTACGATGTTAGCAGCCATGACTGTTACCTCTCTCTCGGCACAGGACGCCAAACAAATAGCCGACAGCCTGAGCGTTCCTGCCACCATCAAGATTGGCGAAAAGCTGCCGGTTCCTGCCGTTGATGGCGCACAAATCGAATTTCTCGGTGCAGACTACGAGCAGATTATCAGCCCCCAAGGCAATGTTGGATTTGTCTTTTGCGACACGCCCGTCAAGGTCAACTACAAGGTAACGAAGGATGGCAAGGAGGCCTTTAGTAAGGATTATGAGGTTATCGTGAAGGGGCTTTTCAGCTCACAGGGCAACGCCAAGCCGCAGACTATACCCTCCATGCTACAGTGGCAGGGAGGCACGGGCGAGTTCCGACTCGACGACATCGTGAAGCTCTACTGCGACGCCACAAAGGACTTTTGCGATATGCTGGTGGCCGACCTCAAAGCCGTGACCGGGCGCGAGGTACAGGTAGTGAATACTGCCGGTGAGGCAGATATCGTATTCCATCCCATAGAGACCAACTCATCTAGCAGGGCCGACAACACCACCGATGCTTCGAAAGCAGAAGCCTACTGCATGAGTGTCACGGACAAACAGGTAAAGATCATGTCCTCCACCCCCAAGGGACTGATGTGGGGCTCCCGCACCCTGCTGCAAATTCTCAAACAGTCCGGTGGCACCGTCCCCTGTGGCGAGGCTTACGACGTGCCGCGCTACCAGGTACGCGGTGTGCTCTTCGACATTGCACGCACCCCCTACACGCTCGATGACCTTCGCAAAGTTATCGACACCATGGCTTGGTACAAGATGAACGACCTGCATCTCGTCATCAACAACAACTACATCTTTTTGGAGGAATATGTGAAAGACGGCCACGACCCGCTCCAAGAGGCCTACACCGCTTTCCGCCTGGAGAGTAAGATGGTGGGCAAGAATGGCCAGCCGCTCACGGCTCAGGATGTATTCTTCACCAAGAAGGAGTTCCGCGAGCTTATTGACTACGCCAAACTGCGCGGCGTGAACATCGTGCCCGAGTTCGATACCCCCGGCCACGCCCTCTCCTTCACCAAGGTGCGCCCCGACCTCATCTACCAAGGCCCCATGGGCAACCCCGGCCGCCGCTCCGACCACATCGATGCCGGTAACCCCGAAACTCTTAAGTTTGTGGCCGAGGTGTTGGATGAATACCTGTTGCCCGATGCCGAGACCGGCAAGGCACCACTGGAGGGTTGCGTCATCCATGTGGGTGCAGATGAGTTCTACGGCGATGCCGAAGCCTACCGCAAATACTCTGACGGCCTGCTCAAGTATGTAAAGAGCCGCGGCTTTACCCCACGTATCTGGGGCAGCCTGACCCACAAACCCGGCAAAACGCCCGTAGAAGCTGAAGGCGTGGAAATGAACCTGTGGAGCACGCACTGGCAGAACCCGGTAGAAGCCATGAACGCCGGCTACAAGCTCATCAACACCAACGATGGCCACCTCTATATCGTCCCCTTCGCCGGTTACTATTGGCCCACACTCAACAACCCGTTCCAGTACAACAGCTGGCGCCCCAACTATGTGGGTAACTACCACATACCCGCAGGGCATCCCAACCTCATCGGCTCTACCTTCGCCATCTGGAACGACATGATCGACCTCAAGCACTCCGGTTACGGCATGTACGATATCTGGGATATCTTCCGTACCTCGACGGATGTGCTCAGCCAGCGCATGTGGGGCACAGAGAAGAACCCCGGCACCTACGAACAGCACCGCGCCCTGGCCGACAAGATAGGCGAGGCTCCCGGCCTCAATCCGCTCTATGTCCGCGCCGGAGATACCCCCGTGCAGGTAACTCCCACCACCCTGCCCCTGCAGCTCAACGAGAAAGCAGCCGGGCCGAACTACCACCTCACGGCAGAAGTAGAGTTGACGTCTACCCCCGAAGGCACAGAGCAAGTACTGCTCAGTGGGCCGGAGGGCAAGCTCATCGCGGTGATGAAGGATGGCACCGTGGGCTTCCGCCGCAACGATATGATGGAGTTCTCCTTCGGCGGCAAACTGCCCATGGGCAAGAAGATCAAGCTGGAGCTCATCGGCAAGCCGCAGCACACACAGCTACTGGTGGATGGCAAGGAAATCGGCACGCTCACGCTCATGAACTTCCGCGACCGCGAGGACGGCTGGAAAAACCGCACCAAGGGCCTTCGCTCCACCTTTATCCTGCCCCTGCAGACGGTGGGCGAGAGCTTCCACGGCAAGGTACACAGCCTCAAGGTCGAATTTTCTGCTCCGCAAAAGTGATGGACGCTGAACTCGAATACCAACAGGCCGCCCTCGCCTTTAAGGCCGGCAACGCAGCGGAAGGCGCAGAACACCTGCGCCAAGCTGCATTTGCCGGCCATGCCGAAGCACAAAATCAGCTCGCACGCGTCTATTTTGCACAGGTCAAAACGCGGGAGGATGTTGCCCGGCTCGAATCTGCAGCCCAAAGCGGCGACCATGTAGCCCTTTTTGTGCTCGCCATGTGTCTCATACAGGGTAGTATCCTGCCCAAGGACACAGAAAAAGCGCTCACCGCTCTGCGCATCGCCGCCCGCAGCGGCAATACCATGGCCGCCGCCATGCTGAGCACGCAACAGGCTCCACCCGCAGACAACACTTAACACGCGCATCTGCTTCTACAGCCTTGCGTACACCGGCTCGCCTCTTGGAATGCCAATGAGGCGCCGGAGTACGCCTACTCTATGAGAACTGCCCTAATGTTTTTTTTGACATAAAAGCCTTTTTTTCTTGACAACACAGCAAGCAGCATTAGAATGACAACACCTGCGCGTTTGCAGGGAGTCTCTGTTCTTCTCCCCGGAGACGTTATTCTGAATACTAACCCTCAACCTACCGACCGATGATGGCCGGGCGGATTACACCAACGCGGATGCAGCGTTGCTGTGCCTTCTTCCCTCCCCACCACTGAGCCGATTTCCCTAAAATAGCGGATATGGGCATCGGGATGATGTCCCCTGCATCCGCCATGCAACAAACTGTATATCAAATATCACAATTTACTATGTCACAATACATTAAGGACGATAACATCGTACGCATATCCGGTTCATCCACTCTGACGATATCCCGGCAGTTGCCCTGCGGCACCTATCTTCTGGAGCAGGATGAGCAAACAAGACAATATTACCTGCGCCGTATAGAGGATTTTCGCCCATGCGAAAAAATCTATGGGGAACACAGCAACATCACCAAAAGAGTTCTCACCACCTTTATGAGTCGTGAAAATCGCAATCTCGGCGTACTGCTCTCGGGGGTGAAAGGAAGCGGCAAGACGCTGACAACTAAGATGCTGTCCACCACGTTAGCGGAGAAATTCGGCTACGCCACCATCATCGTCAACCGAGGGTACGAGACTGCCGGCATGGCCGCTTTTCTGCACAGTATCGATGTGCCCTGTATGGTCATATTCGATGAGTTCGACAAGGTATACTCCTACCGGGAGTCGGAAGCCGCCAGCCAAGCAGGCCTTCTGGACATATTGGATGGGGTATTCGAGTCTCGCAAGCTCTTTGTCATGAGCTGCAATAATGCATACAACCTCAATCCCTACTTCTTCAGCCGGCCGGGACGTATCTTCTACCACTTCCGCTACAGCGGCCTGAGCGAGGAAATTGTGTCGCAGTACTGCGATGACAACCTGCGTTACCCGCAGTGGAAAGGCGAAGTACTGCAGCTAAGCACCTTTGTAAAGGACATGACCTTCGACATCCTCAAGGCTGTAGTCGAGGAGACAAACCGCTACAACGAGTCACCACGCAGCTTTATAGAGCTACTCAATATCAGCTACTCGATAGACGGCGTATACGATGTCCTGCTCTGCCACAGCGACGGACGCAAAATCTCCACCCTGCGCAAGCAGCAAATCTGCTTCGGCAGCCGCGGCTGGAACATCTCCCTGCCCCGCACGGAGGAAAATCTGGCGCTTACGCGCATAAAAGGAACTTTCCTGCGCGATGATGAGGAGGACGATGAGGTATATGGCTACTACACTCCGGAAACGAACGAGCTGGAGGCTGTACACCGCGATGGCTCTCTGGAGCTCGCCCTGTGCGGAGGCAATTTGCGAGCTATCCTGAGCCGCCCACACTACGAGGCGTTTGACTACGCCACACTCACCGCAAAGATGTAATTAACTTACTACCGACAACATGGAGAACGAATATCAAACCAACAGAAACTTAGTGACCTCCCTGCCCGGGGAGGCCTCTGAGCTGCCCTCACTTACCTACGCCTTGCTGCTCTACAGCAGTGAAATACACCGCCTGCTGGAGGAAGCCGACTTCTGCGACATACGACCTACCGACAATACCGCAGAAGAGCATCCCCGCTTTTTGGCCACACGCGAAGAGCGAGCGGCCTGCATTTGCTTTGCGCCGCTGTGCGACTTTGTGCTGGACATCGAGCACTTGTCGCAGGAGCAGTGCGATGTGTGCGACTCGCAATACCCGGAGCTGGATGTATACTACGCCTGCCTGTTTTGTAGCAACAATGGCGAGGAATGCGCGCTGGAGCTGCTGGGGCCGCAGATTGTGAAACGCGAGGGAAATTGGCTCAACAGCGAACTGCTACACAGCCAGTACCTCCCCCTCGCCATGCGCGATAGCATGGATCGCTACAGTTCCATCTTCAACGGCGCCGTGCTCTTCAAGCTCTATCAGGCAATCTTCCCGGTTGTTGCAGCCCGGTGCAACACACCGAACTTCCGGGTTCTCAACCTGTTCGACTATACAAGCCAGGGTGAAACAGACTACCTGGCACTGCAGCTGTTCGACAGCCCCACGCTGCTGACAATCGTGCACAACGACAGTGAAAACAAACGCCTGGAGTACATACGCTCGCTCTTTATGCACTGCGATGGTCCCACAAGCGACCTGGAGCTTGTATCCATGCCACAGGAGGCAGAGCCGGAAGATGGACAAGTAAATCTGATGGAGGCCAATGGCAACTGCCTGCTGGCAGAATGTGCCGAGGCTCTGCTCTACCGAGAGCGCATGCAGACCGGCAACCGCTACCTGTGGCACCTGAGCCAGGTCGCGGAGCATATCGGCCCCATGAAACATGAGTTTTCCATCACCTCCGGCCCCGTCTTTGAAATACATTGCGAAGAATACCGCAAGGAGCACGGCTGCGAGCCCCCGGAGGGCTATGCCTTCCGCATTTCCACCGAAGGTATGCGTTCCTTCATGCAGGACGAGGGGGATACATACGCCACCGTCATTGGGCAAGTCGTCAGCCGGGAGGCTTCCGAAGTTGACGGTCAGCCGATGAGCATCATAACCATCCGCCCCATGGTGGACAACGATGATGTACTGCTGCAGGTATTCGTCAGCCCGGAAGTACAGGGAGAATATACCCCGGCCGAAGGGGATACAGTCAGAGCCTCCGGCTACATCTATGCCTCAGCCCATGAGCTGCTGGCAGATGTTCCGTCCTGGCAGGACTCCCCGGAAGTAGGCGAGCTCATACAAGAGAGGGAAAACTCCGGTAATGCGCACAGGGAGTACGAGCGACTCAGCCGCTACTCCATGGGGCATGCTGTGGCCGCAGCAGCCTTTGCCGGCGGAGGCTGGGATATTCTTGCCAACAATACAGACGAGATTTTCTCCCGCAACCATCCCCTCATGGTAAAAGCACAGGACGGCAGCATCGCCGTTGTGTGTGTGGATAATGTAGTGAACGGGCAACCGACGGAGCCGGGGTATTGCGAACTCGCAGACCTGCCGGACACAATCCGCAAAACCTATGGGGAGGAGTGTATTTGCTACCGCTGCACCGTTAAGCTGGATTACAACACAGCAGCAGAGCGCTACGCTATTTCCATGGAGATGGAACCGGAGTGTCCGGGGGTGGAAAATCACCTGCTCTACACAGCCATTCCCTTCCGGGAAACGATGCTGTGTCTGGACAACGGTAAGCCCGCCATCGATAAGCGCCTGCGCCCGGCTCAACTGGATGAGGCTATGGTGGCCGCCCTGTTCCGGGATGCCCTGGCAGAGGGCAAGTGGGCCGCATTCGCTGAATGGGTACGGGAGGAAGCCGGCTTCGAATCGAAAACCTGCCACATCACCCGCTCGGGCAAGCTCTCCCTGCTGCGCTACATGAGCGAACGCATCGAGATGTGGAAAGATAACCCACAGATGCAGTGGGAGGATTTTTCGTTTGCCACCGGCAGCATCATGCACGGCGAAGTTCGCCGCCCCTGCATGGCCTTAAGCTACAGAGGCGCCATCACAGCCGTTACGGTTTTTGAGGATAAACAGGGGCTCATCGGGCGCATTCACAACCTGCCCGGAGAGAGCTTCGGCACATTCATTCAGAACGATTAACAGAAAGGGCTTATCCCGCTTGCGTTGTCAACGGGCGGGATAAGCCCGCACTGGATTCATACGCTATGGCTCATATACAAAGATACCGCACATGCGGAATACGGCTGGCGAACATAATACCCACGATCCCGGCAACACGGCTCATATGATTCCGCTTTTTTTATCCGGTGCCCACACCTGCTTCTGTACAGAGTCCGGATAGCTGTACGTGCTAACACCCACCCACATCACGCAGGAGGGAAGGAACAGAGCTCACAGACTCAGGAACAAAAGAGGTATAGCCCTCATCATTACCTTTGAGTATCGAGATTATATCGTACCTCCACAGTGTACCATTTCCCCTTTGAGACAGAAGAACAATCATCTTTACGCCAGGCGGGTACGCCCTTGTAGATGGAAAGTTTTTTATCGGCATAATGAGCCAGGCCGTAGTTCTCCACCAAGTGACGCATTTTTGCCTCATTTTCAAACAATTGACGTGCTTCCGCCTCGGTCAGCTCCATGGAAACATATTGTCCGTGAGAGCCATCGCGCAGAGAGCCGGCCATCATATCGCGGTTGGCACGAACGGGCATTTCACCATATACCAGATACTCCACAAGCTGAGTGGTAGAGGCATCGAGATACACGCGCAAATCATCCCGGTCCCGTTCGAGTCGCTCTATTTCTGCTTTCTGTTGTGTGTTATCATAGCCCAGCCATCCAATGACAACAAGTGCCACCAGCAACAACCAATAAACAGCGGGCCAATCAAGTGGGTTCAGTTTCGCTTTCATATGTTTTCATCGTCTCCGTCAATTTTTCACTTTCATCCAGATACCAGCCGTGTTCGGCATGGTAAATCATTTGGCGGGTCATGCCACCGTCTATGCAGATATTCTCGCCGGTAAGGAATCCGGCCTTCTCCGAGCAGAGGTAAAGCACCATGTGGGCAATGTCCTCCGGCACCCCCACGCGCCCGGCAGGATGCTGCACCACATCTGCTCCGCTGTACACCGCGCCGCGCGTTTCTATCCAGCCGGGGGAAATGGAGTTCACCCGCACACGCCCGGCCAAAGATACCGCCAGCGCATGAGTGAGCGCTGCAATACCCCCCTTGGCTGCGGTGTAACACTCTGTGCCGGGCATGCTCATGCGGTCTCGCGAGGAGGAAATGTTCACGATGGCGGCACCGGGGGCAAAGTGCTCCCGGAGTAAACAGGTGAGCATGTAGGGGGCGGCTACTCCCACCTGCAAAGCGTAGTTGAACTCCTGCCAGCTGCAATACGGTAGCCCCTTGAAGAGGGGTGCTGCGTTGTTGATAAGAAAGTCCACCCGCCCATAGTCTGCCACTACCTTGTCGCAGAAAGTGCGCAAATCGGCCTCCTTTGCCAGATCCCCCACAAAATACGGGTTATCCTGCAAATCGAAAATACACACATGAGCCCCGGCTGCGGCAAACATCTGCGCAATGCAGCGGCCTATACCCTGCGCCCCACCGGTTACGATGGCCACCTTTCCCGCGAACTCCCCCATGGTAGCTTACAAGCTTTGAGCCAGTATACTACGCACCTCGGCTGTGGTGAGGTCGGGCTTGTAGCCGCCGCGCAACAGGAAGGTACCCTCGGCGATGCCATCGAGCATTTCCTCCGTGGCGCCCAGCTCGCGCAGGGAGAGCACCAGGCCGATTTCCTGCATCCAAGCCTCCATAGCCTCCAGCCCGGCCTGGGCGGTCTCCTCATCGCTCTTGGCGGCGGGAGAAACGCCCCACACATTGATGGCGTAGCGCTTAAACTTGGGCAGGCCATAGGGGAGAATATGGCGGAAGTAAGGCAGCGTGACGGCGGCCAGGGTCATGCCATGCGTAGCATCCGTGTAGGCACCAACGGATTGCCCCATCATGTGCACCATCCAATCGGTCGCTTTCCCCTTGGCTATGAGTGTGTTGAGAGCCCAGGTAGCAGTCCACATGATATTGCTTCGAGCCTCGTAATTCTGTGGGTCTATGGAGGCGGCTCGGGAGGCCGTGATGAGGGAGCGCATGAGCCCCTCCGCGAGGTAGTCGCTCGTGTTATCATCCGTACCGGAGAGGTACTGCTCCAGAATATGGGACATAATGTCGAAACAGCCGGCCACCATCTGGTACCGCGGCAGGGTGAGGGTGAGCTCCGGGTTCAGGATAGAGAAGCGGGGATACACACGGTCATCGAACACACGGCCTATTTTGCGCTTGGCGGCGTGGTTGGTGATAACGGAGCCACCGTTCATCTCGCTGCCGGTGCCGGCCATGGTGAGCACGCAACCCACAGGTATAACGGGGTTGGCAAGGGGCTCCATACGCACATAGTACTTCTCCCATGCGTCCTCCGGGCAATGGGTAGCCACGGCCACCGCCTTGGCGTAGTCGCACACAGAGCCGCCCCCCACAGCCAGAATAAGGTCGGCCTTGCAGGCGCGAGCGCGTTCCACGCCCTCGGCCAGCTTCTCCACAGTGGGATTGGGCATCACGCCCGGGTCTTCGGTAACAGACTTGCCGGCGGCTTGCAGGATAGCCATAACTTTGTCGTACAGACCACTCTTTTTAATGGATTGCTTACCGTATGCCAGCAGCACCGAAGGGCCGAAGTTCTGCAGCTCGGAAGCCAGAGAATCCAGCGAATCCGGCCCGAAATGCAGACGCGTAGGATTGGAGTAGGTAAATGTGCCGTTCATGACTTGTAAAATAGGAAAAAGTGTCCTCTGCACCCCATTCTAGCGCATCCCCCCGCACACGTCAACCTAAATTCAGAAAAAAGGCCCAAGCAAAATCATAAGCGACCACCCAAGAGTCGTTGCGCCGACAGACAGCGGAGCATCCACTCCAACAAGAGCCCAACAGAGAGGGCGGCGCAACTGGTTGCCGGTGCTTCGCATGTGCGGCAAACGGTCAAGGACACCGGAAACACGCAAGCGGTGCAGTAGGAGCTCCCCGTCTGCCTTTAGCCTGCGGGCTGTACGCATATCCACAAACTCCGCACTCTGCAAGCGTATTTGCTCCGGTGTAAGGGCTCCGGCATCCCAATCTTTATCTGCAGAAAGCAGCATCTGCATTTGCCGCTCAGTAAGCTCGGCATAGTACGTTCGGGGCTCCGCTTGGACGGCAAACGCCTCAGCCTCCGGCATAGCACAACCGCCTATGCTGCTACCATGCCACAAATGCACCGTTATCAAATCACAGGCCATCGGCACATACACCACAGGCAACTCTACATAGTACAAATCGTCTTTTTTCCACAGTTGCAATTTTTTAGGATGGTATTCAACTGTCCCCCCGGCCTTGCTCCGCTGCACCAACTCTATTTGGGGAACACGATGCCCTATATTATCCAGCACAGAACCTGTAGAAACATACACGCAGGAGCTAAGCAGCACACCGCACAGCAGCAACAGACAAACTCTCAGCAGCCTACGCATAGTCTCAATTCCCGAGTGTATAATAATCCGGCACCTCGGCGGGGATGTAGTCGAACCCAACTCGCACATTGACGGCTTGCCCCTGCCCGTCCTCCTGCACTTCCCACTTGCGCAGGCTCACTAAGCCTTTTCCATGTTTCTGCAAGCGCATGGCGGCGACTTCCGCCGCCGGCACCTCCAGCACAATCTCGCGGGCAGAGGCGCTATAAGCCACGGCGCGCCTGTCTGTAAACACATAGGTAATGTGCTTCAGCATAGCGTTCATAAAAAAAGGTTTTACCAACAATAACACACCGAATAACAACAACAGCCAGTGCCCGGATTGCAGGAAGCCTGCCACCTCAACCGGCAGAGCCACAGGCAACGGCAGCCCCGCCACTATATGCCCCCAAAGATATAGCAAAACGCCCCCCGGCAGTAGATAGACAGCTATGTCTGCCTGGGTGACGAGCGGTTTCTGAGACTGCCCCACCCACAGGAGCTTTTCTTCGGGTTGCAAGGGAATCGGTGGTATTTGCATGGTATGTATCGGTGTTTTGGGCAGTGTAGCACGCAAAAATTCAGCATGCAAGCATTTTTTTGCTAGACATTGATTTTTTTTATATTACAATACTTTTAGTCCTATTTTCGCGCCATGTTTTCCAAATATTCGCTTAGCATCGCCGCCTGGTTATTTCTGCCCGTCACCCTTATCGTGCTGGGGCTGGCCGGGTATTTCTGGTACGACAGTCTGCACCGACAGGCTGAATGGAATAAGGCCGAGGCCACCGTCACCCGCATTGAATGGAAAGAAAGCACCAACAGCCACGGTGAGAAAGCCCCCTTTGCCTACGCCGTATTCAGCTTCAGCTCCGCAGATGGCAATGTAACTGAAGTTCTGAGCCAGACAGCCGCCGCTCAAAAACCGCTTTACGAGGTGGGCGATAAGCAATGGGTCATTTACCCACCCGATGCCCCGGAGGAAGCGCAGGAAGACATTTTTCTTGTGCAGTTTCTCCTGCCCCTCGTGCTCACGGTCGTAGCCGCGAGCATCTGCCTGATCACCGCCCTGCTCTTCTTTTTCGGTCGCCGAGCGCGGCAAGAAAAGAGCTGAGCCTCACTCCAAAGGCTGGGGTACGACCGCCGCAGCCAATAGCTCATCTTTAAGCATCGAGATGGCAAAAAGTGGAATCTCGAAAAATCAATACTAATTCATTGTCATCCAACAGAGCGGCCATCGACATGGAATTTTCTTCGCAAGTTATTGGAAAAGCTGACCTCGCATTTAGCTGCGCCAAAAATAATGTTTAGGATTTTTTGCCCATGTATTGCGAGCCGCTGGCTCACCTGACATAGAACCCGCACTTGTGCGGGTGATTTAAGCGGTGGCAGTCTCATAGGGCGTGGTAAAAGTCTATTTTGCAGCATAGGCTTAAGCCACCCGCACAAGTGCGGGTTCTATGTC
>JAZNTO010000114.1:0-12281 GCA_045591805.1 Akkermansia sp. | reverse complement strand
GATGACGAAGAACAGCGCAAGGCTAGGCGCAAGGCGGAGCGCAAGGCACAAGCCGCCGCAGAAGAAGCACGCAAGCGCGAAAACGACGGCGAGCTACTGGGCTACGACCAGCTGGGAGACTATTTCCAAGAACTGCACGAGTTGGTGGAAGGTTTCCGCCCAAGCTGAAGGTGTAAATGTGAAAAATGTTATATAGATGGCAGGTTTTGCGAGGCATTAAGAGACAAAGCGTAGCGCAGTGGAGGGCTATTTCTTGCGTGCTCTCTAACAATGAAATTTTGGCTTTTTTTCTTGACGTGTAGTATACTGTGTGTTAGACTGGAAAAAGAGAGAGGGCTTGAACCACCGCAGCAAGAGATAGGCGGTTCGCCCGCTCTCATAACACCTAACACCATACTCATATATGTCTGTTGAAGAAGTAACAACCGAAAGCTGGGGCAGCCGCTTGGGCAATTCCTTCAAGGGGATTGTGGTAGGTGGTGTGCTTTTCTTGGCAGGTATTCCCCTGCTGTTCTGGAATGAGGGGCGCGCCGTAAAGACCGCCAAAGCTCTTGAAGAGGGCGAATCTGTTTGCAAAGTTGTGCCGAGCAACGAGACGGTAGATTCTCAGAATGAGGGGAAGCTCATTCATATCACCGGTAATGCTGTGACACAGACGACGCTCACGGATGATGTGATACCGGGCATCAGCCTGAAGGCTATGAAGCTTAGCCGCAGTGTGGAGTACTACCAGTGGGTGGAGCACGAGTCCACGCGCGAAGAAAAACAGGTGGGCGGTAGCGTGAAGAAGAGAACTACCTACAACTATTCCAAGGAGTGGGTGAGCGAGCCGGTGAATTCCTCCGAGTTCAAGGAGGCCGGGCATGACAATGTGGTGCACTTCTCCGGTGTGGAGGACAAGAAACAGTGCACGGAGTCCGTGTCTTTCGGTGCTTTTGTGCTGACCCAAGATCAGATTGGCAGCATAGGCGGCTATAAGCCTGTAGATTTGAAAGACGTGCCCATGCCGCCGGAGCTCACCGGCCGCACGACCGTATCCGGCAACATGCTCTATATTGGCGCTCCGGCCGGACCGGTCATGATGCCGCTTCCTGCCGGCATGGAGCCCGGCGTGGCTACGGCGCTCAGCTCGGACACGTATGTGGAGGTGGAGTCTTACCCCGGCAAGAAGCTTCCGGTGTTCGATGACCCCACTTGCGGCGCCTTGGTGCAGGGACCCACGGGAGATCTTTACCCGCTTGGTGTGGATGAGCAGAATGAGACTGTATATATTCTGGTAAACAATGGTCCGCGTTATGTGACCGGCGAGGGAGATATTACCACGGCTCCGCCTGCTCCGGCTGTGGCGCTGCCCGGTCTCATCAATGTAGACCGCTTGGGTGTGCTGCCTGTGTTCTACTACGGCGACAAGGTATATGTGCGCACGCAGGACAACCGCATGTTGCTTATTAAGCCTTGGCAGGACCACTACATTGTGAGTAACAACGGCGTGATGCTGCGTGCCCATATCAACCTGAATCCCGCTGCTGCTGCCACCGGTACCGCTACGGTGAATCCCGGTGCTCCCGAGGTGGGCGATGTGCGCATCTCCTGGACCTATGTGCCGGATACGATGCCTATCTCCATCGTCTCCTGCCAGCAGGGTAACACCTTCACCCCCTATGTGGCAGAGAATGGCTACACGGTAGACTTGTTGCAGATGGGTACCAAGAGCAAGGAGGTCATGTTCCAGTCTGCCAAGGATAGCAACACCATGTGGACCTGGATACTGCGCTTCGTGGGCTGGCTCATGATGTACATGGGTCTTAAGATGATACTGGCTCCGCTCTCCGTGCTGGCAGATGTGCTGCCGATTCTGGGCAACATTGTGGGCATGGGTACAGGCATTATAGCCTTCTTCGTATCCTCTATTGTGGCACTGGTAGTCATAGCCATTGCCTGGCTGTTCTACCGTCCGGTGTTGGGTATTGTGCTGCTGGCAGCGGCCATTGGCTTGGTGGTGATGCTTATCAAGAAGAAAAAGCAAGCCGCTCCGGCACCTGCACCGGAAGCCGCGGAGTAAGAAGCGAATCTGTGAAATATAACCGAATGCGGGGGGCTGTGGCTCCCCGCATTTTCTGAGAAGCCCTATATCACAAGCCGTTTTGCTATGAATCTTTACCCCGTTGCGCAAGCATTTCTTTTGTCTGCACTGCCTGTAGTTTATGCCCAAAGCCCCGTACCCGCAGCGCAAACGTGCGGCGAGGGGGAGTATGAGCAGCTCGCTGCAGAGCTGGCTCGCTATTGCGGCGCCGCCTATTCCCGAGCGGATTTTCAGGATTTTCTCCGCAACATCAAGAAAACGGGGGATACAGATTGGCGAAATAGGCATGGCATGACTCTACTGGAGTATTGTTTGCTCGAATGCTCTGAGAATCGAGCCGCTGTAGCGCAGAGTCTGCTGCTGGCGGGAGCCTCGCCACACACACCCGGTGTGAATGGCATGACGCCGCTGCACCGGGCAGCCTATTTCAATGATTATCGCTTGGCGCTGCGCTTGCTGGCGCATGGGGCGCAGATGGGGGTGAAGGATGCTCAGGGGCGTACCCCGCTGCAACTGACGCGGCACCCCCAGCTGCGCAAACTGCTCCGCACCGGGCGTCCGGTGGAGTGTAAGTCTCCTTTCTCGCTGGATGTTTGGCGTACGGCATGCGCCGGAGATGTCGAGGCTTGCTACAGCATGAGCACACTTTATGATGATGGAATAGGCGAACAAGTGGGCTCCATCTCTGCCTGGACTGCGGATGCCACTACCCCCGACCCGGATGCTGCCGAGCGCCGTGCCTGGCTGGAACAGGCTGCTAAAGGCGGAGACCCCCGCGCGCTCTACGAGTTGGGAATTCGCCTTCTCTGGGGCAGGGACGGGGTGCAGGATGAACCACGGGCTCGCCGTTACCTGCAGCGTGCTGCCGCGGCCGGCCATGCAGAGGCTGCTGAACTTTTGCAACATTAACACCTTACTTTCTCTCACGTATATGAAAAACTGTTTTCTGAGTTTCTTTGCTTTACTTGGTACTGCCTTTGGTGCACAGGTATCTGTGTTGGGTATCAACGATATGCACGCAGATATCGACTATATGCCCCAGCTGGCCACTTTCCTTAAAAACGAGCGAGCAGCGAATCCGGATGTGCTGTTGCTAGCCGCCGGGGACAACCGCACCGGCAACCCCTATGTGGATACCGGAGATGTACCCGGCTTGCCCATGGTGCAGCTCATGAACCGCCTCGGGTTCGACCTGACCACCATGGGGAACCACGAGTTCGATTCCGGCGCGGATACCCTGCGCCGCTGCATGGATGCTGCGAACTTTACCTACGTCTGTGCCAATGTACGCGCGGCTTCCGGGCCGGAGCTTCCGCTGCAACCCTACCGGATTTTCGAGCGGGACGGGGTGCGAATCGCTGTGTTGGGGCTGGTGCAGACCGGCGAGAACGGGCTGCCGGATGCTCACCCGGCACAGTGCGCGGGGCTGAGCTTCCGCAATCCCTTTGAGGTGGTGCGCGACTACGCTTACCTGCGCGAGCGCTGCGATGTGCTTATCCTACTCACCCACATAGGGTTCGAGGACGATGTGAAGCTGGCGCGTCTTTTCCCGGAGGCGGACGCCATAGTGGGCGGGCACTCCCATACCCGTGTGGAGGGAGCCCATATCGAGCAGGGGGTGCTTATAACCCAGGCGGAGAATAAGCTCAAATACATCACCCGCCTCACCTTCGAAGTGGAGGACGGTAAGGTGTTGAGCAAGAAAGCCGAGCTGCTGCCCCTGCGCCAACTGGCACCTGATGCCGATATGCAGGCGGCTGTGCAGGCCGTGAAAAACAATCCCTATATGCTGCGGCCTCTCACGCGAGTGGCGGTTCCAATCTGCCGGCGGGAGAGCCTTGGCTGCCTCATGGCAGATGCTCTGCGCGCGGCTTCCGAGGCGGATATTGGTGTGTTGAACATAGGCGGTGTGCGCCTGGATTCTTTCCCGGCCGGAACTCTGACCGTGGCGGACTGCTACCGCTTGGATCCCTTTGGCAACAAAGTGGTGCTGGTGAAGCTGAGCGGGCGCGAGCTTATCGAGTTCCTGAACGCAGTACCGGCGAGCGACCACCACGGCGCACCCTGTGTGTCCGGCATGCGCTACAAGGCCACCAAACCCGCCGGGGAGCTTAAAGCCATGCGTATTACCGAGGCTGTGCTGGAGGATGGCACCCCCATAGACCCCGAGGCGACATACACCATGGCTACGAACTCCTACCTCATGTCCACCAATCCCGTGCTGCCGGCGGATCCCGGCACGGCACTGGAGGCAGATGGCGCTGCAGCTCTTATTCAGTTTCTGGAGACGAAGGAAAGCATAGACTATTCTTCTACGGGGCGTGCAGAAATCACGATTCAGTAACGCGCATTCGGCCATGAAAACACAGTTTCTTTCCGTGTTATTGTCCGCTGCTGCCGTGCTGACCTGTGCGGAGGCGGCGCAGCCGGCGCCGGAGTCCATGGCCGGCAAGTCGCTGGTGGTGCTACTGGATGAGGTGCAGGTATGCCGCACGGACATGTATGCAGAAGCGCAGGGGCCTTGGTACGAACAACGCTTGGATATCCCCCTACTGCTGCGTTTTCCGGAGCAGGGGAATACTTACATAGCACCCCATCCCCACAACAACGATGAGACCACTTGGCCGGACATAACGGTGAGCTACGCCGCGGCGGATGACCGCTCGGAGGCCTACGTGAAGGTGGAGAACTCCCATTTCCAGGCTTTGGTGGTGTTGAGCTTCGAGAAGGAAGCCCCGGCACCGCAGGGCGGGAGCAACATCTTGGAGGGCTCGGCTTATGTGTACTGGCACGAGGATTGTGAAACTCGCCACATGCGCGCGGCAAGCTTTCTGGTGCGCGATGCGTGGCAGTACGACCCGGCCATACAGCTGCCCGGCGCGGATACGGCAGATGGGGATCCGGAATTGTTGGATGACGGCATGAACGACATTCTGATGGCTCTGGAAAAGACGACTTACACGAGCAGCTCGGAGCGCTTGTTCCGGAAGCGCTTGCTTGCCATGCTGCCGCAGATTATGGCTCTGCGCGACCCCTCTTTCACCTCGCCGGACTACAAGGGCAACACCGCTTTGCACTATGCCTGCGGGCTTAGCCATGTGGAGCTGGTGCAGTGGCTGGTGGACCACGGGGCGGATACGTACGCCCGCACGGAAAAAGGCGCGAGCGTGGATGCCTGCATAAGCGGACCGAATGCTGCCGCTATCCGCGCTATTCTTCGTAAGGCTCGTAATAATAAATAAATATGAAAGCAATTTCGGTTTTGCTAACTCTTTTCATGTGTGTGGCTGCATTTGCAGCGGCAGCACCTGCGCCGGAGCAACTGGCGGGGCGTGTGCTGGAGGTGAACTTCCGCGGTGCGCTCTGCTGCGAGGTGGTGCGAGACCGCGCTGGGGAGTGGCAGCCGGCTGTGGCTACGCCGCTGGTGGTGCAGTTTCCGCAGGAGCAGGGGCGCGAGTTCTACATTCAACTCGATACGCCCCCGCAGGGCGAGGAGGATTTGTGGCCGCCGAACCGCGTGAGCTATGCGCCGCAGGGGGAGATGGCCGTGCTCATGGTAAAAGGGCGCATGCGTTACCTGGTGCTGACGCTCAATTTCGACTCACCCGAGAGCGGCACGGCTACGCTGAATTGGAGCATGGACGAATCCGCCTGGCTGGCGCGTAGTGCTACGTTTCGCCTGCGCGAGGCTCGCAGCTCCGGCGGGCGTGTGGTGCTGCCGCACACCGAGGCGGATTCCGGCGCCCTGCAAACCTTGGACGACGGCTTGGGCGAGTTGCTGCGCGAGCTGGAGACCCGCAGCTACTCCGGTGCCGTGGAGCGCTTGTATCGGCAGCGTTTGCTTACCCTGCTACCGCAGATTATGGAGGGGGCGCATATAGACCATACGCTCTCCGGCTCCAATAGAACTACAGCTCTACACAATGCCTGCGGCCTGAGCCACACGGAGATCGTGCGCTGGCTGGTGGAGCACGGCGCCAACCTCGATGCCAAAACAGCTAAGGGCGCAAGCGTGGAAGACTGCATAGGCGGGCCGAACGCTGCCGCCATTCGCAGCATTATCCGCTCTGCTCGCAGGGCAAAACCTTAGTAGCTTATCTTTCGAAATGTAAAAGATTTTTAATAACGCGATATGAAAATAAAACAAATACTGACTTCGTTTCTGTTTGCTGCATTGTGCAGCAGCGTTTTTGCGGCACCGGCCACTGCCTCCAAGAGCGAGTTGTTCCGTACGGAGTATTTCCTGAAGGAATTTGAGGCCGAGGTAAAGCGCGCCCAAGGCAGCGCCAACACCATGTACCGCAACAAGACCGAGGCGCTTAGCCGTGTGCAGGCTCTCATGAAGGCTTATCCGGAGGATCCGGCGGTGCTGGCTCTCTACGAGCGAGCCCGCACAGCATTGATGATGAGTAAGGGAGGCTACCAACCCATCTCGCCGGCCATGCTGGCCTACCTGAACAACGAGAAGGATTTGCGCGAGAAATATGCTCGCCTGAGCGTGGCAAAATGGCAGCAGTTGCAGCAAGGGCGTGAGCTGCTCCCCAATGTGTTCCCCACTGTGGATCCTCTGAAGAATACGCCTCAGACCTCCCCGGTGGGCAAGAGTATCGTCCTGCCGGGTGTAAAATACCCGGACAATCAGTTTGTGGGCGGCTCGGGGGAATATATCGTGGTGGGTAAGCCCTCCACCGGCTATTATTTTGTGCACATAGGCGGCCGCGAGTGGGTGGGACCCTACGAGGCTATCAAACGCTTCCGCCGCGAGGTGGACGGCTCTCTGGGCGAGAGCCACAACTTTACCGTGCTGGGCACGGTGCAGGGGGCGGTCATGGAGATACCGGGCAACCGCCGCATGAACATGGCCTGGGGCTGGGTGGTGGAGCCGGAGGCTCTCTACATAGACGGGCGCATTGTGGCCACTTTCGAGGCGCAAAGCGAGAAGGGAGGCAGCTATGTGGAGGAGGACAAGGTAGCCGGTATCAAAGAGAGCTGGTACACGGAAAAGGATGTGCCGCAGGATGCTACGCCCGAGCGTGTGATGGAAATTTTCCTCGCGGCGCTCAAGGAAAAGAACTATGAGCTTTATCGCAAGTGTATCAACCCCGAGCGCTACAAGACAGAAACGGCTGAGTCCCTCCTGCGCTACCACTGGGATTTGCACCAGGAACGCTTGCACGGAGAGTATGTGCACGCCGTTTTCAGCGATACGAAAATCACGGTAGCCGCGGGGCATGATGATAAGAATGACTTGGAAAACTTCTTCCTGGACGATTCGCAGCGCAGCCAACTCACCGGAATGCTTGGCGAGAAAGTGGAGTACGCCACGGTACAGAGTCGCGCGTTCGATGCCAACGGTAAGCAGGTGGGTGTGAAGCATGCGCATAAACTTATCCGCAAGGGCGGCAGCAGCGGCCGCTGGTATGTAGATACTTACGAAATACGTTTCTGATGTTACACTTTACTTCTGAAAATCATATGAAGACAAAAACAATTTTGTGCGCTTTGGCTTTCTGCTGCCCGGTGGCGTTTTCCCCGCTTTCTGCCCAGCAGGTGGGCTACGATTTTACCGTGGACGACGAACCCGCCGGCTACGACTTTACCCAAGACGACGAGGAGTCAAAAGCCCAGCAGGCCGAGATGCGTAAGAAGGAGATGCAAGGGCTTATCTACAATGGTGTGCAGTACCTGACGGCGTGCCGCAAGGCATACCAGCAAGATGTGGTGTGGGCGGTGTCGAGCTGTTGCGACGGTATCATCGGCACGGAGGACCTTGTGGACTGCACCAAAGACCCCGTGCCGGCGGATTTGCACCGCGAGGCTGTGTCCAAAATCATGGGGCGGCAGCCCTTTGCGGCAGATGCCGGCCAATTTGTGGAGGGCGTGTTGTCGCGCTCCATGCTGGCACAGGCCAAGCCGAATCTTACCACACAGCAGTATACCGAAATTGAGCACATGATTACCCGCTCGGAAAATCTGCTCAAATGGTTCCTGGGACCGTTTGCCAAGGCTTGCGCTGCGCACAACTACGACTTCCTGAAGGAGGTACAGCGCATGGAGCGTTTCCGCGAGTATCTCAAAACGCCCAATGTGGAGGAGCACGATGTCAACTACTTCGCGATGATAGATGCCTACGCGCATAGCTACGCGCGCGATCGTATCGACAAGGCTTTCTCCACGGTCGATAGTAATCCCGGCAGATTCGGCGCAGAGTTTTTCAATTATTTCCACAACACCCTCAGTACTGAGGAGTCGGATGCCTGGCTGAGCTATGTCGTGCTGGGCGGCAGCAGCCGCGGTACGTATAACGGCCCTCGCTTCGGTGTGGAAGGGCGTTTTATGCACAGGGGTATGGTGAACCCCTATACCTACTTGGATATTCGCGGGGGCAAGGTATGCTGGGCTTCCACGGCCGAGGCCGCAGAGCTGGCCAGCTATATGCGCTATTTCGATTTCTGGTCCAATACCCGCATAGATGCCGCAGAAGACTTGGCTTTCGCTGCCCGCTCAGCGGTGCGCGCAGCGGCGGATGCCTTTTACAGCGGTATCTCCGCAGAGGCCGCGCAGATAGTGGTGAAAGAAGATGCCGACTTCAAACAAGCCGTGAACAATAGAGCCTTGTATGCGCTCAATAAGCTGGTGACCATGGATGACGCTATCCTGGATTTCCGCGAATACCTCAAGAAGAACTCCAACTTTGTGAAAAACCGCCAGCGCACCCAGGCAAACGGCTCGCTGCTCCGGTGTGTGCAGGCTCGCGTGGAGCAGGCAAAGCAGTGCCTCCGGCATATACAGAGTGTAGCAGACCGCACTGTGCCTAAGAATGCCCCCTCTCGACAGACGGATTGACGCCGCGATGAACAAATTATCCATATACGCCGTTCTCGCTCTGCTGCCACTTGCTGCGGCAGCAGAGCCTCACGGCGTATTGGATGTGCCTACCAAGGCATTTTTTTGTTTGAGTTCGGAAAAAAAGGTTGACATTTCGTCAGCTTGTGATTTAATGATTCTGTCACGGCACGCTGACGCCTATGTTCCTGCTTTTGGGTGGGATTATGCGCAACAAAGCGTGCCTTAATTTTTATGAAAAAAACGCCATACACGCACCCTTTTTTAAGCTACGATGACCTAGCGGCTTTGCTTATCCATAGAGGAATGCATGGCAAGCAAGCTCTCATAAAACAAAGAATCATGGAAGTGGGTTATCAGAGGTTGAGTGCGTACTGGCTGCCTTTTACCGACATCCACGGAAATATACCTGTAGATTTTGAATACGTGTGGCAGATTTATTGCTTTGATAGTCAGATAAGAGCTTTATTGATGGATGCGATAGAGCGTATAGAAGTGGCCGTTCGAAATCGCTTAGTTCATTTTTTTGCAGAAGAATATGGAGCATTTGGGTACCTGGTACACCGTAATTGTCCGAAAGCCTTGGCATCCGATTGGCAAATATGGTATAACAAACAGCAAATGGCTGCCCATTCGAGTAAGTCTAAAATGGTGCTTGATTTTTTTAACAAGTATTCGGACAAAAATCTTCCGGTGTGGATTGCTTGTGAGTTGATGGACTTCGGCTCAACTGTATTTTTCTTTGGCAGTGTCGAACAGAAAATTCAAAAAAAGACGGCGCGATCTTTCGGAATCAACAATCCGAGAGTGTTGCATTCGTGGCTACGCTCTTTGAATGATGTCCGCAACGCGTGTGCGCATCACAACCGAGTTTGGAATCGTGCTTGGGTGAAGCAACCGATAATTCCGGCGAATGAGTGCGGGTGGTTTATGACGTACAATGTAGCCTCCACCCAATGGGAAAACACAGGTAGCAGAAAATCCGAATTCGATATAACGAAAACCGGAATAGTTCTAACAATTTGCTACAATTTGTTGAGGCGTATAAATCCACAAAATGATTGGAAACGAAAGCTGTTATCAATAGTGACGGATTCTGCTTATTCTCGAATTGTTTTATCGTGGATGGGAATGCCGTCAAATTGGATGTCCCATCCCCTATGGGTATGAAATTACATATGTTAAAATTACTCACAATCGCCGTTCTCGCTCTGCTGCCACTTGCAGCGGCAGCAGAGCCTCACGGCGTGTTGGCCGGAAAGACGGTGGAGATTTCCTTTGCCGGAGCCATGCAGTGTGTATCTGCGCAGCCCGGGCCTACCAACGTATGGAAATATGCGGATTATACGCCCATGCTGGTGCAGTTTCCGGCGGATTTTGAGAAAAACTTTTGCACGGAATCCCCGGCTGCGGAGGTTACAGCCTACACCTATTCTGCAAGTGGGCAACAGTATGGAACGGTGACGCTGCGACTACCGGAGGCCGAGCTGCAGCTGAGCTTGTCCTACACCGGGGCTCAGGAGGGAGTAGCCGCGCTCACTTGGCCGGGGCAGGGGGCTACCCTGCATTTGCGCGATATGCGCTTTCGCGTGCTACCGGCCACGGATTCGGGCGGGCGTGTGGTGCTGCCGCAGCCCCTGCCGGATGAGCTGCCCCGCCTCGTGCAGGAGCTGCGAGCTCGCCGCTACTCCACAGACGTGGAGCGCCTCTACCAACGCCGTTTGCTGACCGCCCTGCAGAATATACAGGATGGCACATCCTATGTGGATACCGTGCTTGAGAACGCGAACGGCACCACTGCTCTGCACAATGCCTGTGGCCTGAGCCACACGGAGATCGTGCGCTGGCTGGTGGAGCACGGCGCCAACCTCGATGCCAAAACTGCTAAGGGCGCAAGCGTGGAAGACTGCATAGGCGGGCCGAACGCCGCCACTATTCGCAGTATCCTGAACAAAGCCCGCCGATAATTTTGTAGAGTAACTTATTCTCCGATGCTCGTATACGTCAATACTACACCTGTCACCATCTTCACCGGGGCTACGGCTCTGGACGCCGTGCGCCGCTACTACGCAGACCGGGGGCTCCCTACGCCGCCAAGCCCCGAGATTCGCGATACCTACGGCAACCGCATCGCACCGGACAGCCCCATGACTGAGAATAGGCGTATCGAGGTCGATTTTTGAACGTGGCAATGTTGGGTTTTATCCCCTGCATTCGCATACAAAAGTGCAGAGCTCCGGGGCTCTTTTTCTCGCGGCGGCGGGGGCGATAGGACTGTGCTCAGAAGTATTGACGCTTTTTAATCTTTACATTGCCCAAGGGGTACTGTAGAATGCACCTTATCAGAAGTGGTGGAAGATATGAAGCGCGCATGTTTTACAAACTAATAGAGCAGAAGCGGGATGAGTGGCTTAGCTCCAATCAGTGTACGATTCGGAGCCTGTTGGCATATATAGAGTCCGCCGGGAAGATGCGGGATGCTCAGGTCGAGGCCATCAAGACCTATTTGTTCCTGAAAATTGCATGCCTCAATAAGCCTTTGTGGCAGCTTTTTGCTGAGGGACAGTTTAATTCGCTGGATATTGATTCTGTTCGTGGTACATCTGCTGCCCTATCGGAGTTGAAGCGTAACCCGGCTGCGGCGGCTTTGCTGGAGTACGCCTGCCTAAAAGACAAGAAAGGGAAGCAACTTTCGCCTCAGTTGGAGAATCACATTCTTTCGCACTCGTCCGAGATTGATTGCGAACAGGCTTTCAAAGATATTTTTTATGGTGTATCCTACACCGATTATTTGTTCAGCTTGCCCATGGGTGCCGGTAAGACCTACCTGATGGCTGCTTTTATCTATTTAGATTTGTATTTTGCACAGCTGGAACCGGAGAATCCTGCCTTCGCTCACAATTTTATGGTGCTTGCACCGTCGGGGCTGAAGTCCTCTATCGTGCCTAGCTTGCGTTCTATTCGGAATTTTGATCCGGCGTGGATTATCCCGGAGCCTACAGCTTCGCAGCTGAAACGCATGATTCATTTTGAGGTGCTTGATGAGCAGCGCGCTGCCGTCAAGAGTAATCGCGTTAAGAATCCGAATGCTCAGAAATTGGCAAACTTGCAGCCTTTTGATGACCTGATGGGTTTAGTTGCAATTACTAATGCGGAAAAGGTGATTCTGGATAGATTGGATTCCTCTACAGATGATGAATTGCTTTCTGTCGATGAGCGCAAGAAAACACATCTGGCCAACGAATTACGCCACATTATTGCCAAAATTCCGAATCTGTCCATCATTATTGATGAGGTACACCATGCGGCTGATGGTGAAATAAAACTGCGTCAGGTGGTAAATCTGTGGTCT
>JAZNTO010000113.1:0-12296 GCA_045591805.1 Akkermansia sp. | reverse complement strand
AGAATCCACAGTCCGTGCTCCTTGTCCGGAAGACCCAGCTCGGAGGCGGAGCAGAGCATGCCGCGGCTCTCCACGCCGCGCAGCTTGCCGTCCTTAATCTCCCAGCCGCCGGGCAGTACCGCACCGGGCAGGGCACAGGGTACCTTGTCGCCCACCTTGTAATTCTGCGCGCCGCAGACAATCTGGCGCAGGGAGCCCCCGCCCGCATCTACCATGCAGACATTCAGGTGGTCGCTGCCCTCTACGGGTGTTTTTTCCATTACCTGCGCTACCACCACCAGGTCGGTGGTTACACCGCGCTCCTGTATGCCCTCCACCTCGATGCCGGCGAAGGTGAGCATGTCGGCCATCTGCTGTGTGCCGAGGCTCTCCAGGTCTATGTAGCTCGAAAGCCAGTTAAGAGAAACGTTCATTGTATCTTAGCAAAAAGGGGTTAGAGGGTTATTGGAACTGAGCGAGGAAGCGTACATCGTTCTCGATGAGCAGACGGATGTCGCGTATACCCCAGCGAATCATGGCCAGACGCTCCAGACCTATGCCGAAAGCAAAGCCCGTGCAACCCGTGTACTGCGTTTTGCCCGTGGCCTTGTCTATGTTCTCGAACACGGCCGGGTTCACCATGCCGCACCCGGCTATCTCTATCCACCGCGGAGCTTGCCCGGCTGCCTGCAGAAGCACGTCTATCTCGAAGCTCGGTTCGGTGAAGGGGAAGAAATGCGGGCGGAAGCGCACAGCCGTCTCGCTGCCGAAAAGCGCTTTCAGGAAATACTCCAGCGTGCCTTTCAGGTCGCCTACGCTCACGTTTTTGTCCACATACAGGCCTTCTATCTGGTTGAATGCGGAGAGGTGCGTGGCGTCGATTGCATCTCGACGGAAAGCGGAGCCGGGGCAGATGATACGCACAGGGGGAGCCTGCTTCTCCATGGCACGAGCCTGCACGGTGCTGGTCTGGGTACGCAGCAGTTTACCGCTATCGAAGTAGAAGGTGTCTTTCTCATTGCGGGCGGGGTGGTCATCCGGCGTGTTGAGCGCGTCGAAGCAGTGCCACTCGTCCTCTATCTCCGGGCCGTCGGAAAGCGTGAATCCCATGCGGCGCAACACGCGCACCGCTTCGTCGCGCACGATGGAGATGGGGTGCAGACCTCCCTCCGGCAGTGTGGCGCCGGGCATGGTGAAGTCTACCCCGGCCACAGCAGCGGCATCCAGCTCGGCCTGAAGCGCAGCCTTGCGAGCCTCCAGCGCGGCGGTTATAGCGGCGCGAGCCTCGTTCAGCATAGCGCCCACGGCCGGCTTGTCTTCTTTCGGCACATCGCGCATGTTCTGCTGCACTTGGGTAAGGGTTCCTTTTTTGCCGAGTATGCCCACGCGGGCATCCTCCAGGCCTTTCATGTCGGTGATGCCGGCAATCCGGTCCAGAGCGGCGGCTTGTACGCTAGCTATCTGGTCTTTCATAACTTGTTCGCGGGAGACTATACGCCCCAAGCAACGCCGCGTCAAGACAAAAGGCTCTCGTGCGGCTACTTCTGCGTGTCTTACTCGCGCGCGAATGCGGGCGCAAAACGAAAAAAGATGCACTTTTTCGACATTTTTTTCAAAAAAATCCAACTATTTTGAAAAATTACGCTTGACGTCTCAAAAAAAAAGAGTATTATTTCCGCACCCGAACGTAGCCGGGAAAAAGATAGAAAGGAACACAAGCAAAATGATCAAGACAATCGCCATTATTCTGGGTCTCACCGCTGTTACCGCCACCGCTAACACTCTGCCCCCCACCTGGGAGAGCCCCGCAATGGAGCTGCGCTAAGCCTCCTCGCGCCGCGCCCGTAACAGTATGCTGCTCTGCATGCTGCGGAAACGACGGGCTTCATGCCAAGCGGGCTCTCGCGTCCGCAGCGTTTTTCGACAATCCGGTAGCCGCCCAACGCTATCGGTTTTTTGTTTGCCCGGATTCTACCCCCATTTTCTGCGACCAAGAGCTATCCGAAAACTTAACTAATCTTAGATATTATCCTTACTATACAAGCCCAATACGCGCAAAGTTGTGTCATGATAGATGAAATAGACGCAGCCCCGGAAGCCTACAAAGCCCATGCCGCCCATCCGCAGCGCCATCTCCCCGCTGTAGACCTGCACGAAGTCTGCCCGAGATTTACAACTTTAAGGGCAGGTAAAGGCTAACACCCTTTGATATGAAAACACACAGGGCAGCTCGAAGCTGCCCTGTGGTTGAACATTGTGCGGATTCAGGTATCAGTTGCTGACCAACTGGACATGAATCAGGCGTCCGCCTTGTTCCGTATCCAAGATAATCTGGGTACCCTCGCGCAGCTCTACATAGCCGCCAATGGCTATTTTCTTTCGATTGGCCGGATCTGTCACGTCGTTCATGTTCGGGAGGCCGCGGTTGATCAGAATCCATCTGCCGTTGTGGAAGTGGAAATCTCCTACCGGTTTTTTATCTTCCGGTTTGGTTTTCTCGTTCGCTACGATGCGTCTGTTAGCATGCCACTTGTAAAGTGACTGCTGGTGGTAGACCATTAAGCGTGTATTCTCCGGGATAAAATTCCCGGCGCGAGGAGAATAGTAGAAATTGAGTACCGGCAACTGCCCCTTGTACACCTTACCGCAGAAAGGACACTTGGGTTTTACTTTATTATCAAATACATACCATTTCGCCTCGCATTTGGAGTTTAGCGTGAGCCTTGTCGGATCCTTTGGCTTGTCTTCGCAGCAGGGCTGTATCAAGTCCGTTGTTTTAATAAGTGCCTGTTCCCAGTCATCCGCTGTCGGGCGTAAATCCGGATTGTGCAGCCCATCGATAAAGGCTCGTTCGAACAAGGGGGCAAGATAGGGGCCGCAGATCGTGTAGGGGAATTTATCCACATCTGCCTGCGGCAGCTGACTCTTATCCAACGTCTTGATTTTTGGCCGGTTGCTCTTATCGGTGGGATGCTCGATGAAGAGGGCGTTTTTACCCATAGTAAGCTCCTCGTCCTTTGCCGGGTCTAGGTCGTGTACCTTACCACCTCGAAGCGGATGGCGGTAGAGGAGATACATATAAATCAACACGGCCAGCGCATGCCGATCCGTACGGATATTGGGCAAGGCTTTGTTGGAATCGCCTATTTTTAATGACTTTGTTTCCAGAACCTCGGGGGCGATAAAGTCCGGGGTGCCTGCTACATCCGGCGGAAATAAGCCCGGCACTACCAAGCCATCGATATCGATAACACAGGCACTACCTGTTACCGGATCCACCAGCACGTTTTTGTAAGAAAGGTCGGAGTGAGCCAGCCCGGCAGCATGCAAACGCTTTACCGCGCGCGCTATCTTGATGCACATGCTGAGATGAAACAGCCAATTTCCTTTGTCCGGTTCTTCCAGGAACTTGTTGCGTATCTTTGCAGAGGCGAACCACTTGCCTTCCTTTTCTTTCCCTGCGAATTTACTGGTAGAGGGGAAAAAGAAATGCTTGTGATAAGCAGGACAAACAATGCCCACTTTACCATTCCATTTCACGATTTTCGTGGGCCAGCAGAAAAGGTCTTTCCAGTAGTCGCCGCCATCCTGGTTAAAAATGCTTTCGCGATATTTACCTGTTATTCTCTCTAAGCGCTGTATGCCGGTTGCATCCGGCGCCGTTCGATAAAAGCCTACTACGTAGCTTTTATCCGGGCTGAAGTATACATCCTTCATAGCACCGGAGCCGATTACCTCATCGATAAACTCTACTGGTGTCCCGTCCTCTGCGGTTAATTTTATAGTCTGTGCCATAACTCAATTTTTTAGTTAAGTACCAATATTGTACGGTCATCGTGGTTGCCCACGGACCAGAAATCCAGCCATGCAAGCAATTTTTCGGAGAGTTCTTCCTCGGTTGCGTTGGGATTATCGAAAGGTACACTCTCTTTCAGGTTTTCCCACAAGTCTTTCCATTTTGCCGGTGTTTCCAAGTTGGCATCTGTTTCGAACATTGGGTCTGATACGCCATCGGTCATCAGCATCAGCGCTGTAAAATCTTTAACAATAGTCATTTTGAGGCGTAACGACAGCTCTTTCGAAGTCATAACTTCCGGCATGACGATGAAGCGAGTCTGTCCGGCAAACTCACCTCCATCCGGCTTGCCCATTAGCTTTAATTCCGGGGTATCGCCTTCTGTATAAATAGCTGCTGCGCCATCGCCAACCCAGTAGGTCGCGATAAACCAACCGTGCTCACCGAACCTTTTGCAGATGGTAAGCAACATGGTAGTCGCATAATCCCTTGTACGATTTTTCGTTTTGTCTGCTTCGACTATGATGGCCTTGTGTGCCTTACAGGCCGCATGTCCCAGAGTCTTAAACATGGCATCACTTATGTGCTCCTGAAGAGCTGTCTCTTGCGATACTGCTTGTTCCGGAGTCCTTTCGGCTGTATCTTCAGCTGCTTTTTCAGCAATTTCTGCATCAGTTGTTTCTGTCTGAGAGGTGGAGGTAGAGGCTTTCGTAGTCTCTTCGGTGGAAAGCTCAGCAGCTTTGCCGCTCTCGGGCTCTTCCGCACTATCTGTTGCCGCTACTTCAGCCGGAGTCGTATTCTCCGGTGTTGCGGCGGTTGTGTTATCTGTTGTAGCCTCGGGCGTAGCCTCTTTTGCCTCACTGTTTGGCTGAAGCTCTTTATTGCTATCTTCCTCAACATGTACGCTATCTTCCTCCCGGCTCTGCGTTTGCGCATCTGCATCTGTATTCGAGTCCTGTTTGCTGTCTCTGGTAATTTCGCAGTATGTCCAGATAGCATCATCCAAAACCTTTGAATCCGTCAACATGGCTTCGCAATGTTCAACCACCGCCCGACAGGCCAGCTTAGAACCCTCACGTGAGTATTGAGCACTACCAGCACCATCTGCCACAGCGAGGATATACCAGCCATTCTCCAAATGTTTGTATTGGAAGTGGTCGTCTCGGGGCTTACCTGTGTGGGCATGAGAACGTCCGCGTTTACTGGCTGCGACAATGCGTTTCTCTTCGTCCACAAACTCAGCACTACAAAACTCATCGGCTTTATAGTATGGTATGTCCTTTGGAGTATCAAGAGTACGCCAAAGCAATTTGGGATCAGCCGCAACGATGAAAGATGTATGGCATTCGACTATCTGTTGTTCGTTATTTAAATCCGTGTAGCAGAACTTCAGGGTCACCCCCACACTTTCCCCGGCAACAGTGGGTTTGCCGAACAGGCGTATAGCCTGCTTTCCGCAATCACCATCCGTGACAAACTCACAGGAGAGGCCTATGCTTTCCTCCAACGTGCAAGAACAGGGATCTGTCTCGGAGCAATATTCGCTCAATAACTCCTGTAATTCCGCATGAAGGGGAATGGTAACGTTGTACTCCACTCCCTGTTTGGCATTTGGCAATGCCGGCTTCCAGTTTGCGATTTGCGTTTTCAACTCGGTTTCCTTTCTTGTTAGATATTTATTGTAAGTTGTTTCAATGAAAGGATAGACAACTTCTTTGAAAAAGTGTTCAAGCATCTTACGACTCTTGTTTTTATGCGACAGAAGTCGCATGATTTCATCTAAAATGTTCATATTATTATCAGACATGTCTTAGTTTGTGTGAATTGGTATGAAAAAAAGCTAAAAAGGTTGCTGACGAATCAGATAGGGGAGTTTACTTCTATAGGAGGGGGTGGAAGTATCAATTCCTCCGTAGAGCCCATACTCAAATTACCGATACCGATGGTAACGGAAACCCATTGGAAAAACGACTGGAAGGTGCTGCTATCCATCGTATCCAGTGTATATATATTATCTGTCAACTCAGAAAGGGGCTCTACCTTTGCTTTGGGACCGGCGGCGCAGGCAATAATGGAAGCAAAACTTCTCTTTTTCACCTCGGGTAACATGTCCCGGTATTTCTGTATATCCGATGGATGGCCATCCGTCATCAGGAAAAGCAGGGGGCGCCAATCCCCTTTCTGCTCACCACTGTTGCGCCTCACTTCTGCATCCACCCGGGAGCAGAGAAGCTCCAGAGCAGCGCCGGTATGGGTGGGACCGCTTTCCGGGGTTTCTATCCTCGGCATGATTAGCTCATCCACCGGAGTAAGCGGTACGATTTGTTTCACCTCTCGGTCGAAAGTGATGACGCTCACACACGCGGTCTCTAGCGCATAGGGATCTTGGTGTAGCGAGCTTAGCATAGCGCGGATTCCTACATTCACAGCTTCTATAGGCTCGCCACGCATCGAGCCGGAGGTATCAATCAACAGATACACAGGTAATCTTCTCATTTCTTTTTTCGGCTCTTAAGCTGGAAGCACCCCGGCGCATAAGTCGCCGGGGTGTATGCTATTGATTTATGCATTAAAGCAGTCCGGCAAGCTTCTCCGGCATAAGTACGGCTTTTTCCTGCAAGTACAGCAGCAACCTACGCTCCAATGCGTCGACGCAGCCATCTCCCTTTACCTTGTTGTAGAGCCAGTCTACCTCGGCTTCATCTATTTCGCCGGGGCTGGTCTCGTCTTCCAACAGGTAGGAGGCAATTGCTTTTACAAACAAATCCTCCCATTCGGCTGCGTTTTCCTTGCCGGAAACAGCGTCACTTAACTCGAAGAGAAACTCGGCTTCTTCCTTGTCTATGCGGCCGTCTGCAAAAAGAAGTGTCTCTAGTTTCTTAGCTTCTTCTGCATCTATAACCCCATCGGCCAGGAGTGTAGCCTTAAGCTCGGTTAATTCGCTCATATTCCAATGTTATTGAACTGAATTATGCTACGATGTTAATTCCGGTAGGCGGCGCAGGGAGTTCATCCAGAGTGCCACCCGTCTCTGCGCCGGGGTTCTCTGTTACTTTCTCGCTGCTTATTGTGATAGAAGCCGTGACCCACTTAAAGAAAGCTGCAAGGGTTTTACTGTCAGCAGTGTCCAGCTCAACAACATTCTCTGTAATCTGTTTCAGTACGGTAGTATCTGCCCCGGCTCCGGCTGCACATGCTACTATCGTACCAATCTTGCACTTCTTAATGGCTTCCACACCCTTGGTGATGTCGTCCGTGGGGACGCCATCCGTCAGGATGAAAACAAGGGGCTTCCAGTCGCCCTTTACTTCGTAGGTGGTTTTTGTTACTTCGGTATCGATTTTCTTAGCCAGAAGCTCCAGAGCTTCACCCAGAGCCGTGCAGCCGTTGGCTGAGATATTGGGAGCCTGAATGGAGCTGATTTCTGTGAGCGGTAAAACTTGCTGGGCATTGCTGTCGAAAGTAATAACGCTGACGTGGGCAGTCTCGAGAGCGTAGGGATCGCCGCGCAGGGCTGTAAACATGGCTTGCACGCCGGTCTTTACAGCTTCGATGGGCTCGCCATACATGGAACCGGAGGTATCCAACAGTAGGTATACGGGTAAACGTCTACTCATAATAGTATGTTGTTTGTTTGGTTGTTTGGTTGGTGTTAGGGAAAATATCAGTATTTGCCGGCAAGGATACGCTGTACAGTATCCCACAAAGCACGGTCTTCGAAGGCATCTCCTATAGCGGAGAACTTCCATTCTCCGTTTCGCTTGTAGAGCTTACCCATAATCAGGGAGCGTTTTCCCAGGTAACGGGACTCGGCCGGTACATTGTAGGAGGCGAACACTTCCTTTACCTTAGTGGGGGTACCCTCGTACATACGGATAGATGCGTATGGAATCCGGGAGAAATCTTCGTTGCCGCAGTTGTTCAGGAAGAATACAACCTCCTGAACATCCGGGCGGATACGGGCGAGATCTACGGTGATAACCTCGTTGTCCAGTCCGTCATCGCCATCCTGATCACCCCTGAGGTCATCTCCGGAGTGGTGCAATGCACGCTCCCGCGAATCCAGCTTGCCAGCGGGCAGCCCCGCCTTCTCCAGCAAATCTGTGCGGTAGAGGGGAGAGTACAGGTGGTCCACCAAGTTGCCCGAAGCATCCAGCATGACGCAGCTCAGATCTAGGTCAACATCCGTCACCGTTTTGCCCAAGCCCAGGAAACCGCCTTTCGTGACAATGGCTCCCCAGTTGCATCCCACGCAGAAACTTGTCAACTTGCTACCGGAGCTTTTCTCTAAGTTAATGCGCTGGCCTTTTTCCAGAGCAATAGCCATAATCAGCTCTCGTAATATTTGTTGACATATTCAGCCAGTCCGGCCTTACTGCCTACGCCCATGGCCTCGAAACGCCATTCGCCGTTTCGGCGGTATATGCGACCGAACTCTACAGATGTCTCGATGCTGAAATCTTCTTCCAGCTCATAGCGCATGATTTCTTCGCCGGAATCCGGGGAACACAGGCGTATGAAAGAATTCCGCACTTGTCCGAAGTTCTGACGACGAGCCTCTGCTTCGTGTATGGTTACCACAATAATCAATTCCGCAACACGAGAATCAATGACAGAAAGGTCGATGTTAATTTGCTCATCATCACCCTCGCCCTCGCCATCTCGATTATCGCCGGTGTGGCATACAGCTCCGTCCGGAGATTGTAGATTGTTATAGAATATTAAGAACTCGCCGGATACAAGCTTCTTGTTTTCTCCGAGCATGAATACGGAAGCATCCAAGTCGAACGCCTCGCCGGATGCGCTGTTCGTATCCCAACCAAGCCCCACTCTGAACTTGGGGATGCTTACGGATACTCTCTGTCCTTTTTCCAGATTGATCATAATTTTGTCTTTTAACTTGCGGCCTGACGCAGGGCTCTACCCTACATGACACCAAGCAGCGCTTTTTCCGTATGGTAGTATAGCTGAACTGAACTCTGTGTGTCAAGAAAAAAATTAGAAGTGTTTTTTATTTTTTTGTCGCAGTAATTTGGTGGGGATTTGATTTTCCAGAGACAACGACATAAGGCGGTTGATACCTGTTTTAACACGCCTTTATAGACGATTGTGCAAGCAATGTTGCCTTTCTCCGTACTCTTGCGAGACAAGCAATCAGCGGTATTTGGCAACATAGTCTGCCAAATTGGCCTTGCGCCCCTGCCCAATGGCTCCGAAACGCCATTCGCCGTTGCGGCGGTACAGGCGCCCGAATTCCACGGAAGTTTCCACGCTAAAATCCTCCTCTAACTCGTAGCGCATGATTTCTTCTCCGTTTTCTGTATTGTAGATGCGGATAAAGGAATTGCTTACCTGTCCGAAATTCTGTCGGTGCTTCTCGGCGTCATAAATCGTGACAACAAAAATAAGCTCCGATACGCGAGGGTCAATGCGGGTAAGGTCTATTTTGATGCTTTCGTCATCACCATCACCCTCACCGGTTCGGTTGTCTCCGGTATGTTTGGCTGCTCCATCCGGAGACTCGAGATTGTGATAGAACACAAAAAACTCGTCTGCTACTAAGTGCTTATTTTCACCCAGCATAAACACAGAAGCATCCAAATCGAAATCGCTGTCTGAACTGTCTTCATTCACGTCCCAGCCAAGTCCCACCGTAAACTTTGTGACAGGAACTGCCACGCGCTGTCCTTTTTCCAGAATAATCATAACAGGTTTTTCCTTTCTGCCAATTTGGCCGCCTTTCAGACTATATTGAAATTATGCCTATGTCAAGATTTTTTACTGATTTTTTGTGAGACAACGATAATACGCTGCCTTTTCAAGTATGGAAGCCCCGGAATATTACACCGCTTAGCTGCCTATTCGATAGGAAGGTGGAGTTTTGCAAAAATCGCAGGAAGCGAGTTTTTGGTGCGAGATTTCGGAGAGGTGTCTTTTTTCTTGCATTTTGGGTGGAGGTGTTGTAGAGTGTGTGCGTTATGTTACGCTTAGCAGTACTAGGGTCCGGGTCGGGCAGTAATTGCCAGTCTATCTTCAATGCTATAAAGGAAGGCCGTCTTGCGGCGGAGGTGGTAATAGTGCTTTCCGATAATCCGGATGCCTACATTTTGGAGCGAGCTCGCCAACACGGTGTGCCGGCCGAGGTGATGGATTGCGGCGGCTACAAGAATAAGTTTCCGCTGGAGGTGCAGGCAGCTGTGGCAGAGAAGCTCAAAGCTCTGCAGGTGGATCTCGTGTGTCTGGCCGGCTTTATGCGCCTTGTCAAAGAACCGCTGCTGAGTGCCTTTCCCCGCCGTATTCTTAACATACATCCCGCCTTGCTGCCGGCATTTCCCGGAGTGGAAGCCTGGCGTCAGGCGTTGGAGGCCGGTGCGACCCAAGCGGGCTGCACTGTGCACTATGTGGATGCCGGCATGGATACCGGAGAAATTCTTATGCAGGCCTATGTGCCGGTGCTTCCCGGAGATACAGCTGAAAGCCTGCATGCCCGTATACAGGTGCAGGAGCACATCCTTTACCCCGCTGCTATACTCTCTGCCGTTTCCCGGCTCTGACTTTGCGAGTTGTCGACTCAGCAAAGTCTCACCTCGCGAGTTGTGTTGGCTATGTGGCGCAGCACAAGCCAGCGGGTGTCCGGTGGCATGAGGGCTCCCTCGAAGCGGTCCGCCCACTCCACCAGCAGCACGGAGCCGCCGGTCAGGTACTCGTCCCAGCCCATCCCCAGCGCTTCATCGGGGCTCTTCATGCGGTAGAAATCGAAGTGCGCTGCCGGCAGGCGCCCATCCCCATGCTCGTGCACCAGCGAGAACGTGGGGCTGGCGGCCGGTTCCGCTGCCCCCAGGCCCTCCAGAATGCCGCGTACCAAGTGGGTCTTGCCGGCTCCCAGGTCTCCCACCAGTCCCAGCACTTCTCCGCCTTGCAAAGCATTGGCTATCGACCGCCCCAGAGACACCATTTCTGACTCGGATTCGACTAAAATTGGCCCATTTTCGAAAATTTTATGCATAATTTGCAACTTTTTTGTAAAATTTTTAATTTTAGACTTGCCAAACGCGGCTGCATGTATATAATGTGCCAGCCCGCATGCGCGGGTGCAATCCTAAAATTCAGAAAATTATGGCATACGCAGTTTTCACATCCGGCAGCAAGCAGTACCGTGTGACGGTCGGTGACGTGCTCACCGTGGACCGCATCTCCGGTCTGGAGAATGACGGCGAGACCACTTTCGACCAGGTGCTTCTGGTAGAGGATGGCGACGCAACCAAGGTAGGCACCCCCACCGTGGAGGGCGCAACCGTAACCGCCAAGGTGCTGGACGCTGAGGCACGTGGTGCCAAGGGCATCCCTTTCAAATTCAAGCGCCGCAAGGGTTTCCACAAGAAGAAGGGCTCCCGCGCCGCTCTCACCAAGGTAGAGATCACCGCCATCAACGCCTGATAATTAAACCACTAACACTAAACATTTTTACAAGTTATGGCACATAAGAAAGGTCAGGGTTCCGTTCGCAATGGTCGCGACTCCCGCAGCAAGCGCCTCGGCGTGAAGAAGTTCGGCGGTCAGGCTGTTATCGCCGGCAACATCATCGTGCGCCAGCGCGGTACTAAGTTCCACCCCGGCAAGAACGTCGGTATGGGCCGCGACTACACCATCTTCTCCTTGGTGGATGGCCGCGTGTTCTTCGACCGCGAAGGCCGCCGCGTGAACGTCGCTCCCGAGGAGGCCTAAGCGCACCTCATGCGGTATTCCCGTACGTAAGTTAGTCTTTTTCATTCGCAAAAAGCCGCAGCACACGCTGCGGCTTTTTGTGGCATTTGCATAGCGTTGCGCTGCTGCACAAGACTTGCTCAAGCGGCTCAATGTGCAGTGATGTAGGCTTGTTGCTTGGTAGACTTTACGTCTGGGCGGCAAAGAATCGAAAATTCTTTGCCGCCTACGCAGTCAATCTAAGGGGGGAAGTATAAACTTTCGCTTCGGCCTTTGTGCTTAATCCTGCGGAATGGCCTCGATAACCAGCACCCCGAAAGGATTGAGTGTTAGCGCTGTCGGCTTGCCGGCAGTGGCGTTGGCGGGCAGGGAGTCTCCCTTGGGGGAGGTGAGCGTGTAGCGCACGGGAGCACCAAGCGGCAGCTCAAACACGGCGGCGGGGTCGAAACTGAAGCTCTGCGCGGTGTCGCTCGGGTTGCGCAGCACGAGAATACCCTTTTCCGTGCTCCAGGAGGCGAAGCCGTATACTTCCAGCGCGGCGGGGTCACCGCCTATCCAATGGCTATCCACCAAGGTGGCGGCATTGGCTCGTGTCCACTTGGCGGCAGCTGCCAAGGTGTCCCACTCGTTGTCCTTCAGCATGGCGGGGGTGATGTACACCTCCTGCATCTGCGTGCCCAGACCGAGACCGCTCCATATTTCATCTGCCAGGTCGTCCCCCTCGGTGGTCATGAGTCCGCGCGCGCCCTTGTTGTAGATGACGCCGTGGGTCATGAGCGAGTTGATGGGGCAGAGCGGGGAAATCTTCACGTTGTGG
>JAZNTO010000112.1:0-9081 GCA_045591805.1 Akkermansia sp. | reverse complement strand
GGGGAGGGGGTTAGTACTTGTAGTCTACGTAGAACTGGAATTGGCCGTTGCGGTCTATGGCGTTTCCGGTCTTCACGGGGATGGCGTAGTCCACAGCTATGGGACCCATGGGCAGGTTGAGGCGCAGACCCACGCCCACATCCGCGCAGACGCCGGAGGTGGAGAAGTCCATAGCATCCTCGTTCACAAAGCCTACATCTGCAAACATGGCGAAGCGCATAGAATCCACCAGCGGCAGAGTCACCTCGAACTGGGCAAAGGCGGAGGTCTTGCCGCCCATGGATTCATCCCCGGAGATGGCTTCGTTCACCATACCTACATCGCGGAAGCGGAAGCCGCGCAGGTTGTTCGGGCCACCCAGGTAGCAACGCTCGAAGATGGGTACCTCCTCGTTGCCGCTCACGGTGTCGATAGTCTGCACGCCGAAGTTTACGCTGAAGATGGAATCCCAGAAGGAGTTGTAGTACCAAGAGCCGTTGATTCCGGCACTGAGTGTCTCCACCGTGCTGCCGGGGCCGGACCAGGAGCCGAATACCTCCAAGTGTCCGCCCTTGCGCGGGGTAATCTGGGCGTCGCGAGAGTCGTACTCGTATGCCAGGCGTATGTTGCTGCGGGTGTAGCTGCCGTCTGCAGCCTCGAAGAAGGCGGGCGCATAGGCCTCCGGGTCTATCGTGTAGTTCTCGATACGGTACTCGAGCTTCACGCTGTTGAGGTCGTTTATTGCCTTGCGCAGCGTGATGGCGTAGCCAAAGTTCTGCTGCGTGTAGTAGTCGCTCATGTAGCTGGAGTCCGAGTAGTAGATTTCGTTGCCCAGCGAAATCTTGCGGTCCAGGAACCAGGGCTCCAGCAGGTATATGGAAGCACTCTGCGTGTCTGTGCCTAAGCGGCCGGAGATGGACAGGCGCTGGCCGCCACCCACAAAGGTGCCGTTCGTGAGCCCGCGAATGTCGAAGTTGGACTGCGTGACGGAGGCGTACAGGTACACATTCTCCACGGAGGAGAAAGCCACGCCCACGCTGAAACTGCCGGTCAGCTTCTCCTGCACGTTCACGTTGATGTCTCGATATCCGGCACGGGCGGAGGGTGTTTGCGATACCTCCACACCGGAGAAGTAGTTGAGGTTCATCAGGCGCTTGCGTGCGGTCTCCAGATCCACGGAGTTGAGTGGCTCGCCGGGCTTGAGCGGGAGCTCGCGCAGGATGACGTGCTGCTTGGTCTTGGTGTTACCCAGCACATTGATGCGTCCCACAGCGTAGCGACCGCCCTCTTCCACCTCGTAGTTGATATCCACCAGGCGGCGTCCCTGTTCGTCTGTGCCCACCTCGTCTATATCCGGGCGCACATCGGCATCCGCATAGCCCTTGGCGCCATAGTAGCGGCGAATCATGGTCGCGTCGTCCGATACCTTTTGCAGGGAGTAAATATCGCCGCCGATCATGCTCATGCCGGGCATAAGCTGCTCTGCGGTGTATACCTTGTTGCCGGAGAAACGGATGTTGCGCACCTTGTAAAGCGGGCCTTCGTCCATGGTGATACGCATGGTGAGCTTCTGCGGTCCCTCGGCCTTGCCGTTGTCGAAATACTCCACCTTGGCCACCTTGGCACGCAGGTAGCCGTAGTTGCGGTACAGACGCACTATCTTGGCCAGGTCATCCTCCACACGCTCGCGATCCACACGGCCGGACTTGGTGAACCAGGTGAAGAGGCCGCGCTCCTTGGTGTCCATGTGTTGGCGCAGTTGCTCGTCGTCGAAAGCTGTGTTGCCCTCGAACTCGATATTTTGCATGCGTACTTCGCGCCCTTCCTGTATGTCGAACACGACATCGCTGTAGCCCTCGCGCGCGGTACGGGTGTGGCGCCAGGTTACTTTCGTGTCCGGGTAGCCGGCTTCGTAGTAGGCTTTGATGATAGCGGCACGGGCTGCTGCCAGGCTCTGGTCGTTGAACGCCACGCCGGAGCGCAGCGGCGGCTCGGCGGCGGGCTTGAGCCCCATGCGCGGCTTTGCGCTCTCCTGCTGCAGGATGTCGCGCAGGTCGGAATCTGTGAACTGCTTGTTGCCGGTAAAGCCTACACCGGCCATCACCGTAGCGGGACGCACTTCAAAAATCACACGCACGCCATTGCCGGAAGGCTCCACGGCCACGCGGGCATCTCCATCCACCAAGCCGCGCTGAATCAGACGCTCCAAGTCTTCGTTCACGCGCGAGGCGCTGTACTTGCTGCCGGCTTTGGTCTGCACCACGTCCAGCAGACGGGCATCCGGCACGACTCGCTTACCGGAGATATAGCGCACATTCACAGCTTTCACCGGCTTGCCGTCGTACGCCTGCTCGTTCACCAGCACACCGGTGGAGCCGGCAAGCTCGCGCTCCAGCGTCGCATCGGATACTCCCACGAGGTCTTCCGCAGGGCGTGTCAGGCGAGAGGGAGCCTCAGGCGCAGTTTCTCCGGTTTCTTCGGAGGCTGTACCGCGCATGGCTGCATCTGCCGCTGCTTTTTGGGCAGCACTTGCCTCCTCGGCCTTTTGGTCTTGAAGCATGGCATCCAGGAAAGGGTCTCCTGTAGACTCCTGTGCCTGCGCGGGGAGCGACACGGACATCGCAAGCGCCATCAGCGTAGCGGTCCAACTATGAGAGCGAGCATTCATACCTGCATAATTTACTCGAGCACCCCGCCGGAGTCAAGCTTTTATTAGGGCATTACAAATGACAATTTTCGCGAATCTCCGCATCTGTGCAAACAGGCCGGGATTTCACCAACCGCCTCCCCCATTGCCCGATGGCGTCATTCCCGTATGAGTTGGTACAATTTTTCTTGCGAGTATGGGCGGAAAATGCTAGCATAGGCAGGAGGAGAGCGAAGCAAGAATGTACATCAATCGAGAGATATCGTGGCTGGAGTTCAACCAGCGTGTGCTGGCGCAGGCGATGCGGCGCGAGCTGCCCCTGCTGGAGCGTGTGAAGTTTCTGGCGATTACGGCAAGCAATCTGGACGAGTTTTTCCAAGTGCGAGTCGGCGGGTTGATGCTGCTGCAACAGAGCGGAAAAAACCACCGGGATCTCACGGGGCTTTCCGCAGGCGAGCAGCTGGAGCTTATCCGCATGCGTGCCACTCGCATGGTGGCAGATACCTATATGCTGCTCAACGAGGAGCTTATGCCGCAGCTGGAGCAGGCCGGCCTCGCCCCGCTGCACCCGGAGGCTCTGAGCGAGGCGCAGTACAGTGCCTTGGAGGATTATTTTGTGGCGAATGTGGCCCCGCTGCTCACCCCGCTGGCTATGGAGGTGGAGCACCCGCCCGTGCTGCCGAGCCTGAGCATTGTGCTGGGCGTGGAGTTGCTGGAGCCGGATACTGGGGTTACACGTTTTGTGGCTGTGGTGTTGCCGGAGGTGCTGCCGCGCCTGGTGCATGCGGCCACGCTGGGGCGGGATGGCTATGTGCTGCTGGAGGAGCTGGTGGGCGAGTTTATAGGCCACCTTTTCCCGGGCGAAAAGATAGTGCGCAGTAGTCCCCTGCGGGTAACGCGCAACGGCGATATTGCCGTGCAGGAGGCAGAGGGCGGCAACTTTGCGCAAGAGATGGAGGCCGTGCTGGTGGCTCGTAAGTTCTCGGATTGTGTGCGTTTGGAGCTTCCTGCTGCCACGGATACGGAGTTTGCGCGCCGCATTGCTGCCCTCGTAGGGGCAGATGAGGCCTCTACCTATACGGTACCCGGTCCGCTGCGGCCGGTGGATTTCGGCTGCCTGGCACATGAGACCGGCCACGAGCAGCTCAAAGTGGAGAGCTGGGTGCCGGCATTCCCGGCTAGTGTAGACCCCGGGCAGACTATGTTCCAGAACATTGCCGAGGGCGACATTCTTATCCACAACCCCTTCGAAAGCTATGAGCCGGTGGTGCGCTTTGTGGAGGAAGCTGCCCAGGATCCGGATGTGCTGGCTATCAAGCAGGTGCTGTATCGCACGGCAAAGGACTCCCGCTTCATCTCCGCGCTGTGCCGCGCGGCGGAGGCCGGCAAGCAGGTTACCGCTCTGGTGGAGCTCAAAGCCCGCTTCGACGAAAGCCACAACCTAGGCCAGGCCGAGCGCCTGCAGCGTGCCGGTGTCCAAGTGGTCTATGGGGTAAAAGGTTTTAAAACACATGCCAAGATTACCCTTGTGGTGCGTCGCGAAAATGGCACCCTGCGCCGCTATTGCCATTTTGGTACCGGCAATTACAACGAGGATACTGCCCGCATCTACAGCGACCTCTCCCTGCTCACCTGCGATGAGCACCTCGGCGCAGATGCCTCCCAGTTCTTCAACTCCGTGACAGGGCTCACCAAGCTGCGCCACTTCCGCCGCTTGTACCCCAGTCCGGCTATGATGAAGGAACGTCTGTTGGAGCTTATTGCAGCCGAGGAGAGCCGCGCCCGCCGCGGGGAGCGTGCAGAGATTCGCGCCAAGATGAACTCCCTGAACGACCCGGAGGTGATAGAGGCGCTGGAGCGCGCCGCTGCGGCCGGGGTACGCATATGGCTCAACATACGCGGTATTTGTTGCTGGTTGCCCGGCACCTCGGAGGGGAGGCGCAATACGCGCATTGTCAGTATTGTGGATCGCTATCTGGAGCACGCTCGCATATTCTGCTTTGCCAACGGGGGTTCCCCGCTGGTATACATTGCCAGTGCGGACTGGATGCGGCGGAATCTGGACCGCCGTGTGGAGCTTATGGTGCCCATCGAAAACCGCGCCCTTGCCACACGAGTGCAGGAAATTCTGGATGCCTGCTTCCGGGACAACACGCAGGCCTGCCGCCTGCAGGCAGATGGTACATACGCCCCCGTGCCGCGGGACGGAGCTCCGTCTTTCGCGATGCAGGAATTCCTGCACAACCTCGCACGCAGCAATGCACGTGCTCGTGCGAGAGCCGGCCGCCAGACCCTCGAGCCGCACAGACCACGCTAAGTGCGGAAAAAATCATTATTTTCCTTGCCTCCCGGCAAAAATGTGCTACCTTAACCCCGGTCAGGTGGTTCTCGTCATGCAAGTGGCGGGACGCTGCATTGCGTGCGGCGCACAAATCTACAGTATTTCTTTCACCCCCCCGAGCATTTGAGCACTGCCCGGAGGGGGCGAACTACGATATACGAAGCCTAGCTTCATACTTCGTCCTCGGAATTCGCCTGCCTCGGCGTAGCCTTAGCGAAGCCGGGTTCTTCGTACTTTGTAGATTGTACTTTCCTTTACTTTCCTTTCTCCTCCAGCTTGGCCTTTACCTTTTCCTCCACCTCGGCGTAGAGGTTGGGGTTGGAGCGCAGGGCTTCTTTGGCGGCATCGCGTCCTTGGGCGAGCTGGCCGCCGTTGTAGCTGAACCAGGAGCCGCGCTTCTGGATGACATCGTACTCCATGGCAAGGTCGATAAGCGAGCCCACGGAGGAAATACCCTCGTTGTACATGATGTCGAACTCACATTCGGTGAAGGGCGGGGCAACCTTGTTCTTGACAACCTTGAGCTTGGTGCGGTTGCCGGCCACTGTGCCGTCTGCGCCTTTGATTTGGCCGATTCGGCGGATATCGCAGCGAACGGAGGCATAGAACTTCAAAGCGCGGCCGCCGGGGGTGGTCTCCGGGTTGCCGAACATGACGCCAATCTTCTCGCGAATCTGGTTAGTGAAGATGCAGACGGTGCGAGCCTTGGCGATAAGCGAGGTAAGCTTGCGCAGGGCGGCGCTCATAAGGCGCGCCTGGGCTCCCACGGTGCTGTCGCCTATTTCGCCCTCCAGCTCCTGGCGGGTCACCAGTGCGGCCACAGAGTCTACCACGATGACGTCGATGGCGTTGGAGCGCACCAGCGCTTCGCAGATTTGCAGGGCTTCCTCGCCGCTGCCGGGCTGGGATACGAGCAGGTCGTCCAAGTTTACGCCGAGCTTGGCGGCGTAGGCGGGATCCAGCGCGTGCTCTACATCGATAAATGCTGCCAGACCACCGGCGCGCTGTGCCTGGGCTATGACGGTGAGGGTAAGCGTTGTCTTACCGGAGGATTCCGGGCCGAATACCTCCACAATACGGCCGCGCGGTACGCCGCCGGCTCCCAGAGCGCGGTCGATAAGCAGGTTGCCGGTGGGTATCACCTCCACCTCCATGGTTTTCTTGTCGCCCAGACGCATGATGGCATTCTCGCCAAAATCTTTCTGTATCTGGAGCATAGCGGCATCCAATGCACGCTGGCGCTGGGCTTGTAGTTTATCTTGGTCGGGGGAAATCTCTTTACTCATGTCACTACAGAGCTTACTCTCTCGCCCCGCTGCTGGCAAGCCCAAACTCTGCCAGTATGGCAAAAAGGGAGGCTGTTCGTGCAGATGTTCGAGCTCAACAGCATGACACAGACACGCGCGTAAGGGCGCGCTTTCCGGTTGCAAGGCGGCGCAGAATGGAGTAGAATGGTGCCATGAGTTACGATTTGATAGTGATTGGTGGCGGCCCTGCCGGCTATGTGGGTGCGATTCGTGCGGCCCAGCTGGGTAAGCGTGTTGTGTGTGTGGAACGCGAGAATCTGGGCGGTACTTGTCTGAATTGGGGGTGCATACCCACTAAGGCTTTGCTGAAGAATGCGGAAGTATACAACACGCTGGCAAAACACGCCACGGAATATGGTATTTCCTGCGGGGATATGAGTGTGGACTGGTCGGCTGTGATTGCCCGTTCCCGCGCTGTATCCGAGCGTTTGTCCGGGGGAATTGCCTTCCTCTTCAAAAAGAATAAGATAGAGCACATCGCCGGCGAGGCTCGCATTACCGCTCCCGGGCAGGTGGAGGTCACCGCGGCGGATGGCTCCGTGAGTACCCTGGAGGGTGCCAACATCCTTATCGCCACCGGGGCGCGCACCCGCGAGGTGCCGGCTTTCCCCTTCAATGGCAAGACTATTATCGGCAGTCGGGACGCCCTCGTCATGCCCAAGCGCCCGGAGAGTATGATTGTCATTGGCTCCGGAGCCATCGGCACCGAGCTTTCCTACGTGTACCACTGCTTTGGCACGAAAGTCACACTGGTGGAGGCGCTGCCGCGTATCCTGCCCAACGAGGACAACGACGTGTGCACCGCCATGGAGCGTTCCTTCAAGAAGCAGGGTATCACCTGCATGGCCGGGGCAAAGGTGGAGAGCCTGCGCGACAACGGGGAGAGTGTTACCGCCACCATCACCGCCAAGAACGGCAAGCAGCAGGAGATTACGGCAGATGTGTGTCTCGTGGCTATCGGTGTCGTGCCTGTGGTGCCGGAGGCCAACGGGCTGGAGCTTACTGAGCGCGGCTTCATCAAGGTGGACGAGGCATACCGCACCAGCATCTCCGGCGTGTATGCCGTGGGGGACTGCATCGGCGGTATCATGCTGGCGCACACGGCCAGTTTTGAGGCAGAGCAGGCTGTGGAGGGGATGTTCGACCCCGCCCATACGCCCAAGCATCCTGTCAATGTGCCCGGCTGCACCTACTGCCACCCGCAGGTGGCCAGTGTCGGCAAGCGCGAGCGCGAGCTGAAAGAGGCCGGTGTGGAGTACAAGGTGGGTAAGTTCCCCTTCCTGGGCATTGGCAAGGCTGTGGCTACCGGCGAGACGGAGGGTTTTGTGAAGCTCCTCTTCGGCAAGGAAAACGGCGAGCTGCTGGGGGCTCATATCATGGGCGATACCGCCACAGAGATGATAGCTCACCCTGAGCTGGCCATGAACAGCGAGCTGACAGAGGCGGACATGAACGCCATGATTTATGCCCACCCCACGCTCTCCGAGGCTATTCACGAGGCAGTGCTGGCCGCAGATGGTCTGGCCGTGCACGGCTGATACCCCCCCTTTTACAACAGATGGCATGTAAGTATTACTACGACACAGGCGAAGAAAAGATAGGCCCGGTCTCAGGCAATGAACTCGTGCAGCTGCGCGCCGCCGGGCAGATAGACAACAAAACTTGGGTGCGCCGGGAGGATTCCTCCACCTGGCGCCCCCTGGGCTCCATAGACCTGCGCGAGGCGGAAGAGGAGGAGGCCAACCCTAGCCTCTGGAAGCTGCTTACTCGCAACATGTCCACGGGCAATCTCATCCTGGTGGGTGCCGTAGGCGTGGTGTTCGTGCTTCTTGTGCTGGGTGTGCTCAGCGTAGCTTGGCCGTTTATTCTGGTAGCGCTGGCTGTGTGGATGCTCGCCCGCGCCGTGCGCTAACGCTTCGTCTACCTCTGCCCTTCGCGCTATGTTCCCCCTCGCTGTCACCGTTTCCCTGCATGAGGTTCAATCCTTCGACCGGCATTGGCTCTTCTACCTTTGCTCCATATTCGGCTCGGTAGTGGGTGCGTTGGCCGGTGCTTCGGCCTCCAGCCGAGTGCGTATGGATTTGTTCGGCATTATCGCCTGCGGTACCATCGCCTCGCTGGGCGGCGGAACGGTGCGCGATATGTTGCTCAGCGGTCTCACGCGGCCGGATGGCTCGCTTGTGACGGTGTTCTGGGTGAATCCCGGCGATGTGGTGTTCCTGTACTGCGCGGTGGGCACCAGCCTGCTTGTGTTTTTTGTGACTCGCTTTGTTGCCCCGCCGGTGGGTACCATACGTGTGGCGGATGCCTTTGCTATGGCCTTTTTCACTCTCCTGGGAGCGGCCAAGGCACACTGTATAGGCTGCCCCTGGCTGGTAAGCATTTGCATGGGGGTGTGCACCGGGGTGGCCGGTGGTGTGCTGCGCGACGTCTTGACCGGCAATGTGCCCTACGTCTTCCGCCCCGGCGAGTTGTATGCCACGGCATCCTTTGCCGGCTGTGCGCTCTTCGAGCTGCTTATGGTTTGCGGGTGCACCTATTCCGTGTCCTTTGTTTTGGGCGTGGCCGCTGCATTTATCGTGCGCATGGCTGCCGTGCACCACAACTGGAAACTCCCCTCCTACCGCCCCCTCTTCGATACCGTAGGCCGCCGAGACCCCTTGGACGAGGAGTAGAAAAGTACGAGGGTCGAATTCCGATATACGAAGTGAGCGAAGCCTAGCCACGGCCACCGAGTTTTGCACCGCAAAACGAGATTTCACCGCAGTGTGCATATTGCGTCGGTTGTACCGAAAAAGGCCGGGTTG
>JAZNTO010000111.1:0-6379 GCA_045591805.1 Akkermansia sp. | reverse complement strand
GTGTACTGAGCTTCAAAAGTATATCGTCTCTTGTTCACAAAATCGTTTACATAGTTCGACGATTTTATAATGCAAAAAGCTAGAAGAATCACAAAAATGGCTCCGGTGGCGCGCTTCCAGCGAATTGACGGAAGAGCCAGCCCCCATAAAGAAGCCAAAGCCAAGGGCTCTCCCAGCCGGTTATGGTCCCCCTGTGCATCTGGATTCAGGAATACGAGAGTCAATAAAAACGGCATAACCCAGATACACACAAGGAGGAAGACCCGACTCGCTTTATTTAATAAATGGCCGTCAGATTTGAATATGCAAACAAATAAACACACGAGAGGAATCCATGCTGTTGTATACATCCATTCGCCACTGTATAGACTAGGACAAACTAATGTACCTCCCAGCTGCTTCAAGGTATATAAAAATTGTCCCATCAAACCGCTTATGTTACCATAACCTATTTTGCTAACAATATTAAATTCCCCTTGATATTTATTCGCTGTTTCAATAACTTCCGAGGGCGTATGAATAAGCAAAACAGAAATTTTACAGATAAAATAGTATACAACCAAAGCTAAAACAGAACAAGTTACGGCTCTCACAATGAAAGACAGTGCATTTTTCCAAGTAGATTCACTCAATCCTCTATATGTTAACACCAGTACGATAATGAAAAAGTTTATGATAAGAGACTGGTAAATACCAAGTGCTATCGTTAGCAGCAAAAGCGTCCAAAGAGCACTAGTGTATCCTTTTTGTTGTATTATACAGGAAGAGAGTGCAATACATAACAAGCCAAATGCCACCGTATCGGCTTGAAATATATAATCCATCACATAAGCGAATTGACTCAAAGCAAGATATACGAGTCCGAATACCACTTTCGAAACGTAGTCTTTCAGATGCAACGCTTTCGTTAAAATCACCAAACTCAAAGACAAAAACAGGCAAGACGTACACCCTTGAGCCCATGCGTGTGGTGGTGCCCCGGTAGTCCACCGCCATAGCGCTTGAAACCATCTACCCAACCCTCTATACCAAGCAAAATTAGTCGCACCAATGGTATCCAGTTCGTCCGGATGATAGCCGATTTTTGTAAACATGGATCCATATATGAACACAAATACGACAGAAAAGATAACAAAAAGTTTGATATCTTCTTTCTTTATCTTATGCAAGTAGTTCAGGCTTTCAGAAAATGTCATAAGGCGTCAATTCTATCAGATTCACTTTTGCTTTCTTCCCATAAACTGGGACACAGCGCATATGATACGCTTTTAGAAACCGTAAGTCATCGCAGCTAATCATCTCTATATAAGAAATTAGAAATGCTCTAACAGCGATTCCTGTCGAATTTGGCGAAGAAATAAATTGCCCTAATTATTTGGCTGATATTTTGCTTGACTTACGGTTTCTAAAAGCGTATCGCCCCATAGGAATGCTGTCTGCTTTCGTACAGGAGCAAGCATATCGCTCGTCCGGCTCTCCAATTCTCGGTTTGGTACGTTCTACAACATGTAGGCAATCTGCGTCGTGGCGGGGAGTATCAAAAAAAAAAAATCCTGCCGGGCTCATAGCCAAGCAGGATTTTTCCTATAAGGGGAGAAGCCGACAAAAAATCAGCTACGTTTACGCACAGAGCGGCGTGCGAGGCGTCCGGAATTGCGGCGTTTCAGCTTGCCGGCCGCCAGAGAACGGCGAGAGGAATGCAACTTCCCCTTGGCACGATGGCGCCCGGAGCTCCGACGCAGCTTCTCACTGGGCAGAGAGGCCACCACATTGTCAGGTATGCGAATACGAGGTGTAGCGCTGTTGCGCTCAGAACGCAGATACATATCCTGCGAACAGCGTTCTATTACTACGGGAGTACCACGGCTAACCAGCGGATACAAATCCACAACATCGGCACTACGCATGCGGATACAGCCGTAGGATGAAGGACGGCCGATATTGCGCTCCTCGGGTGTGCCGTGTATGTAGATACGCCGGCTGTAGGAGTTTCGGTTAAAGTTTTCCAATCCGGCCAGTTGAATGATACGTGTCACTATGGGATCCCTACCGGGAGCATCCACGCCCACGACTTCCCCCGTAGGGCGACATCCTTTGAACACCATGCCCTTGGGCTGCCCATCGCCAATCTTTTTGGAGACGGCATGCACACCCGTGGGGGTACGATGGCTTCCGTTTGTTGCACCAATTCCAAACTTGGAAGTGCTTATATCATAGTCTTTGACCTTCTTGCCGTCGCGGATGACGGTAAGTTTCTGGTCCCGAAGGGTGATAGCCACGCCGTCCTTGATAACCGCACGGGGCGGTGTATCCGGGCCGGCCGTGTACTCACTGATGCCGGCGGCTCTGTGCTTACAGGCCACCTGTAACAACGCCATCGCCAACAAGAGCGGAAGGAGTAGTCCGGTCGATTTAATCATTTACGATCAGATATGTGTTTTTATGCAGTTTGCGAGAGAATTGTCATCACGCAGCATTCTGCGCGGCCGCTCTGCGTTGGCGCATGCCATCTATCAGTCGCCCGAATGAGCAGAAGCTCGTGTAGAAGAAGCCCAGGAAGGGGCTCATGAGAAGAACGTTAAGAATCATGCCGGGATAACCGGTGAACACACCGATGAGGTACACGACCTCGATAGCTCCGAAGAAAAGTCCGAATAAAAGTTCAACGGTAGGAACCAAGACAGATTTGAGCGCTTTATAGTCCTTGGAACGCTTTTCGATAGAAAGGCTGCCCTCTTGCGACTCACCAAACTTGGGAGTACGGACAAACTCGCTGGGCTTGCCAAACATGGCTTCCAACACAGCCTTGGCATTGTTGACCGCCATACCTACACCAAGAGCCAAAAGCGGTATGAGCATGAAAAATACCATCCACCAACGCTTCGGACGTACTATCATCTCCGCAGCGATATAGAACAAACACACTGTTACCGTGGCAAAAAAGAACAGAGTCATCGTGATAAGCATCATGCGGGGGGACTGCCAATGCCACTCACCGGTGGGGTGTATGAGGTTCGTGCAAATGGGCATCACCAACAAGCAGAGCAGAATCAACGCCAAATACGAATAGTTGCAGGTCAAGTGAGTTGTCGCCTCCATCTTTGCCTTCAACGGAGCGTTAGAGCGCCAGATAGTCCAAAGCATCTTCTGACACACCTGAATGCACCCCTTGGTCCAGCGGTGCTGCTGAGCCTTGAACCCGTCCATATCCTCCGGCAACTCAGCAGGGGTAACATAATCATTCAGGTACACAAAACGCCACCCCTTCATCTGCGCGCGGTAGGAAAGATCCATGTCCTCGGTGATGGTATCGTGCTCCCATCCGCCGGCGTCCACAATGGCTTGTTTGCGCCACACACCGGCTGTGCCGTTGAAGGTGAAGAAACGCCCGGAGCGGTTGCGAACTGTCTGTTCGAGGGCGAAGTGTCCGTCCAAGAAAATACTCTGCAGGCGAGTAAGCATATTTTTGCTGCGGTTAATGTGTCCCCATCGAGTCTGCACAAGGGCCACACCCGGATCTGTAAAGTAAGGCATAGTTGCCTTCAAAATATCGGGCTCCGGACGGAAGTCCGCATCGAGAATCAGCAGGAACTCACCTTTGGCCACTTCATCCGCAGCCTCCAAGGCACCGGCCTTGAAACCGGTGCGATCCACACGATGCAGACACTTAATATCGAAGCCCTGCGCCGTGTAATACTCCACCTGTTGTTTGCAAAGTTCCCATGTATCATCAGTAGAATCATCGAGAATCTGAATCTCGAGTTTGTCCTTGGGATAATCAATAGCCGTTACTTTTTTGAGGAGGCCTTCCACCACAAACTTCTCGTTGAACATGGGCAACTGCACCGTCACCAAAGGCCACTCTTCCCACTGCCCTTTAGGCTGCGGTACGTCTTTACGGTGAATAAGATAAAGAACAACCATCATCAGGCGGTGGAACCCGTAGCCGGACATGCCAATGAGCACAAGGAAGTAGGCAATGAGCCAAACGAAGTTGAACCAGTACTGAGCCGTCTCTGTTGTTTCCGGAGTGATAGGCATAACGATTTGTTTGATAATGTGGAGCTTACGCCGCCCCTATCTTTGCTACCGAGTTGTATTTTTTACGTCAGCGGCAAAGATAGACTTGACGCGCGAAGATAGTAATGTATATTTGTGCAAGAGTCAAGTCTAAACATCACCGAAGCTTTCAGAACATCATGAAATCGTGTTTTTTTCACCTCGTTGTATCGGCCGGCATACTTAGCACACCAGCTATAATTGCTCAGGAGACATCCATTCCGGCTGACAATACCGGAGAATACGTGGTAGACGGGACACCGGAATTCATAGACGTAACAGAGCCGGAACGCAAGCCCGGAGAGGTTCCGGCCATGTTCCGGGATGATTCTCTGCTGGACGAAAGCCACGAGAACGTAGAGCTTGGCATCAACGTCTATACGGCGCCATCTATCACCCGTATTTTTGACCAGCTTGACACACTGCCCGCCATCCCGGAGGAGTATGTACTGCGCAATCGCCCGGAAAAACTGCCCACACACGCCGGAGCTCTTGCACTGGAAATGGGCTATATTCTGGCAGACGGCTTTCTGGCAGTGCGAAGCGGACACATGAACGATATAAAGCCCATTGCCATGGATCTTACACGCTACGGCAACGCCTTGGGCGTGGGCGATAAAATGAACACCCACTCCGCCAGCCTGCTGGAGCATGCGGAAAAAGGCCAGTTGGAGGAGTTCAAGCGCGTTCTTACCTCCACGCAGAGCGATGTCAATACCGAGCTGGCAGCTCTGCGTGACCCGGATCTTTCCCACATCATCGCCTTAGGGGGCTGGATACGCGCGCTGGAGGCCTCAGCAGCAGCACTCTGTGCTCAATTCGACGCCACAAAGGCAAGAGTTATCTTCTACCCGGACGCCCCGGAATACTTTGCAGAAATTTTGCAAGGGGTAAATCCGCGCACAGCTCGCCGCATGCAGATTGAGCAGATGTGCGCCCTGCTTGGGGAGCTGGTATCTCTCATGAGCTTGCAGGAGGGCGAACAGCCCAGCCCCGAAAAAGTAGCGGCACTTCTGGACACGGTGGGCAAACTCTCCACTCTGGCCGTTGGCAAGGGACATGAGCACTGAGGCGTCTACACTGCCCGTGCTGGATACACTCCACATGCGGGTTGCCTTTGTTGGGCTACGAATTACACGTAGCGCAGAACCCTTGTACCAAGTATTTTTCCGCATCTGCATGTACAATGCCGGAGACGCCAGCATCCGCCTACGTGGTCGCAAGTGGCTGCTACAAAACACGGAAGGCGAAACTCGCATTGTAGAGGCTGCTCAAGTGTTCAATCAATATCCTGTGCTGACGCCGGGCGCAGTTTTCACATGCAGCGGGCATCAGGAATTCACCCGGCGCCCGGTCAATATGGAGGTGCGCTTTTTCGGTACAGATCAATGGGGTACTCCTTTTATCACCCCAGCGCTTACATTCCCAAAACACGCGCTCAGAGTCCCACGCGCCTGAGTAAGCGTTGCCACCACTTTCCTCCGGTTGTTGCCTGTTCGGCAGCTCGTAATCGAGCACGCTGAGCCCGCACTCGAGCTTTCTGCTCCGCCTCAGCTCGTTCGCGAGCCTCCTCAGCGGCTTCCCGCTCTGCTTTCAGGCGAGCACGCTCAGCGCGTGCAGCGGCCTTGGCAGCTTGGCGTTCGGCCTTAGCTTTGGCCTCAGCTTCTTCCTCCGCTCGTTCGCGAGCTTCCTCAGCGGCTTCCCGCTCTGCTTTCAGGCGAGCACGCTCAGCGCGTGCAGCGGCCTTGGCAGCTTGGCGTTCGGCCTTAGCTCTGGCCTCTGCTTCTTCCTCCGCTCGTTCGCGGGCTTCCTCAGCGGCTTCCCGCTCTGCTTTCAGGCGAGCACGCTCAGCACGAGCGGCCGCTATGGCGGCGCGGCGTTCAGCCTTGGCTTTGGCCTCTGCTTCTTCCTCCGCACGCTCGCGGGCTTCTTCGGCGGCTTTCTGTTCTGCTTTCAGGCGAGCACGCTCAGCACGAGCAGCGGCCTTGGCGGCTTGGCGTTCGGCCTTAGCCCTGGCCTCTGCTTCTTCCTCCGCACGCTCGCGGGCTTCTTCGGCTGCCTCCTGCTCTGCTTTCAGGCGAGCACGCTCTGCGCGAGCGGCGGCTATGGCAGCGCGGCGTTCGGCCTTGGCTTTGGCCTCTGCTTCTTCCTCCGCGCGCTCGCGGGCTTCTTCGGCAGCTTTCTGTTCTGCTTTCAGGCGAGCACGCTCTGCACGCGCGGCCGCTATGGCGGCGCGGCGTTCAGCCTTGGCTTTGGCCTCTGCTTCTTCCTCCGCACGCTCGCGGGCTTCTTCGGCGGCTTTCTGTTCTGCTTTCAGGCG
>JAZNTO010000110.1:0-13432 GCA_045591805.1 Akkermansia sp. | reverse complement strand
GGCCACATTGAGAGCCTCGTCGAGGCTCTTGGCGGCAGAGGCCTTCAAAGCAGCGGCAATCTCAGCCACGAGAGCCTTGAACTTGTCACCCTTGGAGCAGAAGTCGGTCTCGCAGTTGATCTCAAAGATGATGCCGTCGTTACCCTCGACAACGGTGGTAACAACGCCCTCCTTGGCGTCGCGGTCAGCCTTCTTGGCAGCCTTGGCGATACCCTTCTCGCGGAGGTATTTCACGGCCTCGTCCATGTTGCCGTCGCACTCGATAAGAGCGTTCTTGCAGTCCATCATGCCGGCGTCTGTCTTGGCGCGCAGCTCTTTGACCATCTGGGCGGTAATATCTGCCATAGTAGTATCTTGTAAAATCGGGGGTTATAGGGCTATTAAGCCTTGTTCTTGTTGATAGCCTCCGTGAGCACGGAGAGAATCAGGCGGATGGAGCGCACGGCGTCGTCGTTGCCGGGGATGGGGAAATCCACGCTGTCCGGGTCGGCGTTCGTGTCGGTAAGCACAATCACGGGGATGCCCAGAATGTGAGCCTCGCGGATGGCGATGTCCTCGTGGTCGGCGCCGATGGCAACCATCACGTCGGGAGCGCCGCCCATGTTGCGGATACCCTGCAGGTTGCGCAGGAGCTTCTCGCGCTCGCGGGAAAGAGCAGCAATCTCCTTCTTGGACATGCTCTTGTACTCCGGCTGCTTGTCGAGGTTCTCCAGCCAATCCAGGCGAGCGATGCTCTTCTTGATGGTAGCCATGTTGGTGAGCATACCGCCAAGCCAGCGGAAGTTCACATAGTACTGGCCGGTGGCCTCTGCAGCCTCCTTCACAGCCTCCTGAGCCTGACGCTTGCAGCCCACGAAGAGAATCTTCTTGTTCTTAGCAGCCTTCTCGGCCAGGAAAGCGCAAGCCTTGTCGAGGCACTTTTCTGTCTCCTCCAGGTTGATGATGTGGATGCCATTCTTCTGGGTGAGAATGTACTTCTTCATGTTGGGGTGCCACTTGCGGGTCTGGTGACCAAAGTGTACGCCGGCTTCAACCATCTTGGATACGAGTTCGTTAATCATTGTATGTGTGTATGTTGTGTGCAACCTTGCATCAGGAAGCACGAGTGAGCGGAAGGTGCTGCGCTATAGCCCCCAGCCCTCCGTTGTTGGTATTGCAGCATCAGCGGGGACGCACAGCATACACCCTTCCCACCGCCTTGTCAACTAAAATCACACGCCGGCCGCAAAAAAATGTCGCATTAAAGGCTTGCAATTCAGCAGAATGGTGGTAGATTATCGGCGTGCCCCCTCCCGCGGGGTGCAGAAGTTTCAATTCAAACCATATCAAGACAATGGAAATTCTTCACGACAAGGACGCCGATGTAAGCGTTCTGAATGGCAAGACCGTGGCCGTAATCGGTTACGGTGCTCAGGGGCGCGCCCAAGCTCTCTGCATGCGCGACAGTGGTGTGCACGTCATCATCGGCATTCGCCCCGGCAAGAGCTGGGATGCCGCTGTACAGGACGGCTTCGAAGTAATGCCCGTGGACGAGGCCGCCAAGAAGGCCGATATCATCCACATCCTGCTGCCGGACGAAATGCACGGCTCCGTGTACGCCAACCAGATTAAGCCGGGGCTGTGCGCCGGCAAGACCCTGTGCTGCTCCCACGGTTTCGCCTACGTGTTCAAGACCATCGAGCCGCCGGCAGATGTGGACGTCATCATGGTAGCCCCCAAGGGACCGGGCACAGAGGTACGCCGCGTGTTCGAGGAGGGCTTTGGCTGCCCCGGCCTTATCGCCGTGTTCCAGAATCCCAGCGGCAACGCCAAGAATGTGGCTCTCGCCATGGCTAAGGCGGAGGGGCTCACCCGCGGCGGCGTGCTGGAGTGCACCATGCAGCAGGAGACCTACGAGGACCTCTTCGGCGAGCAGAACGTGCTCTGTGGCGGTCTGGTAGACCTCATGAAGTATGGCTTCGAGACACTTATCGAGGCCGGCTACCCCGCCGAGATGGCTTACTTCGAGTGCGTACACGAGGCAAAGCTCATCGTGGACATCATCTACAACAAGGGCATCCAAGCCATGAACGGCGTTATCTCCAACACCGCTGAGTTCGGCGAGTACTACAACGGCCCGCAGATTCTCGGCCCGGAGGTGAAGGAGAAGATGAAGGAGAGCCTCAAGCGCATCGAGAGCGGCGAGTTCGCCCGCGTATGGCTGGCAGAGGCCGCCGCCGGCGCCCCCAACCTGCTGGCCAAGCGTGCTGCTCTGGCCGAGCACCCCGTCGAGGTGGTGGGCAGCAAAATCCGCGCCCTCTTCGAGCGCAACTAAGCCACTGACCCACAGGCAACTTTCCCAAAAGCCCGACTCCCTCGCAGGAGCCGGGCTTTTTTCATAGAATCTCGCCAAAGCAAAGCCGCTGCTTCCTCCCGGAAACAACGGCTTGCACACTTAACAACTTATCCTTTGTAATAACCGTCTTTTTCCGCCAAAACAACGGAAGCCATACTCAAGCGAGGGCATACATGTACTACCCCTCTGTTCACCTCTGGCTACAGAACTTATAATTTACTAAGTCTTTAATCTTTGTGCCGTAAGTATTTCGAACAACATCGGAGTTCAACTCTTCTCGCCGTGCAGTAGCAATTTTCAAATATTGCAGTTCTTGCTCTATCCCCAAAAATTTACGCCCCGTGAGAGATGCCGCAATACCTGTTGTGCCGCTACCGCAAAAAGGATCAAGAATCCACGCATTCTCAGGAGTTGACGCTAGAATAATACGAGTAAGTAATGATAGAGGTTTCTGCGTTGGATGTTTTCCGCAAGATTTTTCCCATCGAGCGATAGCAGGCAAGTGCCAAACGTCAGGCATTTGTTTATTATCATTAAGCTTTTTCATGAGCTCATAATTGAAATAATGGGGAATTTTGGGATTCTTACGAGCCCAGATAACAAACTCAGATGAATAAGTAAAAAATCGGCATGAAATGTTAGGGGGTGGATTTGTTTTCACCCATGTTACGATATTGAGGATTTTGAAACCCAAAGTTTTAAGAGAATTCGCCACACTGAAAATATTGTGATATGTTCCAGATATCCAAATAGTACCATTATCGCTGAGTTTCTCACGACAGAGAGTAAGCCATTGCAAATTAAAAGAGTCGACGTGCTCTGTAGATTCGGCTTTATCCCAATTGCCCTTGTCCACACACACAACTTCACCGGACTGACAACTAATCCCCCCATTACTTAAAAAGTACGGAGGGTCTGCAAAAATCATGTCAAAGGAGAACTTAAACAGTTTCAGAAGCTCCAGACAATTCCCGGACAAAAGCGTATAATCCTGATTGGAGGATTTGTAGTATGAAGGGAGCATATTAACTAAGTTCACCTCGAAGCTTAGCAATAAATTGATGAACGGTGGTGAGATTGTAAATAGAAGGAATTGCTGCAAATGCTTCCTGCAATTTATTTTTAGCACTCATCCATCCCTTGCCATCCGTGATCCATACAAACTCGAATCCGGGCACTCCATTAATCTTCGGAGCCACATCAGTGTAAGAACGAGCAGTCTCGTTCAATTTAGAGCCGCCTCCGGAGTAAAAATTTACCTCCAGCAAGTATGTCTTGCGAGGGGTAGCAACGACAAAATCAAACACTTTTTGGTCTACCCCCAACGCCTGTTCCAATTCAGGATAACAGCGTGAAGAAACTTGTTCTCCATACATTATCCCAGCAGCCCCCAAAAGACCTGCTACACGTTTCTCCATGATAAAGCCACTTCTGTTTTTCCGGGCATTTGAATCCAGACCGGTCTCAACACCAAACACATAATCAACAAGATCGTTAACTTTCTGCTGGCGGAAAAGATTAGCCAATCCAGTCTCCTCAAGAAATTGCACAACACCCTCGGGACTATGAAAAAGGGAGTGTATAGGCTGTGCAAGTTGATCAGAATTAAGGAAAAGTTTGTTATCTTTTCGTCTAGTCGCAATAAGCACGTCCATAACTTCAAACGCGTGTTTGTCTCTCTTCCAAATCTCGCGAACGGCATTAGCAATATTGGACTTGCCTATGAGATAATTAAGAATGTTAAGGCTATATGCGATATCCGAAACATTGCTTTCTATCTTTTCAAAGTCTGAATAAAAACCCAGAGTCGCATTGGTTTCTTTCAATTCCGAAAGAAAACGGCAAAAACGTTCATTAATGTTCATGATACACCTATTGACAATTCAAGCTGCAGCGCCTGCTTTCTGATATTGGAATAATTACGCACAAGGATTTCCGTCAGTTTACCTCGTTTGGACACGTTTGAGTTTATACATCTGGAAGCAAAAACTCGCTCTATTTGATAAGCTGAGTACAACACATCAAAAAAGTCATCTTTTCCATCTTTTGCCAGACAATCTGAATTACTGAGCATAAACTGAGCACCGGCATCGTGTATACGATCACAAAAGCACTTAAGTCGCTCTTGAGCACTATCGTTAAAGGCTTCTTTGCTGTAGCTATTAAAACTGGAAGTATTACTAAGCGGTCGATAGGGAGGATCGAAATAGAAAAGCGAATTAGGTCGAATATAGTCAAAAGTTTGTTCAAAGTCCCCTGTCAGTATTTCTACTTTCTGCAACAGTTGACTATCCGCATATATTATATCTTCATTGAATATTGAGGGGCTTACATACTTTCCGAAAGGAACATTAAAGCCACCGCTCTTATTGACTCTATAGAGCCCATTAAAGCAAGTTCTGTTTAAGAAGAAGAAAAGAGTGGTATTCTCAACAGCGCCGTGCTTTTTTGCATTGAAACGAGCTCGCATACTGTAAAAAAATGCATTTCTTGCATTCTCTGTGAGTAGGCTGTCATATTCCTGCTGGATATTTTTTAGAGAGTTGAGTAACTTTCCAGGCTCATCTCGAACAACCACGTAACACGTCGTCAAATCAGGATTTATGTCATTGATAACTGCTTGTTTTATATTCGAATAGCTACTTAACATATGGAAAAGCATTGCACCACCGCCAACAAAAGGCTCTATATAAGTTGCCTCTTCCCACTTACCGAAATCAGCTGGCAACAACGCCTCCAGCTGATTAATCAGCTGGCTCTTACCTCCTACCCATTTTATGAACGGTCTTGCTACACCCATAGACTTTCCTGACAAATTATACCAAACTTCAGCACATATACAAGCTTTAACTCAGAAAATTAGAACTAATAAGCCTCACTTATTCCTAGCCTCGCAGTGCGGGCAAATAGCCTGTGGGTCTTTGCGAATGAAGCGGTAGCCACAGATACGGCAGACAATGCGCAGGCGAGCCAGACGGAGGCGGCGCAGCTTGGCAGCAAGCTGCACGGGCACCACGACTCCCAGCAGCAGCACAAAGGCAGCCACGGCGATGGCCTCGAAAAAACCGGCCGGGGTAAAGGTGAGCCAGTCGCTCACGGCTGCACCTCCTCTCCATCTGCCGTGGGTGGGGTGTCCCGCAAGCCCTCCGGCGGCAGGGCTATAAGGGAGGCGGCGTCCAGCACGGCGGAGTCGTGCGCGGCGCTGAAAATGCGCTCTGCGGGGGCTTGGCTAAGCTTGGGCACAAAACGGGAGGGCAGCTCCTGTGCAGCGGCGGCATCCCGGCGGGCGGGATCCACATAACGCGGCAAAGGTAGTGGCAGCGGGCTGTGCATGAGAGCCTGCATGTGCAGCAACTCATCGTTTCGGTAGTGCAGCGTGCCCTCCTGCGTGGGGGGCATGGGGGTAGGCGGCAGCACTTTGACCAGCACCAAAATGGCGGCCACCACAGCCACAGCAAGCAGAATAAAATGCCCCAGACAGCCGCGCAACGGGCGGCTGTACTTGGGGTGATACAACAATATGTCTTCCTGTTCTTGCATCAGCCGGTTACCGGACGCCCGGAAAGTGAGCAGTTAAACCCGTGAGAGAGCACCATATCCACGACCAGTTGCAGGGTTCCGGCCGGTACTGCGGCATCGCACACCAGAATGACAGTCACGCGCGAGGATTTCTCGGATTTCCAAGTTCGCAGCTCTGCATCCAGTCCCTGCAAACCATCCTGAACTTCCCGCCCGCCCAGAAAAAAACGAGGCTCCTCCCCGGGGGTGATGGTGATGACATGTGCGCCGCTTCGGTCGAAGCGTGAGAGGAGGAACTGCGACTCCGCCGGCACTACATTGAACCCATAGCGAGGCAGGCGATGCGTGTTGAGCAGCACGCACAGGCAAAGCAACAGCAACAGGTTGATACCGGCCAACGCGATAACGGTAACGCCGGAGTCCGAAAGTCTGGAGCGTACGCGCAACATGGCAAAAGCGGGGTATGAGGCGTGGTTTTACTCTGTTGTTTCTGCCCGGGGAGCAGCTTCTGCGGCGGCGGGCTCGCAGCTACACTTGCCGGAGCGGCAGGTGGAGCCGGAGGCGGCGGGTGCCGAAGTGTCCGAGGATTCGCACTCGCGGGCATCGCAAACAATATGCACGCACTCCAAGCCGGCGCGCTCGATATTGTTCACCGTCTTACGCGCACGCGCCACGAGGTACACATAGAAAAGATAGCAGGGAATGGCCAGTGCTATACCCATGGCGGAGAGTTTCAGCGCGCCGCTGAGCGTCTCTGCCACCTCCGGCATGGCGGCGGCACCATCCGTAATGCCCGGCTGGTCGTAGAAATTCACCAGTGCCAGCACTGTGCCCAGAATCCCCAGCAGAGGCAGCACCGTGGTACAGGCCAGCAGACTGCGGATGTAGCGTTCCACGCGGAAAACCTCCAGCCCCGCTGCCTCCATGGCAATATCGCGCAGCTCGTTGCGAGCCAAACGCGGGCGGGAGAGTACCGTCTCCACCACTCGCGCCATAGGCCCGGGCAGTAGGCGCACCTCGTGTAGAGCCTCGTTGTACTGCCCGCTGCGCAGCAGGGAGGAAAGCCCGCGCAGGAAGTCCTCTGCATTGATATTGACTCGGTGAAAGTAGAAGAGGCGCTCGGCCACCACGGCAAAAGCCCCGATGGCGCAGATGAGCATAAGCCAAGCGATGGGTCCCATTGTTTCTATCATTTCGGACATAACATGCAGAATTGGTTATAAGTTTACCTGTTGCGAGTCTCCCGGTATAGGCTGTTTATATTGTTGGTTCAGGCCTTGGGCTGTATGCTTTCCGCCCCGAAGTAGGGCACCAGTGCGGCGGGTATGCGCACAGAGCCGTCCGGCTGCTGGCACTGCTCCAGCAGCGCCACATACAGGCGGGGTAGCGCTGTACCGGAGCCGTTCAAGGTGTAAGGCACGCGCATCTTGCCGGCGGCATCCTTGTAGCGCAGCTTCATGCGGCGTGCCTGATAGTCCGTAAAACAGGAGCAGCTGGAGACCTCCAGATACTTGCCCTGCCCCGGTGCCCACACCTCTATGTCGTATGTCTTGGCGGAGGAGAATCCGACATCTCCCGTGCAAAGCTCGATGACGCGATAGTGCAGACCCAGCTTTTGCAAGATGCACTCCGCATGACTCGTGAGTTTCTCCAGCTCAGCGAAGCCATCCTCCGGGCGGCAAATCTCCACCAGCTCCACCTTGTCGAATTGGTGCACTCGAATCATGCCCTTGTTCTCGCGCCCGGCGGAACCGGCCTCGCGGCGGAAACAGGGCGTGTAGGCGGTCATCTTCACGGGCAGATCCGACTCTTTCAGTATGCGATCTCGGCAGAGATTGGTCACAGGTACCTCGGCCGTGGGCACCAAGAACATGCTGTTGCCCTCCAAGCCGTACATATCCTCCTCGAACTTAGGCAGCTGGCCGGTACCGTACATGCATTCGCGCTTCACAATAAACGGTACGCCCACCTCTTGGTAGCCGTTCTCCTGTGTCTGCGTATCCAGTAGGAAGTTGATGAGCGCGCGCTCCAAGCGGGCACCCAAACCGCGATATACGATAAATCCTGAACCGGAAATACGTGTAGCGTCCTCAAAATCCAGCAATCCGCAGGCCGTAGCAATCTGCACATGATCCTTCGGCTCCGCAATCTCGGGTTTGCATCCCCACACACGCAGCTCGGGGTTGGCGCTTTCATCCATACCCACGGGAGCGGCATCGTGCGGCATGTTGGGGATATTGAGCAGTAGATTCTCCTGCTCCTCTGCTGCGGCAGTAGCCACGGCATCCAGCTCTTTGATACGCTCGCCCACCTCGCCCATGCGTTTCTTGAGCTCCTCGGCCTCCTCGCGGCGCCCCTCTTTCATCATCTGCCCGATGAGTTTCGATGAGCTATTGCGTTCGGAGGAGAGAGCCTGCTTCTCCGTCTCAGCATTGCGGCGCTTTACGTCACACTCCAGCACCTTGTCTACAAGCATCCAGTGGTCTCCGCCGCGCAGGCGGACACGCTCTTTCACATACTCAGGATTCTCCCTGACAACTCGGATATCTAGCATAACACCACTATTCTACACGCTTGCGCCGTATATTCAAGCGGAAAATGCGTAAACTGCTCATTTCTGCGTCTGCAAACACCGCTTTTACGCAAATCTGCAACCCATCCGCAACTGCTCCGCAGGCGAAGCGGCAGAGCAGTTGCTAAGTGCCAACACACAAAACCCCGCCATCCGCAGTAGGAAGGCAGGGTTTGGTGTGAAAGGACGCCGATGCGCAGCGCTTTAGCGGGAGTAGAACTCCACGATAAGCTGCACGTTGACGATGGGGGCAATCTCCTCCATGGAGGGGATGCGAGCCACCTTGGCAGAAAGCTTGGCGGCGTCCACCTCCAGCCAATCCGGAGTCACAGCAGAAGCCGTGAGCTCCTGAGCGCGGTTGGCAAGAGCCTGGGAACGAGCCTTAGCGGCCACGGCAACCACATCGCCGGGCTTGCAGCTGTAAGAGGCAATATTCACCTTCTTGCCGTTCACCGTCACGTGGCCGTGGGACACCATCTGGCGGGCGGCAGCGCGCGTGTTGGCAAAGTTCAGGCGGTAGATGATATTGTCGAGACGAAGCTCCAAGAGCTGCAGAAGGATTTCGCCGGTCACACCGGAGCGGCGAGAAGCCTCCTCATAGTACTTGCGGAACTGGCCTTCGAGCACGCCGTACATGAAGCGGAGCTTCTGCTTCTCGGCGAGCATGATGCCGTAGTCGGACTTCTTCTTGCGACCGGCGCGGGCACCGTGCTGACCCGGGGGGAAGGGACGGCGGGCAAATGCCTTGCTGGCACCGAAGAGCTCAACACCGAAACGACGGCTGATCTTGGCGGTAGGACCTGTATAACGAGCCATAATCTTGTGTAATCTTTCTTCTGTGTTGTGTTAAACTGCTATTAGGCGCGACGAGCCTTGGGAGGACGGCAGCCGTTGTGGGGGATGGGGGTCACGTCTGCAATGGACGTAATCTCCAGACCCATGGTCTGCACGGCACGTACAGCGGACTCACGACCGGAGCCCGGCCCCTTCACGCGAACTTCGACCTCCTTGAGGCCGTGACCCATGGCCTGGCGGCAGGCGTCCTGGCATACTACCTGACCGGCGTATGCGGTACTCTTGCGGCTGCCCTTGAAGTTCAGCTTACCGGCGGAGGACCAGCCGATGACGTTGCCCTTCATGTCCGTCACGCTTACGACAGTGTTGTTGAAGGTGGAGGAGATGTGCACGATACCGGTGGTAACGTTCTTGCTGCCCTTCGCCTTAAGAATCTTCACCTTGTCTTCATCGTCCACGGGACCGCGCTCGGCAAAAATATCGCGACGACCCTCGGGCTTCTTCTGCTCGGCGGCGGGAGCCTCGGGAGCAACGGCGGGAGCTGCTGTCTCCACTACTTCCTGGATGGTTTCTTCAGCCATTTTCAGTATCTTCTATATAAGGGGTTAATTACTTCTTGGCGCCTACAGTCTTCTTGCGGCCCTTGCGGGTGCGGGCGTTTGTGCGGGTGCGCTGACCGCGAACCGGCAGACCCTTGCGGTGGCGGATGCCACGCAGGCAGTTGATGCTGGTAAGGCGCTTCAGTGCCATCTGCTTCTCACGACGCAAGTCACCCTCGATAAGGATGTTGTTGCTAGTGATAGCCTGCACAATCTTGGTCAGCTGAGCGTCAGAGAGCGTGCCCGTGCGCAGATCCGGGGAGATACCGGCCTGCTCGAGCACCTTCTTGGCGGTCGAGGGGCCTATGCCATAGATGTAGCACAGGGAGGCCTCAACGCGCTTCTCATTGGGTATTTCGATACCGAAAAGACGAGCCATATTGGTGTGTTTGTTTGTTCGTTGTGTCTCGCAGCGCATACACTGCGCCGCATTTGCGTGCGCCAACTATACTACCTTTTTCCCAATATGCAAGCAAAATTTCAAAAAAAATTACTTCTTTGGAGAATTTTGGGATTTTTTGCCGCTTTTTTACGCCAAATAAATAAAGCATGGGAGGCCGACGCGCTCGCCGACCTCCAAAATCCAAAATCAAACTGCCAAAATCTCAAAGCCCGGCCGGCATCTCGTGCAGTGTGGGTGCGGCCTGTATGGCAGCGGGCGGCGGCTGGAATGCCGGCAGCTTGGTGGGCACATAAGAGGGTATGGTCTGCACCTTTTCCATGGGGATAGTCACCTCGTCCTCCTCTATGTAGCGCGCCTTGGGGTCATTCTCCGTCCAAAGCAAAGAAAGCCACCAGTTGCTGCGGGTGTATACCGTAGCAGCCCCCACGCGGTAGCCATCCTTTTCCACGACAATACCCAAATCCTTGTCTTGGGAAATTTCAGTTGTCACAGGAGTTACCCCCTCTATCAGCTCGCCATTTATGTGAACAGTCGCACCATCGCAAGGCGTGGTGCGGATAGTGAACTGTTTTGTCCCGACACAGGATAAAAGCACGATTGGAGCCACGAGGAGGAGAAGATTTCTGCACATGCAGAAATCATACCCCGCCCGCCGCCTCTTGGCAAGCGAAAATTGTACCTTTCACGTCTGTATGGCGGTGTACCGGATTTAGCCCAAACGCAGCCGTAGTGTTCTCTTTCCAAAAAATGTATCACAGCCGGGCAGGCAACGAGATGAAAAAATGGGCAAAAAATCACACTCTCCGCGTGAGGCAATACCAGAGAAAGCGAGAGTTGTGCACAAGGTAGCGCTTGAAGAGGCGGCGAGGCTCGCAGCAAAGGCGGTAGAGCCACTCCAGACCATGGGAGCGCACCCAGCGCGGGGCCTGGCTCACAAGCCCGGCGTGGAAGTTGAAGGCGGCGCCCACGCCAAAATAGACAGCGGGCGGCAGCTGCGGCAGGTTCGTATAGAGCCAACGCTCCTGCTTGGGGCACCCCAGACCAACCCACACACAGTTGGCGCCACTCTCTGCTATGCGGTGGCAAATAGCAGAGTTCTCCCCCGCCGGCCATTCCCCCATAGGCGGGCAATAGTGCCCGGCTATCTGTACCCCGGGAAAACGCGCAGCAAACTTCTCGCGCAGCAGAGAAATGGCCTCCTCCGAGCCCCCCAACAAAAAGTGCCGCAACCCATGCACACGTCCGCAATCCCAGACAGTCTCCATCATATCCGGGCCGTAGAGGCGATGCGCAGCGGCTCCCTTACGCCGCAGTAACCAGACGATAGGCATACCATCCGGGCAAATATAGCGGAAGTGCTGCATACCTACCCCGTACTCCGGCTCATGCAGCATGCGAGTAAGCACATGCACATCCGAATGCGCCACAAGCAGAGGCTCCGTGGCAGCGGCGGCCTGTGCGGCCAGATGCTCGCCGGCTGCCGACAGCTCTGCCACGACATACGGTATACCAAAAATTGTCTGCTGTGCAAGAGCGTTCATACCGCAAGAGTCTACTACACCACGCTCAGGATGTCAAGGAAATGGAAGTGGATTTCAAAGTCATTGCCACCTCCCGGAAAGAATCTGCCACATACAAACTCGAGTTCCGCGAGCGGAAGGCTTACGGAACCTCCTTTCCCCCTCAATTTCATCGTACTCAACAATTTCCGCCCTGTTGCGCGAGGCAACAGAGCGGAAAGAATGTTTCTATGGTGTGGTACCGGCAGTTTACTTCTGCTCGGAGGGGCTCCACTCCTCTGCCTGCAGGGCGGCCAGGTTGAAGGCCTGCTCCAGACCCACCATGTCGCCGGCGCGCACGGTCTCGAAGGCTGCGGTCTCGCGGCGCAGCTGCTCGGGATCGTAGTTCACAGCCTTGATGGAAAGACCAATGCGGCGCTCCACTTTGTCCACCTTGATGACGCGAGCCTTGATTTCCTCGCCCACCTTGATAACGTCCTTCACGCGCTCCACATGTTCCTCGGAAAGCTGGGAAATGTGGATGAGGCCGTCGATGTCGCCGTCCAGGTTGACGAAAGCACCGAAGGAAGCAATCTTGGCCACCTTGCCGGAGACGAGATCGCCCACCTTGAAGCTGTTGTCGATGCTCTCCCAGGGGTCGCTCTCGAGCTGCTTGATGCCGAGGGAAACGCGCTGGTTCTCCTTGTCGATGTTGAGCACACGAGCCTCCACCACGTCACCCTTCTTGAGAACCTCGGAGGGGTGGTTGATCTTGCGGGTCCAGCTCATGTCGGACACGTGAATCATGCCGTCGATACCCTCCTCCAGAGCCACGAAGGCGCCGTAGGGTGTGAGGTTACGCACAGCACCGGAGATGATGGTACCCACGGGGAAACGAGCCTCGATGGCCACCCAGGGGTTCTCGTCCAGCTGGCGCACGCCAAGGGAAATCTTCTGCTCCTCCACGGAGATGTTGAGCACCACGGCCTCGATTTCCTGATCCAGAGACAGGACATCGGAGGGGCGGGTAATACGCTTGGTCCAAGAGAGCTCGGAAACGTGCACAAGACCCTCCACGCCCTTCTCCAGCTCCACGAATGCGCCGTAAGCCAGAAGCTTGGTGACGCGACCCTTGACGCGGGAGTTGATGGGGTACTTCTGCTCGATATCTGCCCAGGGGTTGTCGGAAAGCTGCTTGAGACCCAGGGAGACGCGCTCCTTGTCGCGATCCACCTCCAGGATAAGCACCTCCAGCTCCTGGCCGATGTGCAGCAGCTCGGAGGGGTGGTTCACACGGCCCCAGCTCATGTCTGTGATGTGCAGCAGGCCATCCATGCCGGAGAGGTCCACGAATGCGCCGAAGTCCGTGATGTTCTTCACGGTACCGGTGACGCGGTCGCCCACCTTCACGGTCTCCAGGAAGCGCTGGCGCTGCTCGCTGCGCTCGGCCTCGATGACCTCGCGGCGGGAGAGCACGATATTCTTGCGCTCGTCGTTGACCTTGACAATCTTGAACTCGTAAACGTTGCCCACGAACTCGTTGAGATCCTTGGGCGGGATGATGTCCACCTGGGAGCCGGGGAGGAAGGCTTCCACGCCGACGTTGACCATCAGGCCACCCTTCACGACGCTCTTAACCTTACCCTTGACCAGACCGCCGTCCTTGTAAACGGCCACAATCTTGTCCCAGTTCTGCTTGTGGGCAGCCTT